>JANMTF010000241.1:0-7356 GCA_031390175.1 Polaromonas sp.
CGGGCCTGCACCGTGATCGCCCCGCTGCCAAAACTGCGCGCTGCCTCAAAGCCCTGGGCATCACGCAAGGCGATGATTTGGTCCGACAAAGCACGCCGCTCCATGGCGGCCTTGCGCAACAGGGGAATGCGCGCCTGTTGCTTGGGGTTGTCGGCCGTGTCTTTTTCTAGTTGGGCAATAGCCTCTGTGCGCCGTTTGGCCACCGCATCACGGTCTGCCAGCATGGCTTTGTCACCGTAGATCATGTAGCCGCGCGTCATCGACTCAATCTGGATGGTAGCCTCGCGGGCAATCGATATGTCGTCCAGCACTTCGTTGGTGTGGCGTACCCATTGGGCGGCGCTGTCGGCATCGGCCACCACTTTCCAGGTGAGTAAGCCTAAAAGTACGGTGAGCATGCTGGTCACCAGCAGCGCAAGCCTGAGTTTTTTCTCAAAGGTAACTTCTAAATCCATAATTACCTTTGGGGTTGAGGGAAGAAATATACGAAAAATTATAGCGCTACACAACAGCGCACTATGTCACGCTGCCGATAGCTAGTGCTAGTGCTGGTGCCCATGCTCACCATGCACATGCTGGTGGGTAATCTCCTCTTCGGTTGCTGCACGCACGGAGATCACTTTCAGATCAAAACGCATATCCTTGCCCGCCAACGGGTGGTTGGCGTCCATGTAAACCGTGTCGCCCTTGATCTTCATCACGGTGTACACCTGCACACTACCGTCGTCGCCCCGGCCTTCCAACTGGCCACCCACTTTCACGCCCGGTGGAAACTGCTTTTTTGGCAAGGTACGCAGCAAGTTGTCGTCGTACACGCCAAAGGCATCGGCCGCGGCCAGATTCAAAGTCACCGCATAACCAGGCTCTTGGCCCTCTAATGCGTCTTCAATCTTTGGCAGTGTATTGCCGTAGCCACCGTGCAGGTATACAGCAGGTTTGCAACTGTTTTCAATGACTTTGCCGTTGGCTTCGGACAGCTTGAATTGCATGGTGACGGCAGAGTTTTTTTCGATTTTCATGGTGTGTGGTGCTGGTTAAAGGCGTAGTCCGGCTATTTTAAAGTACCCGGCCTGGGCAACGAAGCTGCACCTAATGGAACGCAGTTTGCAGATAAATTGATCACTTTCAAAAATACTTTTGTGCTTCTTGTGAATTAGTGTATTATTACTGCAATACACTTGCACCACGATGAACTTTGATATCTCCCCCAGCGCACCCAATCCGATCTACAGACAGATCGTAGAACAGGTACGCCGTATGGTGGCAGGCGGGCAAGTACAGGCAGGGGACGATCTACCTTCTGTGCGCGCCGTAGCACTTGACCATGCTATCAATCCAATGACCGTCAGCAAGGCCTACAGCATTCTTGAAACAGAGGGGCTGCTAGAGCGGCGGCGAGGTATCGGCATGGTGATTGCCAAAACCAAAAATCAATCAACGCGCCTAAACAATGTGAACCTATTGCTCCCTGCCTTGGACTCTGCAGCCCAAATTGCCAGGCAGCTAGGCATCACTGACGCTCAAGCGCTAGCTGCATTCCAAACCTGCCTTGATAACCAACCCACGAAAGCAAGCCATGACGCTGAACAATGACGTGATCGAAATCAACGCCTTGAGCCTGTCCTCCAAAGATATCAACATATTGAACGGTATCCAACTGAGCATTCCAGCGGGTGCGGTCGTTGGCTTGGTCGGACGCAATGGTGCTGGCAAATCCTCGTTGCTGCGCTGTATGGCTGGCCTGGCCGTACCCACGCAGGGCACTTGCACGCTGCTAGGACACCCCTCCATTGACCTGCCTGACAGCATACTAGAGCGGCTAGGCTACGTGGCCCAATCGCCTGATCTATTTGAGTGGATGGAAGCCCTTGAGATGCGCAGAGCCATCGGCCAGGCCTACCCGCGCTGGAGCGAGGAGCGCAGCCTGTTGCTGGCTGCCCGCCTTAACTTGCCATTGGGTAGCAAAGTGAAAAACCTGTCTGTCGGCGATCAACAGAAACTGGCAGTTGTACTGGCACTGGCACATGACCCAGATGTGTTGCTGCTGGATGAGCCAGTGTCTAACCTAGACCCGATCACTCGCAGTGAATTCATGCGGGCGCTGTTTGTAGACCGGGCTGTAGACGACATGCAAGACACTGGCCTGCGCGCCGCGCGCACCATACTCATTTCCAGCCACATCCTCAGCGATTTAGAGCGCGTGGTCTCCCATGTCGCATTCATTCGTGACGGCCGGCTGCAGCTGTTGGATACCTGGGACGCGATACTGGAGCATTTTCGACTTGTGGATTCAACGACGGTTGATGTATCGGCAACGGCTGTGGTTTGCAATAACCCACACACGCATCAATCGGTTGTCGACACCCGTAAGGCTCCTCAATGGACTCGCACGGGGCGCACTTTGTCACTCGATGAATTGTTTATGGAGCTCAATGCATGAACTACTCGAAATATTTTTGCTTCAAATCTGATCTGACCACGGGATGGTGGATGGGGATTTACTTTTCCATAGGGCTATTGTGGTGCGTCCAGATGGCCATGGCCTTCACCAGCCGTTTAGACAACAACTTGGTGTTTCAATGGTTCATATTTGCTGGCCTGCTGGTTGGCAGCAAAGGCGCTGGATTGTCACGGTCTATAGTGCGCGGCACACTCGTTCTCACGCAACTGCGCACCCCGCAAAGTTTACGCAAATCGTACTTACTTGCTGTGCTGTCGAACGCTACAAAAATGTGGCTGATTTTCTGTGCAGGTGGCACAGCGTTGCTGCTTGCTGGCCATTTCGCATGGATATCCGTCAGCGCAATAGCCTTCTTTTCCGTCTTACTATCGATCTGCACACTGACAAGCTTGCCGAGCAGTCTTTTGGCAGCGCGGGTGTGGAAAATTTTTTTGTACACACTGGTGCTATTGGTGACGCCGTTGATAATCTGGAAAGGCTATATCAATCCGATTGACTATTTAACGAAGATACCGGTGGGGCTACTTGTAGCCATGGTTTTGAGCTGGCCACTGACCGTTTACTTGATGGCTAAGAAATGGACGAACACGCCAGCTTTTGAATCTGAAAAGCAGCCACTACCCAGAGGAAGTTTTATCCATCAGATATCGGCCTACTTCGAGCGCTTTTCACACTTGGCTTCCAGTACGCAGATGTTTTATGTGAAACCAACCCTATCGGGAAAGCTGATGTCGCTTGTTAGTATGCAATATCTGAGCCTCACCATGCTTTCGAATATTGCGGATGCGCGATGGAACAATGGTATTGGCCCTTACCACTTCTTTGGCATGCTGATGATCGCTTCCTTGTGCTGTAGTCTTCTTGTGTTTAAAGATTTGCATTGGCGCATACTGCTAACACCAGGCCGTTTGCAGCGGAATTATTTCGGCTGGCACATATTCCGTATCAGCGTGGTAGTGCAGTTGCTTTTGTATGCGACCTTTGCTTGTATTTGGACACTAGTGGCTTGGTTTGCATTCGATGTGTCGCCTGGTCAAACGGCAGAAAAAGCATGGGACTACCGTGCGGCTCCATTGCAACTGCTGGCTGCAAATAGTCTTGCAGTTGTGCTAATTGCCACCTTCAACTCGCGCTGGGCGGCCGTTATCTTAATTGGCATAGCAGGTGTATTCGCTGGCCTGACTTTTGCTGTTTACGGATTTAAATTGCAGGCATCCGTCTGGTTTTATGTGGGCCCTGGTTATCTGATGAGCTTGCTGGTGGCAACTGTCTTTTTCGTAGTGCTGTCGAACCGACTTTGGACACGCCAACGCCTTCTGCGGCACATGCGCGTGTATTAAAAATACTACTGCACTGAGCAGCCCACGATACTGGTTTACGCCGGCGAATTTTTTACTTCTGGAGATACGCATGAACAAAAGACTTTTACTCACCTGCATAGTTGTTCTGTCCACGCTTTTTTTTACAGGTTGCGCAAGCTCGCCCTACAAAGGCGATGGCAAAGTAAGCAGCGATGCTTTACTGACTCAGCAATTTGAAGTGGCGGACAAACGGCGTGCAGACAAACCTGAGGGGCGGCTCATTTTGGCAGCTTTTGCCATGCACTCACAGTCCAAAGCGTTTCGCAATGATGTGCTTACGGCAGAGAAAAATGTGTTGTCCCTAGACCCGCACGCCATCTTATTCAAATTGAATAACCCGGCATTGGGCCAAGATGCTGATTGGCCCTACGCCACTGCGGAGAACATCGCCAAGGTATTGAAAAAGGCCAGTGCCAAGGCCCGGCCAGAAGACAAGGTAGTGGTTTTAATGTCTACACATGGCAACGTGGATGTGCTGTCCGTCAACTTTGGTGCCCAGTACTACCCGCATGTGAACGCCAAAATACTGAACCAGTGGTTGACTGATCTGCGCGGCAAACCTACCGTGTTGATACTGTCTGCGTGCTACAGCGGGTCGTTTTTGCAAGCGTTGAGTGGCCCCAATAGAGTCATACTCACCGCTGCTGCCAAAGACAGAACTTCTTTTGGATGCCAGTTTCACAGCACCAATACATATTTTATAGATGCTTTGTTTAACCAACCCTCGCTACCGGATAGCACGGTAGGCCAGTTGATGGCACAAGCTCAAGTGATTATTGATAAAAAAGAGCGTGCCCAAAAACTGTCGCCGCCGTCATTGCCCCAGATATCGATTGGCTCGGTAGCGAAGACCTGGGCTAACCAGCCATTGAAAGACTGGGTAAGCGCGAAGTAATCGAGTGGGCTGCGCCATGACTGTCCGACAAGCGCTTTGCCAACACAGATAATTTCATGCGCTGTGCGCACAGGTAAAAACAGAGTGCGAATTTTTTATAGCAACAACCAATCTACCAAATTCAGTCTGCGCACGCCGTGATAGTCGCTGCCCCAATCGGTATCCATAGACAGTACCAGTTTGGGGTAGGCATCGGGGATGGCCAGCAAGGGCTTGAACTCCCGCTGCACCGTGTCCTCACTGGCCAGCAGGTAGGTGACCTGGATGTAGATTTTCTCGCCCCCGGTGGCGGTGACGCGCTCTGCCATGAAGTCTACTTCCATCACGCCCACGCGCACAATGTGCACGCTGTAGCCGCGCACCAGCAGCTCGTTGTAGACGATGTTTTCCAGCACTTGGCCACGGTATTCGTCGCGCATGCCACTTAAGCGGTTGCGCAGGCCAATGTCGGTAAAGTAGTACTTGGCGTTCAAGTCCATGCTGCGCTTGCCTATGGCATCTTGCCAACCAACACAGGCGATCAGGTTGGCTTGCTCAAAGTGCAGCAGATAATCGCGAACGGTTTCAAAGGCTAGCGAAATGCGCTCCTTTTTCAAGTAGTCGGCAATCTTCTTGGTGGATGTGGGGTAGCCAATATTGGCGCTGATGAACTTGAGCACATCCGCCAGCAGCGCACCGTTGCGCACCTGGTATCTGCCAATCACGTCTTTGAACAAGACGGTGTGCAATATGCCTTCCAGGGCACTTTGCCGCGCCACTTCGTTAGGCAGAGTGACCACGCCCGGCAGCCCACCCAAGCGGCTGAACTCGGCAAAATCAGCATCCGGGCGAAACTGCAAAAATTCGCGATAGCACAGGGGGTAGACCTTGATTTCTACGTAGCGCCCGGCCAAATAGGTGGACAGCTCCGACGACAACATGGTCGAATTTGACCCCGTGATGAACACCTCGACATCGGCCTTTTTGGCGTAGTGGCGAATGGCACGCTCCCACTCGGTGATGTCTTGCACTTCGTCCACAAACAGGTATTTTTTGCCTGCTTTGATTTTGGCGGATTTGGCGAAATAACTGTCGACGTAGTGTGCCAGCTCGGCGTAGCCGGTGATGGCATCAAAGGCCAAGTCTTCTTTGTCGATGAGGCATATGTGCCCCTCCTTGACCCCGCGCGCCTTGAGCTCGGCCACCAGTTGCAGCATCAACGCGCTTTTGCCCACCCGGCGCATGCCTGTAATCACTTTGACTTGGGGGGTGCCCAGCAGTGGGAGCAATGGGTCAAGGTAGATAGAGCGGCGGATCATGTTGAATTTTTAGAGCCATTTATACAATGACTATACTCTAAATAACATTAAATTATGGATAAATTATCGCCATACTCTAATTTCCATCAGGCACCGGCAATCACATCCACCATCCGCTGCGCGCAGCTCTTGGCCTGCACAGGGTCTCTGGCCTCCACCATCACGCGCACCAGTGGCTCGGTGCCGCTGGGGCGGATGAGCACCCTGCCGGTTTGGCCTAGTTCGGCTTCTACGGTTTTGACCATCGCCTCCAGCGCGGGCGTGGCCCAGACTTGGCCGGGTTGGAGGCGGATGTTGATGAGCACCTGGGGGAAGAGGGTCAGGCCGTCCAAAATTTGGGCAAAGCTTTTGCCGCTGCGCTGCACCGCTTGCAGTACTTGCAGGGCGCTGATGATGCCATCGCCGGTGCTGTGTTTGTCCAGCGCCAACAGGTGGCCGGAGCCTTCACCGCCCAAGAGCCAACCGCGCTTTTCCAGCTCTTCCAGGACGTAGCGGTCGCCTACCTTGGCGCGCACCAGCTCTACGCTGCGCTCCTGTAATGCCAGCTCTACGGCCATATTGGTCATCAATGTGCCCACGGCGCCGGGCACTTTCTCGCCACGCTCCAGGCGCTCACAAACCATCATGTACAGCACCTCGTCGCCGTTAAACAGGCGGCCTGTGCTGTCGACAAACTGCAGGCGGTCGGCATCGCCGTCCAGCGCGATGCCGTAGTGGGCCCGGTGGTTTTTGACCGCTTGGATCAATGCATCGGGGTGGGTGGCACCGACGTCTTTGTTGATGTTCAGACCGTCGGGTGCGCAGCCGATGGCGATGACTTCTGCGCCCAGCTCGTGGAAGACTTGGGGTGCTATGTGGTAGGCCGCGCCGTGGGAGCCGTCGACGACGATTTTCAAGCCCTTCAAGGTCAGGTCGGTGGCGAAGGTGCTTTTGGCAAACTCGATGTAACGGCCCGCTGCGTCTTCGAGGCGGCGGGTTTTGCCCAGGTCGTCGGATGCGGCCCAGACCGGGGCTTCTTTAAGAGCCGCTTCGACGGCCTCTTCCCACGCGTCGGGTAGTTTGGCGCCCTGGGCGCTGAAGAACTTGATGCCGTTGTCTTCAAACGGGTTGTGGCTGGCGCTGATGACCACGCCCAGGCTGGCGCGCATGGCGCGGGTGAGGTAGGCCACGCCCGGGGTGGGCAAGGGGCCGAGCAGCACCACATCGACACCTGCGGAGTTAAAGCCGCTCTCTAGCGCGCTCTCTAGCATGTAGCCAGAGATGCGGGTGTCTTTGCCGATCATCACCGTGGGCTTGGCGTCGGTTTGGCGCAGCACGCGGCCTACGGCGTGGGCCAGTTTG
>JANMTF010000292.1:0-7039 GCA_031390175.1 Polaromonas sp.
GCCTGCGCGGTGTTGTAGGGCAGGCCTCGGGCAAACTCGCCATCGCTGTCTATCACCCATACCGCGTCGTAGGCTATGTTGGCCGTCAGCAATGTGAGGTTGGCCGAGGACCGCTCGCGTGGGTCGGCAGATAGTTTGTAGGGCTTGTTGGCGACCAGTTTGAGCCCGTAGCGTTTGATGGTGGCAAGGGCCACGGCAGTGCGGGCTGTATCGTCAGCAGAGGAGCCGGCTAACAACAGTACCTGTGTCCACTTGCGTGCCAGCAGCGCCTGCCCCACAGCGTCCGCACGCATGCGTTCGCTGGGCAATAGGTGGTAGAGGTTCGCTGCACACGCACGTTCACGCAGGCGGTCATCACTGGCGCCAACGTTGAGTACCGGTAGCTTTACGGCACTGGCTACGGCGGCCACCCAATCGGCTGGCAGGTTGACCAACAGAGCAGATGCACCGCTTTTCTCGGCACTTTGCGCAGCCAGGCGGGCATCCGCCATAGCGGCCACGGCTTCGGTTTTAAGGACGATGCGGGCTTTGGCTGCTTCCAGTTCAAACTGCGCCTCCTCCACTGCCACATTGATGCCATCCGCCGCCGAGCCGCCTGGGTGGCCCAGGTAAGCACGCTCCAATCGGGTTCGGTCAAGCCCAGGGCTATTGGCCTGCTCAATCAGTGTCACGCGCCAATCGGCAGCGTGCGCGGAAAAAGACAGCAAGCACAGAGCCGCGAGACCTGTGGTGCAAGTTGTCTTGGCCAACCAACTGAAGACCTTGCGAGCAGGAGCCATGGTGCCCATCAATCCACCACCAGCACCGCGTAGGGCACACGCCCTACCGGCACAGTCTTCAGTGCCTTGCCAGAGGCCATGTCTATGATCGTCAGGTCGTCTGATAAACCATTGACAACATAGAGCTGGGTTTCGTCTTTGTTCAGCATCACATTCCAGGCCCGTTTGCCAGCCAACACCTGCTGCACCACTTCGCGCTTGGCCACGTCGATAAAGGCCACATGGTTCACCCGGCCCAGGCTTACAAAGGCTCGCTTGCCGTCGCGGCCCATGGCAATGCCAACGGGCGTGATGTCCGAGGCGCGTGCGCCTTTTATAGCGAATTTCACCGTGTCTATGACCTTCAGTTCTTTGGTAGAAATGATGCTGACGCTGGCTCCCAGTTCGTTGGTGACCCAAAGCTCTGCGCCATCGGGGGTCAGCGCCATGCGGCGTGGGCGCTTGCCTACCTGGATGTTTTTAACAATCTTGCGTGTAGCGGTGTCGATGACATGCACCATGCTGGCGACTTCCGATGTGACGTACACCGTTTTGCCATCTTGAGACACCTTCACCCCCTCAGGTTCTTTGCCTACTTTGACTTCACCAATGATTTTTTTGCTGGCCATGTCGACAATGGCCAGCTCACCTTCATCTTCGTTAGACACATAGAGCGTTTTGCCGTCGGGAGACAGATCAAACGCTTCCGGGTCATCACCCAAGGGGATGCGCCCGACCGACTTGCGCGTAGCCAGGTCGATCACGTCGGCCGCGTTGTCGCCCCCGCAAGCTACCAGAACTTGCTTGCGGTCAGCCATCAAGTGCATATGGCGAGGACGCTTGCAGGTAGCGATGGTGCCTTGCACCGTCATATCTTTCAAGTTGACCACCGTCAGTGCATTGTCTTTTTCACTGGACACCAGTGCGATGGGCTGGGCTGATGCTGCACTGCAGAGCGACAGGGCAAAGAAGACGGCGCAAGCAAGTTTTGTATTTTTCATCATCATTACCTTTAAAGGATGGGTTGGTGGATGGTTGTTTAGGCTAAGACTGCTGCGCGGCTGGTACGGGCAATGAACCCTGCCTCCAGAGTAGGGTGGCCAAGGGCCTGTGTGACTTGCTCTGGGCTTCCCTCCGCCACCAATTGGCCTTGGTGCAGCACCAGTACCTTGGCTGCGTCCGATGTTTCTTCTACCCAGTGGGTGGCCCACAAAACGCAGGTGCCACGTTGCTCTACGTCCCGCTGCACGGCGCTGACCATGTCTTTGCGTGATTTGGGATCCAGGCCTACCGTGGCTTCGTCCATCAACAGCAAGCCGGGGCGGTGCAGCAATGCGCGCACCAGCTCCACCTTGCGCCGGGTGCCGCCAGACAGCTCGCGCGTAGGCCGGTCTAAATCAGTAGTCAGGCCCATGGCATCGCAATCGCTGGCGATACGCTCCAGCGTCACGGCACGGCTCAGGCCATGCAGATCGGCATGGAATTTCAAATTGCGCCGTACAGAAAGATCCAGATCCAGCGCCTGCTGCTGGAACACTACACCAATACGCGCCAACGCTTTGGCGGGCGCTTGCTGCAAAGCAATGCCGTCGATCGTGATATCGCCTTGGTCAGGTACAAACAAGCCGGTCAATAGCTGGAACAGGGTAGATTTGCCTGCCCCATTGGGCCCCAGTAGGGCGCAGAACTGGCCGTGCTGGAGCTCAAAACCCACCTCCTTCAGCGCAGCACGCTCGCCATACCGTTTAGAGAGGTTTTTAACTAACAGCATAGGGCTTGGACGCGTTGGTTAGCAAAATGCAATGTGGCACCGTCTGCGCGGCGCACTGTTGCAGGAGTAGTGGTGACGGTTCACCGCTATTTCTGCACAGTTTCAAGAAAGCTCAGGAGCTGTTGAATTTCAGGTTCTTTCAGGATGTCTTTCCAAGGTGGCATGCCTGCGTCTGAGCGGCCATTTTTGATCGTAGTAGTAGCCGTTTCCAGCCACTTGGCGTCGTAGCGCATCTTCAAGCGCCGCACATCGCGTTCACGGATGGGGCTGGCTGCGTCAGTGCCATGGCAATGCGAGCACTGGTCGTTAAAACGCACGCGCCCTAACTGGGCGTCGGCACTGAGTGCAGGTGTCTGCGCAGCAGCCACTTGTGTCGCGGCGCCAGCAGTGGCAGCCTTGGCTGCGGCAGAACCAGCGGGCGTGATCACTTTGCTGGGAGGCTTGGCTTTCGCAGGTGCTTTGCCCTCTGCATCGCTCTTGGCTTGTGTTTTGACCATCCACTGTGCCGGTATCGAGAACGCCTTGTCATGGGCAGCCAAGGTTTGTAGCTTCGCAGGACCGGCAGCGGCAGTCACCAAGTCAAGCTTGACGGGCACTGACTTGGGGAAACCATACTTTGTGGTCAATTCGGCTATCTGGGGTTTGAGCGCTAGCAAGGCTGCGTCAATGTCTTTCACCAGCTCAGTCTTGTCGCGCTGCACCGCGACCGATACCTGACCCGTCAAGTCTGGGCCGGTGAGAGGTGTCACTTTCCAGCGTCCACCATGCTGTTTCATATTGTCAAAGCCCGCCGTTGGGCCCCACAAAAATCCGGCATCTATCTCGCCCTTGGCGAGCAAGGCAAAAATCTCTTCGGAGGTTTTGAAGGTGGAAAAGGGCAGGTCATTGCGCTGCGATAACAAGATGTGGGGATTGGTTTGGAATTGAACCGCCAGGCGTTTGCCTTTTAGGTCATTCAAGCCATTGAATGTAAAGCCCGGGGCGCTCACCAGAGCGTAGCCCACATCCAGGAAAGCGGCGGTTTTTTGCAAACCCCGAACCTTGTAATCTGCGTCTGTGGGCAGCGCAAACACCGCATCACATTCTTTGACGGTGTTGCGCAGCGCGCGGCGTTGGTAGAAGGTGAGCCACCATGTGTAGTGAACCGGCGTGGCATTCAAACGCTGCGCCACCAGCTCAGCCAAATCAACATAGATACCCCGCTCGGGACCCTCGGATTTGCTGAACGGCAAATTGTCAGGATCGGCGCAGACGCGCAGTGGCTCTGCGGCGAAGGCGCCGCCTGCGCTTATCGCGAGCGCTGCCATGGTCAGCGAAACTGCCATGCTGCGGAACAAACCTGTCGTCTGGAAAAATCTGCAAAGCGTCATGTCAAAAGTTCTCATCTACAAATTAAAAACCCGTGGAGGGTGCTCCGCGGGCTTGGTGTCAAAGCCGCAGTACCAGTATGCCAGAGCATGCTGATACTGCGTCACCATCATCACTTCAGTTCAATGCAAACACATACAGCGTGCCACCCTCTGGGCTGGCTGCTACCATTTTCTCACCCAGCGCGCCGAAGAAGGCTGGGATCGACTGTGTACGCCCAGACACCACAGCCACATACTGCTTGCCGTCCAGGGTGTAGGTCATGGGCGCTGCAGAAATGCCAGAGCCCGCATTGAACTTCCACAGCTCTTTGCCTGTTTTGGCATCCAGAGCCTTGAACCAGCCTTTGATATCACCGTGGAACAGCAGGTTACCGCCAGTGCTTAGCATTCCACCGGTAAATGGCAGGTCTTCTTTGTTGAACCAGACTTGCTTTTGTGCCACAGGATCCCAGGCCTTTACGCCACCCATATGGCCGCCTGGGCCTACTTTGCCCAAGTCAAAGTTCACGCCCAGATAGAACGCGCCGCGCTTGTACTCGCTCTGGATGCCTTCCATGTCCATACACAAGTTCATGGTGGGAATGTAGACCAAACCCGTTTGAGCGTTGTAGCTCATGGGCATCCAGTTTTTGCCGCCAATCAGGTTAGGGCAAACATCGGAGGCCTTGCGTTTCATGCCGGGGCGCTTTGCGTTGCCTGCGGTCTCGATGGGCGTGCCGGTCTTCATGTCAATACCCGTGGCCCAGTTGACACCTTCGATGTACTGCTTGGCAGATATCAGTTTGCCACTGGCACGGTCAATCACATAGAAGAAGCCATTGCGGTTGGCCTGCATGATCACAGGTACCTTTTTGCCATCGACTGGGTAGTCGGCAAACACCAGCTCATTGACGCCGTCATAGTCCCACGCATCGTGCGGTGTGAACTGGTAGTGCCACGTAATCTTGCCGGTATCGGCATTCATGGCCAGCACAGAGGCTGAGTACAAATTGCTGAATTTGCCAATGTCAGAGCTGTCGTTGCCGCGCACTGATGCAGACCAGGGTGATGGGTTGCTGGTGCCGTAGTAAACCAAGTTGAGCTTGGGGTCGTAGGAGCCAATGTGCCATGCCACTGCGCCGCCCAGTTTGCCGGAGTCACCCTTCCAGCTGTCGCCGCCAGGCTCGCCTGGTTGCGGTACTGTTTGCGTACGCCATACTTCTTTGCCAGTGGCTTGGTCCATCGCCACGATGGCTCCGCGCACACCATATTCGCCGCCACCAAAGCCAGTGATGACCAGGTTTTTAACCAAGGTGGGAGGCGAGGTGATGACTGCACCTTGGGTGTAGTCGGTAATTTGGGTTTTCCACAATTCCTTGCCAGTCTTGGCATCGAGCGCTACGACATGGGCGTCAAGGCGGCCCACAAAAATCCGGCCATCGGCATGGGCTACGCCGCGGTTGTTCACGTCGCAGCAGGCAAACTGCTCAATGCCCTTGGGAATGTCTGGCTGGTAAGTCCATTTCACCTGACCCGTTTTGGCATCCACCGCAAAGGTGTTTTTAGGACCAAAGGATGAGGTCACAAATAGCGTGTCGCCGACCAAGATGGGGGTGGACTCTTGCGAGCGATTGGTGCCCAACTGCAAGGCCCACTGCACTTTGAGTTTATTGACGTTGCCCGCGTTAATTTGGTTGGAGGTGCTGAATCGGGTGTTGCCTGCGTCGCCGCCATACATCGGCCAATTTTGCGCGCTTGCTGTGGACGCGATGCCCAATGCCAAACCCAGTAGCACTGGGTTTAAAAATTTTCTCATGACTTGTCTCCTGTTTAATGGGTGAATGAACTCTATGAAGGAATCCGGATCGACGCTTAGTTTTACCGGTGAGCGCAGCATAAAACGTAATCCCCTTCACTAAATCCGGGTTAGCCCTATGTGCTGACAAGTAGTCGCAGATTGCGACACTCTGGGTCGGTGTTGACCTATTACCAACTAGTGGCGCCACTGGACCAAATCCAAAGTCATGGTGCCACCGCGCAGTGTTCTGGAGGGTGACGTTTCCACCCTCTCCACACGCACCAAACCCACCTTGGGGCAATACCACTCGGTGCTGAACAAGGGCATGTCGCGCCAAGCGAACAGCGCGTCCACATACAGTTTTATTTTGGCCTCGCCAAGCACACGAATGCAGCCCTCGAATGCACCCGATGCAGTCTGCACTTTTTGGTCTAAGGCATCAATCCGGTAGACCATCATCACGGGCTTGTGGGTGTAACGTATTTCTTTGGGGACTTCATTCTTGCGTTGCAAAATGTAAGCCACCGTGCTGGCCTCCCAATGGGTGCCGATGACGTAGGGTTTTTTTAACACGTAGCGGGGCGGGTTATCGGTTTTAAGTTCTTTGTCCAAGGCGTTTTTGCTGGCAACGCGAAAGATGCCCGATGCATCGCCGCGAAACCAATAGTCCACGCCGTTGTCGCTGCGCCTGCGCAATGCAGGCTTACCGTCCACGTCCTGAACGCCACGAGCCGAGAACTCCAGCAGATCGATGTTGGGTTCTTGTGCCTCGTCGAGATTTTTGGTCACGCGGTAGGTCCAGCTACGGCCATCGTCCAATGGAAAAAAAACATCTTGGTCGGGCTTGGGGCTGCAACTACTGACAGCCAATGCGCCCACCACAGTACTGCCCACCACGGCCCACACACGGCACTGTGCAAGCCAGGTCGGCGGTACGCTCATGCAATGCGCAAAGAACATGTTCATTTCTCCGGCAACTGGGGTGAGGGCAGGTCGGTGATCTTGATCTCCTGCTCGTCGTTGCCTGGGCGCAGCCAGCCCATCCCGCGCCCATTGCCCGCTTTCACCTCGGCTGTGCCCACTTGGCTAACGCCGTCACGGCCTTTTTTGATGCCTTCGTCAATTTGCGTATGCAGTTTGCGGCTGTAGGGCACTTGGTAGGCACGTGGCTCCAGCACCGGGCCGTTGTCGCCTATCTTGCTCACCCACAGGTACAACAGCCCCGGAGTTTTGTTGGTCGGCTCTTGCACGATGGCAGATAGCATCACAAACTTGGGTGGCAAGGCATCGGTACTGGGAATGCCCCAGATAGAGTGCACCGCCTCGTGGCCGTAAAAATACAGCACCGTCACGCCCGTGATCA
>JANMTF010000223.1:0-3500 GCA_031390175.1 Polaromonas sp.
GCCAGGTAGCGCTGGGCCAGCTCGATTTCTTGGGCTAAGGGCACCGCGTCCCCCCGGTCTACCAGCGCGCTGCGAAACAGCTCGGCCAAGTCCTCCAGCACCGCCTCTGCCCGCGCGGGCTCGGCGCGTACCAATGCAATCGCGCTGTTAAGCGTGTTGAACAAAAAATGCGGCCGTATGCGCGACTGCAGCTCAGCCAAGCGCGCATTGGCGCTGGCCGGTGCACGGCCCGCTGCTCGCCATACCAGCGCAGCCACCAATGCGGCCGACAGCAATGCACCCGTGGCCGCGCTGGCCAGCCAGGGGGCATCTTGGGTAATACCTAAAAACGCCATGACCCCGCAGCCATACAGGCCCGCCAATACCCCCAAGGCGATCCCGCCCATCCACTGACCGGCCTTGGAGAGCCGCTGCAATGGTTTTTTAAGGGCGCAGGCGGTGATCAGCCATATCAAAGTGGCGGGCAAAGCCGCCCCCGTCATCAGCGCCAAACGGATCAACCAATCCGCCGGGCTGGCGCTGCCATACATCACCCCTACCGCCATCACCAGTTGCACAAACAGCACAGCGCGCAAAATCACGCCCACTTGGCAGGCATCAAATACCAAAACCGGAGCAAGTGCAGGCTGCAGCGGGAGCAGCACCAATACTGGTGCAGCGCGGCTCTCTACAGGGGCCACCGCTTCAAATTGCGAGCTGCCAAATCGGGTTTGCATGGTCAAAGTTAAAATGTAGCAAGGCGCAGTCATTGTCACTGCCCTCATGTCTAGTATGCCAGCCTTGCGCCCCGGTGCCCAGAGCGCGCGCATGCTGCTAAGCTTAAGCCCCTATGAACCACGAAAACCAATTCGCCCAAAAATCCCAAGCCTGGTCGGCCCTGTTCTCAGAGCCCATGAGCGAGCTCGTCAAGCGCTACACCTCCAGCGTGTTTTTTGACAAACGCCTGTGGGATGCCGACATCACCGGCTCGCTCGCCCATGCCGACATGCTGGCGGCGCAAAAAATCATTGCCAAAGAAGACCATGCCAGCATCCAACAAGGCATGGCGCAGATTCGCAGTGAGATCGAAAGCGGCCGCTTTGAATGGAAGCTCGACCTGGAAGACGTGCACCTGAACATCGAGGCGCGCCTGACCGCCCTGGTAGGCGACGCAGGCAAGCGCCTGCACACCGGCCGTTCCAGAAACGACCAGGTAGCTACCGACGTGCGCCTGTGGCTGCGCGGCGAGATAGACCTGATAGGCGGCCTGCTGGTAGACCTGCAAAAATCTCTGCTAGAGGTGGCTGAAAAAAATGTCGAGGTAATCCTGCCTGGCTTTACCCACCTGCAAGTAGCCCAGCCCGTCAGCTTTGGCCACCACATGCTGGCCTATGTAGAGATGTTTGCCCGCGACGCCGAGCGCATGCAAGACGTGCGCAAACGTGTCAACCGCCTGCCACTTGGGGCAGCCGCGCTGGCAGGCACCAGCTACCCGCTAGACCGCGAGCGCGTGGCCCAAACTTTAGGCATGGTCGATGAAAAGGGCCAGGCGCAGGTCTGCCAAAACTCGCTCGACGCCGTGAGCGACCGCGACTTCGCCATCGAATTCACCGCAGCGGCATCGCTAGCGATGGTGCACATCAGCCGCCTGAGCGAAGAGCTGATTTTATGGATGAGCCAAAACTTCAGCTTCATCAAAATCGCCGACCGCTTCACCACTGGCAGCTCCATCATGCCGCAGAAGAAAAACCCCGACGTACCCGAGCTGGCACGCGGCAAAACCGGCCGCGTAGTAGGCCACCTGATGGGCCTGATCACCCTGATGAAAGGCCAACCCCTGGCCTACAACAAAGACAACCAGGAAGACAAGGAGCCGCTGTTTGACAGCGTAGACACACTCAAAGACACGCTGCGCATCTTTGCCGAAATGATCGGCGGGCAACTCAACGCCACTACAGGTCAAAAAGAAGGCGGCATCACCGTCAACGCCCCCGCCATGGAGCAAGCTGCATTAAAAGGCTACGCCACCGCCACCGACCTGGCCGACTACCTGGTGAAAAAAGGGCTGCCCTTCCGCGATGCCCACGAGACCGTAGCCCACGCGGTGAAAGCCGCCATCTCGCACAACGTCGATTTGTCTGAGCTGCCCTTGGCGGTGCTGCAAGGCTTCAACCCCGGCATTGAGAAAGATGTGTACGCCGTGCTCAGCCTGCGCGGCTCTCTCAACGCCCGCAACACCTTGGGCGGCACCGCGCCTGCGCAGGTGCGGCTGCAGGTGGCGCGGCATCGAGTGCGACTGGGTTAAATTGACAGGATGCTTGTGAGCTGTAGCGGACAGGTAAAGGTCTGTCGGTAGCGGCACTAGTGCGAACCCCCTTTGTTGGCTGTAGCCCGGTTTAAAGAGTCCTCGGCCAGCTTGGTTGGCTGGCGGCAGCTCGGGAACTTGTGCTTGCTCGCGCGGTGATGCATCGGGCATCACTTAATTGGACTGTTTTGGCCACTAGCCCAATAGAATAATGCGGGAGAAGCTACTCTTTTTATAGTGATGTGCATGCCAAAGATGCACACATCAAGCATGTCACCTGTTACAAAACAGTATCCCAACCAGTACCCGCACACCAGGCTCGCGCGAACCTGAAAGAAGCCCTGCCAGCAAGCGGTGATGGAGCGTGTTTGCGATGAAAAATCTGGAGAAAGGCGCGGTGACTAACTTAAGATTACCACTCCACCAGCCGCGTGTTTTCGTAAGATTTTTACAGCGCAAATTCCTCCATCGCCGCAAAGAGACCAAGGTAGGACAGTCATCGTCAAAGCCGGCGCAAAGTGACCAAGCCAGAAGTCAATGCGGCATAAGACTACGTGTACTGATGACGAGCCCGGTGAGTCACGCAGACTCAATTTACGCTACATTTATGGTAGCTTTTCCCGCAATATTCTATTGGGCTCCAGCCCATTACACCGTAACAATGTACTCTGGCCGGAAAGTCACTTGCTCGTTCTTTCGCGCGTAGCCCAGGGGGTTGGCTACGACTCGGCAGGTGCGGCCGACACCTTGGTGTAGATAGTCGCTCTGGCAATGCAAGTGGCCGTGCAGCCAGAAGTCGGCATGGTCGAGATAGTCATCCAGCGCGTTGCAAAAGCCTGCGGTGGTGGGGTTCAGGCCGTAGCGGGGGTCGGCGCTGCGCAGGCTGGGGGCGAAGTGGGTGACGGCCACCGTGGTGGTTTTGGGATCTTGAGGCGCGGTGGTTAATGCTGCGAGCAGCCACTGCTGGCATAGCAGCGCTTGCTCGCGCATCTCTTCTGCCAGCCATGGCAGGCCGTTGCGAACCGTGGCGGCTTTTTTTAGATAAAAATTGGCCCCGCGAAAGGCTTTGCCGCGCAGGCGCAGTTGCTCGGTGAGGTCGTTTTTGGCTTTGCCTAGCAGGGCCAGGGCATCGTAGTCGCTCCACAGGGTGGTGCCCACAAAGCGTACCGCGCCCGCGCCCAAAGGGTCATTGGCTGGGCGCTGCAGGGTGAGCACT
>JANMTF010000336.1:0-9944 GCA_031390175.1 Polaromonas sp.
GCTGCTGGTGCAAGGCGCGAATGCCGTCAAGGGTGACCTGACCAACAAAGCCGCTTTGTACACGGCCATGGAAAACGCCCGCATTGACAGCCCACGCGGTGCCTGGACCATGAGCAAGTCGCACAACCCGATACAAGACATCTACACCCGCCGAGTAGAGAACAAAGAAAACAAAGTCATTGGCATTGCCGCCAAAGCGCTGGCTGACAGCGGCGCTGGCTGCAAGATGGCTTGAGTTTGAATGTGACTTTGAACCGTCGCCAGTGTGGCCTGTGGGCCGCTGGCGCTCTAGTGGGCTTGCAGGCTCCTGCTGCCAGGGGCCAAGTGGTGAAATCGCCGTACTTGGCCGACATGCATTCGCACTACGGCCAGTTTTTGCCCAGGCTGTTTGGCTTTGACTTGAACAAGCACATGCGCGAGTCGGGCACCACGCTGCTGGCCTGGGCCATCGTGGACGACCAGCGCTGGATGAGCAATACGCCTGCAGGCTTTAAGCAGGGCTCGATCCCCAAAGAAGGCGAGCTGTGGGCCTACTTCCAAGCCCGCGTGGCCGAGTATGAAACCCGCTTGACGCAATGGGGCGTGACCAAGGCGCTCACTGTGGCCGATGTGGATGCCGCGCTCGCTGGCCAGCCCCGCGTGCTACTGGCCACGGAGGCGGCTAATTTTCTGGAAGGCGATATCTCCCGCCTGGATTGGGCGCACAGCATTGGCGTGCGCCATATGCAGCTGGTGCACTACATTCAAAGCCCCATCGGCGACCACCAAACCGCCGAGCCTAGCCACGGCGGCCTCACCGACCTGGGTGCCAAGGTAGTAGCGCATTGCAAGCGCCTGGGCATCGTGGTAGACCTAGCCCACGGCACGTCCGCGCTGGTGGATGCCGCGCTGGACGCATCTGACGCGCCCATGGTGTGGTCGCATTCGTGGATCAGCCCGCAAGGCGGCGCGCCCAGCGACCAAGGCTGGATGGCCCGCTCACTGGCGCTGCCCACGGCCAAAAAAATTGCCGCACGCGGCGGTGCCGTGGGCCTGTGGAACCTGCGCGTGCGCAATGACCCAGCTTACCGGGTCAACAGCATTGCGTCCTATGCAGACGAGATCATGCGGATGTGCGAACTGATCGGCCCCGGGCATGTAGCCTTTGGCACCGACCTGGAAGGCACTTGGCCCGGCCGCATCATGACAGGCTATGGCGATCTGCGTGAGGTGGCAGACAACCTGGCCAAGCGCGGCCTGAGCGAAGCAGAGCTGAACGGCGTCTTCATCTGCAACTACGCCAACATCGTGAAGAAAACCATGCGCGCTGCATAATGCCTGCATGACTCTCTCCACCTACCTGCTCTACCTCGCCGCCGTCGCACTTTTGGTGCTCACGCCCGGCCCCACCATGTTGATGAGCATGACCAATGCGATTGCCCATGGCGCGCCCAAAGCGATGGCCTCGGCCAGTGGCAGCATTACGGCAGCGCTGGGCATGATCTTGCTGTCCTCATTGGGCTTGGGTGCCGTGCTGGCCGCATCGGACACGGCCTTTTGGGTATTGAAGCTGCTGGGCGGGGCGTATTTGATTTACCTGGGTATCAAAACCTTCCGCAGCCCGATCAGCAGTTTTGATATGCCAGCCTCTTCAGCGCTGGGCGATGCCTCTGCTGGCATGTCCATGCGCACGCTGTATGTGCAAGGCCTGCTGGTGGGCGCCAGCAACCCCAAGGCCTTGCTGTTTTTTGCCGCGTTTTTTCCGCAGTTTGTCGATGCATCCCAAGCCTGGGCACCGCAGTTCGCCATTCTCGCGCTGACCTTTGTGGTGTTTGAGTTCGCCACCCTCAGCCTGTGTACGCTGTTCGCCGCACGCATCGCGCCCTGGCTGCGTCAGGCGGGTCGCGCGCGGGTGTTTAACCGGGTGTCAGGCAGTTTGTTTGCTGCAATGGGCTGCTTGCTGTTGGCTGCGCGCAAATAGCGGGCATTGCGCGGGAACTGGTCAACGGGTCAACGGGTCAGTGCCATAAATCAATACGTCTCTAGATGCAAGCGCCCTTCTTTCTTCAGCGTTGCGCCTAATGCGTCCCACTGCAATCCCGCTTGCCGGGCAATATCGCGCAGGGCGAGCAGCACGCCCTCTTCCATGCTTTTCAGGCCGCAGACATAAAAATAGGTATTGGCATCACTGAGCAGTGCGCCAATATCAGCAGAGCGCTCACGCAGTGCGTCTTGCACGTAGCGCTTGGGGCTGCCGGGGGTCCGGGAGAAAGCGAAGTTAATGTCGATAAAGTCTTTGGGCAGGCTTTGCAGCGGGCCAAAGTAGGGCAGCTCTTCTTGCGTGCGGGCACCGAAGAACAGCATGAGTTTGCCACCCACGCTCTGGCCCAGCTGGCGCTGCCTGCGCCGCCACTCTGTCATGGCGCGCATGGGGGCGCTACCGGTGCCAGTGCAGATCATCACAATGTTCGACGGCGCGTGGTTGGGAATTAAAAAACTGCTGCCAAACGGGCCTATCACTTGCACCGTGTCGCCCACTTTCAGATCGCACACGTAGTTAGACGCGACACCGCGCACGGGCTGGCCTTGGTGGTCTTCCAGCACGCGCTTGACGGTGAGCGACAGATTGTTATAGCCCGCACGCTCGCCATTGCGGGGGCTGGCAATCGAGTATTGGCGAGCGTGGTGCGGTTTGCCTTTATCGTCGCTGCCAGGAGGCACTACGCCAATAGACTGGCCCTCCAGCACAGGGAAAGGCAGGCCCGCAAAATCCAGCACGATGTGGTGGGTGTCGTAGTCTTTACCGACCGCCGTCACGCGCACATTGCCCACCACCGTAGCGGTGATGGGGTTTTTAGGCCCATGCAAATTGGTGACTGCTTTGGCGGCAGAGCTTGGCGGTATGGTGGAGCCATAGATGGATGAAGTCACTGCCGCTTCGCCAGTGGTCTGGGCGTTACCGGTGCTCTCTGTCGGTGCGGCGCTCGCGGCTTGCACATCGCCCGACACACCGGCCTCGACTAGCTGATCTGCCGTCCATTCTTCGGGCAAGTCGTCCCAAGTCAATTGCTCTGCCGGTGTGTAAGCCTTGAGCTTGGGCATGGTGCGCCAGTTGTCAATGGAACCCGTGGGGCACGGCGAGATGCAGGCCATGCACAGGTTGCACTTGTCGGCATCCACGACATAGTTCATATCGTCATGCGTAATGGCCTTGACCGGGCAAATCGACTCGCAGGTGTTGCAGCGAATGCAAATGACCGGGTCGATCAGGTGCTGTTTGATGGCGATGGTGGTAGTCATGGTCATGGTCGGGATTTTATAGAGCGTTGTGATGTTCACTGCACTGTTGCGTTTGTGGATTTGTGCGTTTGGACGGATTGGCACCTTCGGACGGCTTGGTACTTGTTGCCCCGGCACTTGGGGTGATTGGCTACGCGGCTGGCTGGACAGATTTCCCGTGCTGTGCCCGCCCTGGCACTTGGCGTGAACGGCTCCGCGGCTGTCCTCCGTGGCGGCTTAGGGCCGCCTACTCCCCCTTTATGCCGCTGCGCCGTCCACGCCAAGCGCCAGGGCTGCGTAGGGGAATGGTTTCGGTTCAAACGGTTGACCGTCCACCATGGTCGCAAGATCAGGTCGGCGGTGCGCTCAGCGCAGCGGCATAAAGGAGGAGGCAGCGGCCCTAAGCCGCAACGGGGGACAGCCGCGGAGCTGAGCGCGCCGTCGGCCTGATCCCGCACAAGACCTGCCTGGCCTCTTTCGAGTTTGCCATCAATCTGACCACGCGAATCAGCACCCCGAGACCGAATGAACGTGTGGACACCGACCAACATGGAAGGAAACGTCGATCAGTTAAACCGGATGTACTCAAAGTCCGGCAACTGGCGATTAATGCCGATAGCAGGCGGAGCGATCCAGTTAGCGTATTTGCCCACTTCCACCACCCGACCCATCAGGCTGGCTACATAGGCGCGGTCTTCACGGGTAGGCAACCATGTGGCTTCGTTGGCCAACCATTCTGCGTCCGACACAATGCGGCCTTCTGGCGACACTTTCACGCCCGACAGCGCACCGATATTGCGGTGAAACGCCTTGTGCGGCACGCGCAGTTGGGTAGCGATGCCCGCTTTGGTCAGCACCTTGTTCCAGCGCTCTACACCGGCGACTGAGTCTTTGATGTAGTCGTCACGCAGCACTTCGTTCAGGGCGTTGAGCATCGGCACTTCTTTGTTTACCAGCTCGCCATTGCGCGCTTCCAGCACGTTGTAGGTTTGGCCTTTGAGCGAATGGTCATCTTCGCGCTTGCCTTCTTCGTAGCGGCCTTTCAGGCCGGTGTTGTAGAAGGTAGCGGCATTGCTGGACTCGTCGGCGCCAAACAAATCAATCGTCACGCTGTAATGGAAGTTGATATAGCGCTGCACCGTGGGCAGGTCGATCACGCCTGCTGCGCGCAGCTTGCCCACGTCGTCGGTTTTCAGCTCATTCATCACCTGGGCGGTGCGCTGGATCACGCGGGAGATGCCGCTCTCGCCCACAAACATGTGGTGCGCTTCTTCGGTGAGCATGAACTTGGTGGTGCGGGCCAACGGATCAAAGGCGCTTTCGGCCAGTGCGGCCAGCTGAAACTTGCCATCGCGGTCGGTAAAGTAGGTGAACATAAAGTAGCTCAGCCAATCGGGCGTGGCTTCGTTGAATGCACCCAAGATGCGGGGGTTATTCTCGTCACCACTGCGGCGCACCAGCAGCGCATCTGCTTCTTCGCGGCCATCGCGGCCAAAGTGTTTGTGCAGCAGGTACACCATCGCCCACAGGTGACGGCCTTCTTCCACGTTGATCTGGTAGAGGTTGCGCAGGTCGTACATGCTGGGCGCGGTCAGGCCCAGGTGGCGCTGCTGCTCGACCGAGGCGGGCTCGGTGTCGCCCTGGGTGACGATGATGCGGCGCAGGTTGGCACGGTATTCGCCGGGCACGTCTTGCCACACTTTCTCGCCTTTGTGGTCGCCAAAATGGATTTTGCGGTCCGTCTCGCCCGGGTTCATGAAAATGCCCCAGCGGTAGTCACGCATCTTGACATGGCCAAACTGCGCCCAGCCTTGCGGGTCTACGCTGACTGCCGTGCGCAGGTACACCTCATGGTCGGTCGAGCCCTCGGGGCCAATGTCGTCCCACCAGTTGATAAAGTTGGGCTGCCACTGCTCCAGTGCGCGCTGCAAGGTGCGGTCTTCGCTCAGGTTAACGTTGTTCGGGATTTTTTCGCTGTAGTTGATGCTTGAAGTTGCTGACATAGTGATCTCCGTAAATTCAAAATGCAAAGTGGATAAGTTATTCGGTTGCAGCGCCCCACCGCGATGGCGCTGCACAACTTATGTTCTTTAAACGCGGTTCCAGTCGAAGGCGGTTTTTTCGCCTTTGCCATAGACCTTGAGTGCACCTTTTTCACCCACCGCGTTGGGGCGCTGGAAGATCCAGTTTTGCCAAGCGGTGAGGCGGCCAAACACGCGGGTAAACATGTTCTCTGGGCCGTTGAATCGTAAGTTGGCTTCCATACCGGTGAGCGCGTCAGGCGACATAGCCACACGCTCTTCAATGGCAATACGCACCTCGTCGGCCCAGTCAATATCGTCGGGGTTCGAGGTGGCCAGGCCCAGCGCAAAGGCCGCATCGGCATCCAGCGCTTTGCCCAGATCTGCACGTACGGCGGCCAGGGCGGGTGCTTCGTTGTAGAAGCGGCGTTGCAAACGGGTTTGCTCGGTGACCATCGGGTACAGGCTAAAGTTGACCTCGCCCACCGTCACTTTAGGCGCAGCCGCTGCATCATCAGGCAGGGCCAGGTGGTAAATGCGGTCGCAAGCCAGCGCCAGCTCCAAGAAGGTACCCGCAAAGCAGGAGCCCTGCTCTACAAAGGCAAACAAGCTGCGTGAGGACACGTCCAGGCGGCTAAAGGTGCGGCGCAGCAGGCCAATGGTTTCGCGTACCAGCCAGTGAGTTTGGTTTGCCAACAAGGTGGCATCCATCGCCAACACGGCGGCGGCATCGCCCTGGGTTTTGATCAGCCAGGTGCCAATATCCAGCTCGTTGGTGCGCATCGACAAAATCGCGTCTTCCAGTTGGCGGGCCAATGCAAGGGGGTACCAGTTAGCACCTGCGGCTTCTATGCCAGCCACGTCGGCAGGCTGCGCGCCTTGTGGGCCTTTGACAGTGTAGGTAGCCGTGCGCTTGGCGCGGTCGATCTCGACGGTGACGAAGGGGTAGCGCAGTGCGTCAGCCTCCACCGTACACGGAATAGGTGTGAGCGCCACGCCTTTGCCGTTGGCCGGGCGGTCGCTCTGCGCCGCCAGCGCCAGAGCGCGCTCTTGCACCTTTTGCGCAAACACCTGGGGCTTGGCAATGTCGTCCACCAAGCGCCAGTCTTTGGCTTTTTGGCCACGCACACCTTCGACGCTGGTGCAAAAAATATCGGCCAGGTCGTGGCGCACATGGCGCTTGTCGGTCACGCGGGTGAGGCCACCCGTGCCGGGCAGCACGCCCAGCAGCGGCACCTCGGGCAGGCTCACGGCCGAGGCGCGGTCGTCCACCAAAATAATCTCATCGCAGGCCAGCGCCACTTCGTAGCCGCCGCCCGCGCAGGCACCGTTGACAGCCGCCAAAAACTTCAATCCGCTGTGCTTGGAAGAGTCTTCCAGACCGTTGCGCGTCTCATTGGTAAATTTGCAAAAATTCACCTTCCATGCGTGGCTCGACACACCCAGCATGAAGATGTTGGCCCCCGAGCAAAACACTTTTTCTTTGGCACTGGTCAGCACCACGGTACGCACCTCGGGGTGCTCAAAGCGGATGCGGTTAATCGCATCATTCAGTTCAATATCCACACCCAAGTCATAGCTGTTCAGCTTGAGTTTGTAGCCAGGGCGCAGGCCCGCGTTTTCGTCAAAGTCAGCCCTCAGCGTGGCCACCACTCCGTCGTAGCTGAGCTTCCAGTGTTTGTACTGGGAGGGGTTAGTTTGGTATTCAACGCGGCTAGGTGTGGTCATGGCTTAGTCTCTTAATCGCTATGTTGCAGCTTGGCTTGATGGGCAGAGGCCTATCTCGAAGACGCATAATAATGCATATTATTTCTTCCCGTCAAGCAGTTTTGTACATTCTTGCAATATATTTCTTGTTTGGCTGTGTTTTTGCAGAGAACACCAGGGGCGGGGAATAGTCTAGCGCTGTCACCGTACGCACAGCTGGGTGTTTATCGTCTGCCCTCATGCTGGAGTACCAGAAATCGGTCAGCCAATAAACACCCAGCTGTGCAGCGACCAAGTTAGCGCTCGACCGGTAGTTTCCTGTTAGTTTGCCCGGTGACTGCGGGTAGCGCGCCACTATGTGTGAAGGCGATTGAGCGTATGCAAATCGACCGATTTCTGGTACTCCAGCATGAGGGCGATTTGCATACGCTCAATCGCCCACGAGGTATAAGAGTACGCCTGTGACGTGCACGAGAACAGCGCCGATAGCCGCTTTACTTCGGCGTCATCATCTTCTTAATCTCAGCCATATGCTCGTTGGCCCGTTGGGTGATGCTGGCCATGGAATCGGTTTGCGCCTTGCGGGCCATCTCGGCCAGGTCTTTGGCATCGGCCAGCGCCTTGGCACAGGCTTTTTTGACAATCTCTGTCTGCTTGGCCGGGTCGCCCACGCTACCGACCAAACTTTGTGTCGTGGCCTGGATCTCGTGCATCGCGGCGCTCAGCATCTCGGCCTGCTTGCTGGCCATGGCCTGCATGGCTTGCACGGCCGCTTTGTTCGACTCGGTCAAAGCCTCAATGTCTTTGCGTCGCGCCTCGATGATGGCGGTCATGTCGATACCGGGTACTTTGAATTTCTCCAGCATCTTGGTCACGTCGCCGAAAGGGTTTGAATTTGCCATGTGATGTCTCCATAAGTTAGTAGGCGGCGTAATTTTGCCTTAAACCCGCCTGATGCCCCTCACTCGAACGGCTTACGCCCACAGTACCGGGTAAACACCTGTCCATACGGCTTTCGAGCAGCCCGCGAGCCGTGCATTTATGCAATATACTACAACTATGCAGGAGAGCGATGCGGCACTATATTACACACCGTATCCACCGAAGGCGCAAACTCCCATGAACGCTCAGGTCACCACCACTGTATATTTTTGTTGAAAGCCGTCTGGAGAGTCGCTGGGTTTTGCAAGTCAAAGCACAGCGCACCGAAGGAGCAAACTGGGTGCCGTTGTGGCGCTTGGCGAATCTCTCAGGTACCAAGGACAGGGGGAGCGGCGCTGTATATCAAGCCTATGCAACTACTTGTTTGGTAGCTGCCCATGCTTGTTTTACAAGGCTCCCTACTCTACAAAGGCTCTCCCATGAAAATACTTGTCCTC
The DNA here is from genome assembly GCA_031390175.1 of Polaromonas sp. GTDB lineage: Bacteria > Pseudomonadota > Gammaproteobacteria > Burkholderiales > Burkholderiaceae_C > JAAFIP01. The sequence continues at coordinate 8,366 of JANMTF010000336.1, forward strand.
GGCAGCGGCTTGCTCGGCGTCAGCTCTGCATACTATTTATCCCAACTCGGCCATGATGTGACGGTGGTAGACCGCCAAGCCCACCCGGCAGCAGAAACCAGCTTTGCCAACGGCGGGCAAATCTCGGTCAGCCATGCCGAGCCTTGGGCTAACCCCAGCGCGCCCCTCAAAGTGCTGCAATGGCTGGGCAAGGAAGATGCCCCTCTGCTGTTTCGCATCCGCGCCGACATGCGCCAGTGGCTGTGGGGTATGCAGTTTTTGCGCGAATGCACACCAGCGCGCACGCGCTACAACATCGAACAGATTGTGCGCCTGGGCACCTACAGCCGCGACATGCTGCAAGCGCTGCGCACGGACACGGGTCTACAGTACGACCAGCGCACCCAAGGGATTTTGCATTTTTACACCTCGCAAAAAGAGTTTGACGGTGCGTACGGCCCGGCGCAGCAGATGCGCGAGCTGGGCTGTGATCGCCAGGTCATCAGTGCTGACGAGGCCATCAAGCTAGAGCCTGCCTTGGCCCATATGCGCTCGCAGCTTGCGGGTGCTACGTATACCGCCGAGGATGAATCGGGCGATGCCAACCGCTTTGCGCGCGAGCTGGTCAACCTGTGCCAAGCCGCTGGCGTTAAATTTCTCATGAGCCACACCATCACGGCCCTGCGCGAAGCGGGCGGCCAACTTGACCACGTAGAAGCCACCGACAGCGAAGGGCGTTTTCAGCGTCTGCGCGCTGACAGCTACGTGCTGGCCATGGGTTCGCTCAGCCCCCTGTACGCAGCTCCGCTGGGCATTAATTTGCCGATTTACCCCGCCAAGGGCTACTCTGTCACCATGCCCGTCAAAGATTCGAGCATGGCCCACCAGGTGAGCTTGACGGACGATGAATACAAGCTGGTGTTCTCTCGCCTGACTGGCCCCAGCAGCGACCGCTTGCGCATTGCGGGCACCGCAGAATTTAACGGCTACGACCGCGACCTGAACCGGGTGCGCTGCGAGGCCATCGTGCGCCGTGTGGAGCAGCTCTTTCCGGGTGCGGGCGATGCCACCCAGGCCAGCTACTGGACAGGCCTGCGCCCGGCCACCCCCAGCAATGTGCCCATCATCGGCAAAAGCAAGCTGCCCAATCTGTTTTTTAACACCGGGCACGGCACGCTAGGCTGGACGCATGCCTGCGGCTCGGGCAAGAGCATTGCACGCATCGTCAGCGCTCTGGCACCTGAGGTTGACTTTGCCTTTTGCGGGCTGAGCAGCACCGCTTCGATTTCCACAACGCCCGCAGCCTGGTCAGCCGCGACGCGTTCCAACCCGACCAGTCCTTCTGGACAATCAACATTCAAGCAATAAGGTGCACACTATGAAATCTTGGACAAAAATCTTGCTGGCTACGGGCCTGCTGGCCCTAGCGCCTTTCGCTCTAGCGCAAACCTTCCCCAATAAACCCGTGACGATGATCGTCGCCTTCCCACCCGGCGGTGGCTCTGATGTGCTGGGCCGCGCGATGGCCAAAGGCATGCAAGACACGCTGGGCCAACCCGTCATCGTGGAAAACGTGGTGGGCGTAGGCGGCTCGCTAGGT
>JANMTF010000337.1:0-4886 GCA_031390175.1 Polaromonas sp.
AATCACCTCGACCACAGAGTGCACCTCAAAGTCTTGCGGCTTGGTGCGGTCGGGCACCAGGTGGAACTGGCTTACCCCGTCGCTGACCGCCACCCGGTCTAGCCGCTTGGGAAACAGGTTGATGGCGGGCACGCAGTGGAGTTGCACGTTGTCGGCGGTCACCAGCTTTTCCAGTGCGGCATCGCCACGCGAGAACAGCACGGTAATTTCTACCTGCGAGAAAGCTATGCTGGCCAGTGTGCTTTGCAGGTTTTGAATTTTGGCAAACTGCAGGCGCTGTGCAAAAGCAAAATATTCTTGCACCAGACGGTAGCCTGCAAAGCCAGTGCTGGTCACTGGCAGCAAGGCCTCACTATCCTCAAAGCCTACGGGTTGCACCACACTGGGCGGCAAGGTCACCATGCGCCCAGGTACCAGGCCGTTGGGGCCTATGGGTTGCACCAATACGCCGATGGGTTTGCCCAGCACGCATTCGTGCAGTTGCCAGGCTACGTCTTCTGCACCGCCAAAATGGATGACCAGTTCATCCAACGCAATCTGGTCTAGTGTGAGGCCCGCAGTGGCCTGGAGCACAAAGCGCAGGCCACCGCGAATGTCGCGCGCGCGGGGGTGCAGGTGCAGGTTCAAATCAGGCGCAAAGCTGAAGTACTGGGCCCGCTTTACTTCCAGGGGCCACAGCCGCAGCTCTTGCGCGGTGCGAAACTCGCAGTAGGTGTTTTGCCCGCTGGTTTGGCGCGCGCGCAGGCCACTGCTGCGCGGCATGGTGGGGCCGCTGGCCAGCGCGCCATCTTCCAGCTCGGGTTGGCACTGCGCTATCAGCATGGACGGCGTGGGTGCCAGGTAGTGGGGGTACACCACGTCTAGCAGGTGGCCGGTAAAGCGGGGGAATTCTGCGTCAAGTTTCAGCCCTACGCGGGCCGATAGAAACGCTGTGGCTTCTATCAAACGCTCCACATACGGGTCGGCCACCTCATGGCCATCCATCCCCAGCCTGCTGGCAATTTTAGGGAAGGCGTGCGCAAACTCTACCGACGATTCGCGGAAGTAGCGCAGCTCGGTTTCGTACAGGTTAAGTAGTCGGGGGTCCATAGCGTGTCACTTTGTCAGCTTTTCTTTTCTTCCACCACAAACCGGCCTTCTTCCAGGTCAATGCGGCTGCGCAGCAAAAACTCCATCGGCACAGGTTGCGCCCACAGCATACCGCGTATGTGCAGACCTATGTTGTTGTGCGAGTCCATGGCATAGCCTTCCATCACCACTTCCACCTCCAGTGTTTTAGGCAAAATGCGCGGTTCAAAATTGACCACCGCTTGGCGCAAAGCCTGCTCCATGCTGGAGCGTTGCATGGACGATGCAAACTGCCCGGACATGGTGGGCACACCGTAGTTAAGCACCGAGCGGTAGGCGTGGGGGTGGAGCTTTTCGTCCAGCTGCGGGCCGTGGCCAGTGGCATTGAGCAGCCAGCTCAGGTCGCGCAGCACGGCTTGGCGCAGCGCCTGTTTGGTCAGGGTGCGTTTATCGTCGCCCTCTATTTTGCTAGTGGGGTCTTCGTCAATCAGCCTGTCCAGCAACGAGGGTTGTAGTCGCTCTTGGGCTTTGAGTTCGGCCATATAGGGGGGTGCTAACTGTGGGGGTGCTAACTTGCGTTGGGTTGGAAGGTAATCTCTCGAATATCCATCAGCGCATGGTCACCCGCTTCGCTGGTAAACACACGCTGGCCTTGGCCTGCATACACTTCTGGGCGCAGCTCCAACCATTCTGTGACGCGGGCCAGTTGCACTGCGCCGCTGGCGCTTTTCTCGGACCCGTCGTAGCGGGTGGGAATAAGTGCCAGCGCTTCGCCACCATTTTCAAACTGCAAATGGGACGGCAGCCACACACAGTCGCGCAGGTCCACTGGGGCTTCGATTTTTACCTGTGCCAGGCGCGCAAAGGGCACCCAGTAGTAGCGGCCATTCACATAAGCCTCCAGCACGGGGCCCAGGCGCATGTCGGCGTCGGCCAGCCATTCAAAGGCAGTGCCGTCTATGTTGCCTTGGCTGACTGGCGCATCGTTAAACGCCCTGGCACGCAGCTCTTCGGCAGCTGCCTCTTCGCCGCGCCCACTGCGCAGCAACGACTCAATCAGCAGGGCCAGCCATTCATCGGGCTGGCCAAACACCATAGGGGTGCGTTTGCCACTGAACACATCTGCACGCAGGCCCTCGCAGCGTATGGCCTCGCCGTACATTTGCTTCATGGGTATCGCCAGTGGGTCGAGCTCGGCCGCTACGGTCAGCTGGTTCAACGCGCGCTCCCATTGGCCCATCACGCATAGAAGTTGTGCCAAAAAGACGCGCAGCTTGGCATCGGCGGGTTTGGTGCGCACTTCGTCGCTCAGGGCTTTGAGTGCGGCTGCCGTGTCGGCAGACTTGAGGAGTTCGGCGGAGTTCATCATTCTGTGGCCAGTGTGTCTTGGAAGGTATTCGCCCCACCACGTTGTCCCGTATCCGTTTGGGCAGCGGCTTCCATATTGATTTCTCGAAACGTCAGTTCAAAAATTTCTATCGAGCCGGTATTAGGCAGCGCACCACCCATCATCAAAGTGAAAGTCTTCACCCTAGCTTGTTTCAATTTAATGGAAGACAAAGGTTTGGTCTGTTTGGTGTTGTCACCTCCAGCGCGGTAACTGATCAACTCGACAATCAAGCCTTCGTTGCTGCGAAAGGCGTTGAGCAGCTTGGTGGTGGAGGCATCGCTATTGCGAACCACACGCATGGCCGAGTAGCGCCTGCGCCCTGCTGCTTGGCCACTTTCGCTGTCAGAGGGCGAGCCCGCAGAAAGGTAGTAACCAAGTATGTCGTGGCGCGGCTTGCCATCGGCATGGCTGCGCGCAGACTCCCCTTCTACATCACCTTGTTTCTCGCCTTTAATCTGCATGACCAAATCCAGTTGCCCGGCTCTAGAACCAATGATTTCCAGGGTTCGCAGGGCTTCGTCCATATCCATGACTGCTGCATCGAGGTACATAGCTACTCCTTTATCTACCAGTGTGGTGTTTACTTGTCTGGGGATGCATCGTCGCTCCAGCGCAGCAGCGATGCAAATACTTGGCGTTCTTTGTCGGGGGTCAAGTAGCCGCGAATCTGCACATCACTGGCGACCTCCCGCACATTGACGCCAAACAAACGCGGCGGGCTTTGGGACTGGGCCAACCCGGCCACCACCACCAACCGCGCACCCGCCTTGACGGCGTTGGCTGATAGGGGAAAGCGTTTGAGCGATGGGCTCTGGCGCGTGCCGCGTTCAAAGCGGTTGCTTTCATTGTTGCTCTCTGGATAAAGCGTGCGCATGGCGCCGCGATCGTCCAGCTCGGCAATCAGCAAGTCGACGGATTGACCGCTGGCATTGCGTACCACCAAGTGGGCTTGTTCGTTGGAGCCCAATGGTTTCGCTGCGCTGGCGGCCTGTATGCGCTCGCTGCGCACCACGCGAGAGCCTTCAGAGATCTCCAGCACGGCGCTAAAGCCCTCCAGCTCGGTTTTCTTTGCCAAATCGGTGATCTGCGCCAGCCATTTCCATTGCGCCGCCGCCTGCAAACGCTGCTGCAGCGCACTGGCATCGGCAAGCATTTGCACGCTGGAAGGGGCTGCACCGGCTGCATTGCTTTGCATGACTTCGACACGGTAGCCAGAGGGTGCTACAGCGCTGACTTGCACGTCGAACGGGCCATCTGCTACCCGCTTCACGGAGACTGGGTAATCCAAGCTCAGGCCTAAAGGTAAAGCGTTGTCAGAGCGCACTTTCAGGCTGACTGCTACAGGCTCTGACATCGGCGTAATAGTCCAACTGCTGGCGCTAGAAAGTGCTGCCAAACCGGCCGGCACGTCCAGGCGAGCGGTATTGAGTTCCACCGTTTTCAGCCGGCCTTCGGCAGACAGCGTAGTGCCATTGTTTTGTGCTGCCAGCACGCGCACGTTTTGCTGTGCTTCCAAGCCGTCTAGCAGGCCATTTTTTACTGTTAATACAGTGCCAACCCGCAACGCAGGCCACACAGGGCGGGTAGAGGCAGACAGCTCCTGGTTAGAAAATAATTTGAAATCCAAACCGCCTTCTGCCACGGGCGAGGGCATTTCTCGGTTGGGAAAGCGGCGCTCCAGCTCATCGATTACCGGAGGGTACAGATTTAAAACACTGTGGTAGAGATCACGCCAAGTCTCTGGTTTGCGGTTAAATGATTCGGCCACGGCCCAGGTTAACAGGCCATGGGGTCGTGCATCGCGCGCTTTTCTGGGCAGGCGCAATTCTGGGGTAATTTGGTGGCTCTCAGAGGCAAAAAATGCGACGTAACGTGCTTTGGGTACCGCCTCTTTGGTTTGCGGCACAGGGATGCTTTTGGCCAGCGGCACATTACTGGCTACCAGTTGGCTGGCCGATACGCCGCGAAACCTCACTTCGTCGTTGGCGGCATTGGATGTGTCTTTTTTCTCAACGCCCCGCGTCATAGACGACGCCGAGCAGGTGTCAAACACCGACCATACAAATACATTTTTGGCTAAAAATGCTTTGACCCATCCGTCAAACTCTACATCGCGTATGCCGCCGCCCACTGAGGCACCGCCTGCGCCTGCTGCACCAGCGACACTGCGGGTGTCGCGGGTTAGAAAATTCTCTGCCAGACCATCGGGCTCTTGGTACAGCTTGGCAGCGTCGCGCATGCGGGTGCCGTGGCCTGAAAAGTACAGCATGACAAAGTCACCCGACTGCGACACTTTGAGCAAGCGCGCCAAGGCCTCGTGGATCAGCGCAGCCTCGGGTAGCGCGGCACCAAGCACACCGTCGGCCAATATGTTGATGTCTGCGGCAGCAAAGCCTTGGCGCAGCAAGGTGTCGCGCATCAAGATCAC
>JANMTF010000338.1:0-9461 GCA_031390175.1 Polaromonas sp.
TGCACTCCAAGATTATTGACCCAGTTTAGGCATTGCGTTCCCGCTACCCACCGCCAGCAAACCCGCCTTGGTGTAAATGTCCAATTTATCCCGCGTGTCCACAATGTCCAGGTTGCGCATGGTGAGCTGGCCGATGCGGTCTGCGGGGGAGAAGGGCGCGTCTTCTACTTTTTCCATGCTCAGGCGCTCGGGCTTGTAGGTGAGGTTGTTGGACACCGTGTTGAGCAGCGAGTAGTCGTTACCCCGGCGCAGCTCGATGGTCACCTCGCCGGTGATGGCGCGTGCAATCCAGCGCTGGGCGCTCTCGCGCAGCATGATGGCTTGGGGGTCGAACCAGCGGCCTTGGTACAGCAGGCGGCCCAGTTTCAGGCCATTTATGCGGTATTGCTCGATAGTGTCTTCGTTGTGGATGCCCGTCACCAAGCGCTCGTAGGCGATGAACAGCAGGGCCAGGCCCGGCGCTTCGTAGATGCCACGGCTCTTGGCTTCGATGATGCGGTTTTCGATCTGGTCGCTCATCCCTAAGCCGTGGCGGCCGCCGATGCGGTTGGCCTCCAGAATCAGCTCTACCGTGCTGGCGAAGGTTTTGCCGTTGAGTGCGACGGGCATGCCACCCTCAAAGCGTACTGTCACCGTCTCGGCCTTCACTACGACTTCGTCTTTCCAGAACGCCACGCCCATGATGGGGTTGACGATTTTCATGCCGCTGCTCAGCAGCTCCAGGTCTTTGGCCTCATGCGTCGCGCCCAGCATATTGCTGTCGGTGCTGTAGGCTTTTTCGGCGCTCATTTTGTAGCCAAAACCCTCCTTGGTCATGAACGCGCTCATCTCGGCGCGGCCACCCAGCTCGTCGATGAAGAGCTGGTCCAGCCACGGCTTGTAGATTTTCAGATCTGGGTTGGTCAGCAAGCCGTAGCGGTAAAAACGCTCGATGTCATTGCCTTTGAAGGTGCTGCCGTCACCCCAGATTGACACACCGTCTTCTTTCATGGCCGACACCAGCATAGTGCCCGTCACAGCGCGGCCCAGCGGCGTGGTGTTGAAGTAGGTAATGCCTGCGGTGCTGATGTGAAAGGCCCCAGCTTGCAGCGCGGCGATGCCCTCGTCAGCGAGCTGCGAGCGGCAGTCGATCAAACGCGCTTTCTCAGCGCCGTACTCCATCGCCTTGCGCGGGATCTCGTCGTAGTCAGGCTCATCAGGCTGGCCCAGGTTGGCGGTGTAGGCGTAGGGCACAGCGCCCTTGTTTTTCATCCAGCGCAGTGCCGCGCTGGTGTCTAGGCCACCCGAGAAGGCGATGCCGACTTTTTGGCCGACGGGGAGATTTTGCAAAATGGTTGCCATGGTGGGTACTTTTGAAAATTTATGCGTAATGGCAAATGTAGTGATAAGCCTCGACCACTTTGATATCGAACTTGGAGTTGCCGGGTACGTTGAATTTTTCACCGGCTTTGGATGTGACCCATACGTCGGTGCCAGCCAGCTTGTATTCGCAACTGCCCGCCACACATTCCATGATCTCGGGTGCGCCGGTGCCAAAAGTAAGCGTGCTGGGCAGCACCACACCCACAGATTTTTTGGTGCCGTCCGCCAGGGTAAAGCTGTGGCTGACGCATTTGCCCTCAAAGTACACATTGGCGGCGGTGCTGAGGGAGACATTGGGGATGGTGCTGGTGGTCATGGCAGGCAGGCTTAAATGGAGTGATTGGAAAGGTGCAGAACGCTTGATTTTACGTGGCGCATGCCGGTGGCGGAGCAGGACGTGGTGCATTTAGTGCATATTTAGAGTTGAAAAAAGGGGGCATTGCGCGATACGGGTACTTGCGGCATCCCCAGAATATGGGATGCAGACAAGCATTAAGTTCAGTAAAATTTACTTACCGTTTTATACATTTGCATGTTTTAATTCGGTAAAGCACTGTGAAATTGCTGCCAATAGCCCAGCAGTTTTGTGGTTTAAATATTATGAATACTAGAACTTGGAGTCGATTTTTATGGCGCGATTTGAATACCCAGTGTATCTACAGCGACTGTGCAAAATTAGCCTGCTGACGGCAGCCCTTCTGTCCAGCAGCTTTTTGGTGCAGGGATGCGGTGGAGGCGGCGGTGGAAGTTCGACCGGGGGCGGCACCAGCACTGTGACCACCACTGTGACTGCCAATGCGACCACTATTGTCGATAGCTTTGGAGACTCGGTAGGCGCAGGAGACGGTTCCGGCGTGGGCCAGGGCGACTCGGGCGCTGACGGCACAGCGGGCGAAGGCAAAGCCTTGGCGGGGGCTACCATCACCATTACCGATGCAGCCGGCCGAGTAGCCACGGCAACCACCGATGCGCGTGGCTATTACCGTGCCAAAGTGACCGGTTTTACTACGCCCATGGTGGCCAAGGCAAGCTTGGGCACCACCAAGGTGTTTTACGCTGTAGGCACCCTCAGCCCAGTCACCAACACTTTCGTCACTTTCAACGTCACTGGATTGACCGACAAAATAGCCTCAGATGTGGCAGTGGCCGCTGGCCGCACCGGGTCTGCCGCCATTACCCCGGCGATCGTCTCGGCCAATCAGGCGGCGCTGGCTGCAGCCAAAGCCAATCTGCGAACCGCACTGAGCGCGCAGCTCACCGCCAACGGAATTGATCCCGCTACGTTCGAGCCCAGCCATGCCCGATTCAGAGCAGACCATACTGGCTACGATGCCGTGCTAGACACCACCTTGGTCACCCGTTCTGGCTCTGGTTCGACCGAAATTACACCGGGTGGTCAGCAGTACCTGCCTGGCCTGGACACCACGGGTATTGCCACGCTGGTGAGCGAATTTAACCGCCTGAATAAACTGCAGATTGATCGCACCAGCGCGTTGTTTGCAGACCTGTTGGATGCCAACTTTTTGGAAAGCAGCTTGAATAAAGCAGCGTTTTTATCTAGCTTTGTAAATAGCACTTCCACACTCAATGCCAGCATTGCAAATCCCAAGTTCTTCAACTGCTCTATTGCCGCAGCGGTATGTGATTTTCAATACAAATTGGTTTCAGCCTCTGGTGTAAGTACTGATGTGACGGGACAAAAAGTCAAACTCAACGCGGGTGTGTGGCGTTTGTTTGGCAATCAATCCGCTGTAGCGGTGCCAACACCAACACCAACACCAACACCAACACCAACACCAACGCCAACGCCAACGCCAGCACCAGCACCAGCACCAGCACCAGCACCAGTAGGGTTCACTAACTACACCTACTTCAGCTTGCTCGGCACGCCGCTACTTGAGAACACGGTGGCGATCAGTAACACGGCCACTTTTGGTACGTTGAGTCTCAGTGCTGACACGTTCACCTATTTGGCAGATCCCATTCTTGGCCTGGTCGGTACCAATTCTCCTTACACCTTCTCGGGATCCACCAAGCAAACCGGGTTTACGATTTGCAAGCCAGCCAACACCGTCACCGGTGTAGTAGCGGGTCAGGGTACTTATGCTAAGGGCATCTATACGTTGCTGCCAGCAAACGCCGCAGTTGGTACTATCGATGACCTGAAGGGCAAAACGTTCGATGGCTTCGAAGACTGCGGGTCTACCTCAGTAGTTAGTATGGTCTTTGACATCAACGCCAATGCGAATGAGGTTTTCGGAACCGGCTTTGGAGGTACGATAACAACCGCCCAAGTAAACAATGCACTGACTTCCACTGGCTCGATCGAAGGGAACGCAACCATACGCATCAAAGTGTACAAAGTGGGCGCGAAAACGATTATGGTGGAGCGAGGCGTGCCACTGAGTGGCTTCGCCGTTGGCAATACCAACGGCTACATGACCCTGTGGATTTCCAGATAACGGCGCGCGCTGTGTTGGCTGGGTCATGAGCTTAGAACTGCCATGCCACCAGCCCGTTTGTTGGCAAGGTATTTTTCTCGTAGAAGGGAATTTATGCAGATGCAATTAAAGATAAAGAAAAAACTTCCAAGCACGTTTAAACCCATCGTGCTGGCGGTATCTTTTTGGTTGGCCCCCAGCGCTTGGGCACAACTGGCGCTGGTGATTGGCAACGGCAGCTACAAGCAAGCGCCGCTTGCGAATCCCGCCAATGATGCCCGCGCCATTTCCAAGTCGCTCAAAGAATCTGGCTTTAGCGTGACCGAGGTGATTGACCAAGACCGTGAGCAGATGAAGGCGGCGGTGCTGGCCTTCAGCTCGCTGCTGCAAGCGGCCAAGCAGCCGGGGCTGTTTTATTTTGCCGGCCACGGCGTGCAGCTGGACTGGCGCAACTACCTGCTGCCAGTCAACCAACCATTTAACAATGCCGACGATGTGCGCAACAACGCGCTGGACATTACCGACCTGACCAAGGGTTTTCAAACTGCCAAAAACGGCACCAACATCATTATTTTGGATGCCTGCCGCGACAACCCGTTTGGCTCCAACGGCACGGTGCCCAAGGGCCTCACGCAGATGGACGCGCCGACCAACACCTTTCTGGCCTACGCCACAGCGCCCGGGCAGACTGCGCGCGATGCCGGTACCGGTGCCAACGGCCTGTACACCGAAAACCTGTTGAAAGAAATTACCCGCGAAGGCGCGAAGATTGAAGACGTTTTCAAGCGCGTGCGCCTGAATGTGCGCCTGCAAAGCAATGGCGAGCAAATTCCGTGGGAAACCACCAGCCTGGAAAACGACTTTTATTTTCGCCGCCCCTTAAGTGCCCGCGCGCTGAGCGACAAAGATCTGGAAGAGGACTTTGAAGCCCAGCTAGCCCAGTGGCAGCAGATCAAACTGTCACGCGACGTGCGGGTGTATGAAGATTTTTTGGGCAAATACCCCAGCGGTAAATTCGCCGAGCTGGCCCACCACCGGCTAGAGCGCATGTTGGCCGTCAAAGAGCAGCGCGACCGCGACATTACCCAGCTGCAAAAGCTGATGATGGCGACGGCTAACAGCGCCACCTTGGCGGCGGCAATTCCCGCCAATGCGCCGAACTTGGCGCAGGCACAGGCGCCGGTGTTCGTCCCAGCACCAGCACCCGTACCAGCGCCCGTTGTCGTCGTCAGCGTAGCGCCAGCGAAAGCACCCGCTGCCGTGCTCGCGCCCGCAGCCAGTGCAGTAGCTGTTCCCGCAGCCACGGTAGCCGCAACCGCCGCAGCCACAGCCGGGCAAGCGGTTGCTGCTGCTGCGCCAGTAGTGATAGCCGCTGTGACCGCGCCAGCCAAAGTCGCAGCTCCAGCGGTGGCTGTTCCTGCTCCAATAGCTCCTGCACCAGTGGCTGTAGCGGCGGCCGTGCCTGCCATCCCTGCGCAAGCCATCGTCAAGCCTTCGCCCCCCGTGCCAGTTGCCCCCGCGCCCGCTGCCCCTGCGCCGGTTCTGGCCGCCGCAGCTTCAGTGCCCACGTTGAATCCTGCCGCCGACCCAGTCCAAATTGCCCAAGCAACTAATCCCTTGGTGGACGCGTTTGCACCCATCCGTGCCAGTGGCATCCTGCCCGGCTGGCGGGTGGGTGATGCGCTCACCTACCGCACCACCCAGCGCTTTGGTGCCCCCGTGATTACCACCGCAGAGCGGCGCGCGGTGCAGGTGCTGGAAGACAAAATTATCACCGCACTGGGCAATGAGTATGATTTGTTCGGCAACCCTTTGAAGGTGACGGGTCAGTTTGAAGTGCTCACGCCACCCCAGTGGTTTATTCATGAATACTATGTGGGCAAGCGCTGGAGCACCCGCTACAAACGCCAAAGCCTGACGGGCGCGGGCCTGTCCGTTGTGACCGCTGATGTGCGGGTGGTCTCGCGCGAGCAGGTTAGCCTGCCTGCGGGCAAGTTCGATGCGTTCAAGTTCAAGGTGACCAGCTATAACGGGGGCAGCGGGTACAACAACTACACCGAGGCCTTGATCTGGATCGACACGGCGTCGAGCAAAATGGTGGCTTCCGAGACGCGCACCTGGGACACCAACAAGCGCATGATGCAAAACAGCCGTGTGGATTTGATGGCCTTTAACAACGCCTCGCGTTGAAACTCGACAACGCCTTGCGTTGAGACCCAACAACTCTGCGCGTTGAAGCTGCTGAGCTCTACAGCCTGATCTCCACCACAGTGCGCCCCGGCGCGCTGTGCAGCACCATCTGGGCGCCGATGGCCAGCGCGCGTTCTCGCATAGAGGCCAAGCCGCGCGAAATAGGCGCTTGCGCATCAAAGCCGCAGCCGTCGTCTATCACCCTCAGTACCGCCACGCTGCTGACCATACCGGGTGCACCAGCTGCATCGTCAGCGCGCGCTTCAATGCGCACCGTGCGCGCCTGCGCGTGCTGCAGCACATTGGACAGCGCCTCAAACACCATGTACTGCAACTGGCGCATGGCGCTGTGGTCTAGCCGCTCAATGCTGGGCAGCAGGTCTACATCCCATTCAAACGCCATGCCACTGCTGGTAAAGCGCGGCTCCAGCCGGTAGCGCATATTGGCGAGCAGGGCGGTCACCTCGCCCGGCACCAAGTGCATGGAGTCAATCGACAGCTTGAGTTGGTCCAGCGAGTCGCGCAGGGTGGTCAGCACCTGGCCGTTGGTCGCCTGGCCCGATTGCAATTGCCGAATCGCCGCGCTGATGTGTGAGCCCACGCCATCGTGCATGTCGCGCAGGATACGGGTGCGCTCGGTGCTGCGCGCCTGCTCGCGCGCCAAGAGTTCTAGCTTTTGGTAGCTGGCCGAGAGCTCGGCTTCTTTGTCGGCCACGCGCTGCTCCAGCGTGTGCAGCAGCCCGTGCGCCTGCGCGCTCGCAGCGCGAAACAGATGCACCACTTGCACCACAATTACCAGCGCCAGCAGCGCGGTGGCTACTGCTAGCCAGCGGGCATCTTTCCAGTAAGCGCTGCTGTCCTGCGTCCATAGCTCGTAGGCGATAAGCAGCAGCAGGGCTGCGCTCGGCCACAAAGGCCAGCGCAGCTGCGCACCAAACATGCGGTACAGCATGTAGCCGGTGCAGGCTACGGCCAGCCATCCCACAGCCGATATTGCGTGCGGTGACACCACCTCGTTAAACCAAGCCGCCTCGACGAGCGGCGCGAAGATGTGCAGCGCCCACAGCAGGCAGCTGGCCGCAGTCAGTGCAAACAGCTTGGACAGAGCCGGCTGCGTCAGCGCCAAACTGGCGCTGAACATCGCCACCAGCAGCAGCACCAGGGCCACCATTTGCTGCAAAGTCACTTGCCTAAAGTACAGCGCCTCATACTGCGCTGCAATACTGCTTTGCAGCCCCACGGTCACGCTGCTCAGGCCTGCGCGGCGGTTGACATCGGCACGCAGTTGGATGCGAATCAGGTTAGTTTTTTGCAGCACCTGCGGCGCTATGGTGTAGTAGCGCGGCGCGTGCACATGGTTGCTGCTGCCTGGTGCGTTGGCGCTACCAGGGATGGACGCTGGCCCGTCGCCCAAGCGCGACAGCAGTGAGCCGTTCAGCCAAATGTCAGCCCGGTTGCCAATATGCGGTATCAGCACCGCATAGGGCTCGGTTGGCTCACCCGGCAGCTCAAAAGCCACCTCAAAGCTGCCCTCACCCTCTTGGCCGCTGTGCAGGCGATCCCAGTAGTAGGGCAGGGCCACAAAGTTCAGTTCCGAGCGGCCTTGCACAATGAGCAAGGCCTGCGCCTGATCGATGACGATGGCGCTGGTGTGGTGCGGCAAGTCCGGTGTGACGGTCTGCGCGGCAGCGCCAACGCACAGCCCTGGTCCGAGCGCCAGGCACATCGCAGCGCGCAAAAATGCTTGTGCAACCCAATTCCAACTGCTATGCATACAGTGCCCGTTACCGCAATATATTAGAGAGCTACTGACATATTTGGCATCATTTCCTATGCTTTAGCAGGTTTTTCAGCCCATGTGGCCCATACCGCAGGACTGTAACCCACGGTAGTCGATACCGTGGTTGAGTTCCCCAGTGGCGCAGCGGCGTTCACCACCACAGGCCGCTTGATCACACTGGCGTGCCGTAGCATCAGCGCGCTGGCCGTTGCTGCGTCTACCACTGCGCTCTGTTCAGCAGCCTCCAGTTTGCGCCACGTCGTACCTTTTTTGTTCACCAACGGCTCCCAGCCCAGCGCTCTTGTCCACCCAGCCAACGCATTCGCAGGCACGCCCAGCTTTTTAAAGTCATGGAATTGGTAGGCAATCTTCCGTTCGTCAAACCATGCGCGTGATTTTTTGACAATGTCGCAGTTGGGTATGCCGTAGAGGGTAATCATGGCCTGTATTCTAGTGCCATATATGCCTCCGGGCCAATAGAATGTCGCGGGAGCAGCTACTGAATATGTAGCGGTACTATTGAACAGCGTTATTGTTAAACCGACGCTTGTTCTGTGCTCGCTCTGGCACCTGGCGTGCACAGCTCCGCGGCTGTCCCCCGCCCTTCGGGCTCCTCCTGCTAGTGACGCTGCGCTGTGCACACCCAGCGCCAGAGCTGCGTAGTAGTTTGGTTGGGGCTCACCGATGAATCGCCCACGCCTTCACGAGAGCAGGTCGGTGGTGCACTTAGCGTAGCGGCATAAAGGAGGAGTCGGCGGCCACAGGCCGCCACGGAGGACAGCCGCGTAGCTAAGTACACCGCCGGCCTACTCCCGTACAAGACTTGCCGAGTACCCTTGGAAAACAAGCGCCCTACAAAAATAGCGCGGGCGGCCTGATCCTGCGCAAAACAATGTGAAGGCCAAACCAATTCAGTCCCGTTTCTCCTTGTGCAATGCACCTTTGCAACAATACGGGCTATGACTTCACCGCGTACTTTGCAAGACTGGCTAACCTACATTGAGGGTTTGCACCCCAAGAACATTGAGAGGGGCTAAAGCGGGTGCGTGCTGTGTGGCAGCGCCCGAGCGGTTCTGGCCACCGGTTTGGGTCCAGGCTGGCCTGTGCGCGCCCTCGTACCCATTTTTTCATGCTGCATATACAGTAGCTGCTACCGCATTATTTTAAAGGGCTGCAGCCCGATTGATACCTTAAAAACACCTAAAAACAGTCTATTTTTAGCCTTTTAATTATTTCGTGGAGCGTTCTTATTGTTTTGAAAACCCTTAAATTATGCGAATTTATGTACCTTGGTAAATTTTCCTGGGTCTATGTGATTTGCAGTGGGTAAGCTAGAGTCTATGAGCATGAACAGCGACACATTATTTGCGATGGCCTTAGGATTACAAGCGCCTTGGAGCGTCACTAAGGTAGACTTTGTGCACGAGCCAGGCAAAGCCCACCAACTGCATCTGCACATTGGGTATGCCAGTGGCAGCAAATTCAAAGACGAGGCGGGTATTGATTGCCCTGTGCACGACAGCGTACAGCGCAAGTGGCAGCACCTGAACTTCTTTGAGCACCATTGCATGTTGCACTGCGACGTGCCCCGCATCACCACCAGCAAAGGCAAAGTGCGCAATGCCGACGTGCCCTGGGCCAGAGCGGGTAGCGGTTTTACCTTGTTATTTGAAGCCTTCGCGCTAGCC
>JANMTF010000349.1:0-5528 GCA_031390175.1 Polaromonas sp.
GCAGACAACTCAGTACAAGGCAAAACATCCTGCGCCGTGGCACTGACACCGCCCCAAGTGCACCGGCTGGCGCGCAGCACGCGCACGCCTTGCCTTTGCGCAGCCAGCAAGGCGGTTTGCAGTCCGGTGCTGAGGGTGCCGTTGCCAGTGCCTGCTACCACGATGCCGCGCAGCGGGTGAGCCGAGTCGCTGATGCCTGCCAGCAAGGCGTGCGCGATGTGGCCGCTGGCGTGGGCATGGTTGTGCAGCAGCTCTACGCGGGGCCAATGCTCTACTCGCTGCAGATCATCCACTATATTATTTATAGCTGCTCCCGCAATATTCCATTTGGCTAGAGGCTGATTAGCCACTAAAAATGGTGCTTTTTCAGGCTGCCAGTGCACCTGAGGACTCTTTACTTGCGCCACAGGGCCTGCATCGCCCGAGCTGAAGGCGTTGAGCGCGTGGCTATGCACTTTTTGCACATGCAGTGCGGTGTGCACGTCGCCCGCGCATACGCACAGCACACCGCTGGATTGACTGTCCAAGGCCACGCGCACGGCATCGCAGACATTGCGGGGGCCGTCTGCCTCGCTGGAGGTGGCGGGGCGCATGGCGCAGGTGAGCACGATGGGTTTGGCGGCCAGCTGTTCGGGTGGCACGGTGCACTGCAAAAACCAGGCGGTTTCTTCCAAAGTGTCGGTGCCGTGGGTGATGAGCACGGCGCACACATCGGCTTGCGCCAAAAAGTAGCTGCAGCGCTGGGCCAAGCGGGCCATGGTGGCAAAGTCCATGTCTTTGCTGTCGATCTGGGCCACCTGCTCTGCGACCAACTGGCAGCCCTGCAAGGCCTCTGGCAGGCCCGCAATGCCTTGCAGTAGCTGCGCCACGCCGATTTGGGCGGCGGTATAGCCAGTGTGGTCAGCGCCGCTGGCAGCGGTGCCTGCTATGGTGCCGCCGGTGCCCAAGATCACTATTTTTTTATTTATTTGTTGCATGGTGCTTGCATTTACCCAAAAGCTGGTTTAATATACAGTTACTGGATAAGAACTCAGTGTGCGGTCTCAGCATCGCAGTTGCCCTGCACACCGGCTTCTTGTCCACCCTTGTTTTGTGTTTCGATTGTCTTGTGTGTTTTATCGTTCGTTTTTACCGAACGTATTACCTAGGAGTTTGACATGTTTGAGCAACCCAAACTGACCGCCCGGCAGCAGCAAATTTTAGATTTGGTGCAAAGCGCCATCGCCAAAACCGGCGCACCGCCCACCCGCGCCGAGATTGCCAACGAGCTGGGCTTTAAATCAGCCAACGCCGCCGAGGAGCACTTGCAGGCCCTGGCGCGCAAGGGCGTGATTGAGCTGGTCAGTGGCACCTCACGCGGTATCCGCTTGCGCGGCGACGTGATGCGCAGCATCAACGCCTCGCGCATGGAAACCTATGGCAAGCAGCTCATGCTGCCTATACAAAGCCTGGCCCAGCTGGCCCTGCCCTTGATAGGGCGCGTAGCCGCAGGCTCGCCCATCTTGGCGCAAGAGCATGTGGAGCAAACCTTTTATGTAGAAAGCAGCTTGTTCCAAACCAAGCCCGACTACCTGCTCAAAGTGCGCGGCATGAGCATGCGCGACATCGGCATCATGGACGGCGACCTGCTGGCCGTGCAAAGCACTAAAGACGCCCGCAACGGCCAAATCGTGGTCGCCCGCCTGGGTGAAGAAGTCACCGTCAAGCGCTTTCAGCGCAACCACCAGATCATTGAGTTGCATGCCGAAAATCCCGACTTTAAAACCATCGTGGTCGAGCCCGGCGAGCCCTTTGAGATTGAAGGACTGGCGGTCGGTTTGATTCGCAACAACATGTTCAACTAAGGCCCGCTGCCCCTACAAGAAGCCACAAGATCGGAGATATCGTATGAATCTTTTGTCCCTACTCATTGCACCCGTGCAAGCCGTGGTGCTGTTTTTTGCACCGCACGCTGGCAGCGTCAAGCCCAGCGGCGTACGCATGCCTGTGCGTGCAAACGCTAGCGCGCCGGCGCAGGCTGTGCAACAAGCACACGCGGGTCGCACCACCTACCCGCGCTCCAAGGCCCATGTCAGCGCCAAGCCCATCCACCGCGTGCGTGTAGTGCGCAATGTAGACGCGTCCCTGCCCGCAGACCGCGCAGGCCGCATGGTGGTGTCGGGCCGCTTTGCCGATGTGTGCGCCGAGCTAGACAAATTGGCATCGATGGAGCTGCAGGCCGCATAGTCCATCGCCCCGTCAAGTTGCAATAGAAGGATATACAGCTACCAAAAAAGTAGCTGCTTCCGCAATTCTCTATTGGCCTAGAGAGCTAAACAGCTTGCAATACTGACACCTGCACTCACCACCATCGACATCTTCAAACAACGGCTCATCAAACTTCCGTACGCGCACCCAGCAAGTACTCCATCTTGCCCAGCTCCACGCCGTTGTGGCGCAAAATGGCATAAGCCATGGTGAGATGAAAGTAAAAATTAGGTGTGACCCAGTGCTTCAGGTACGCCTCGCCCTTCATGGTTTTGGTGACCTCGCGGCCCACTGGAAAAGTAATGTCTTTGTCTTCAGTGCCATCCAGTTTGGTGGCGGGCACGCTGGCTATAAATGCGATGGTTTTGGCAATCCGCTCTTTCAGCTCTGCCAAAGTCACTTCATTGTCTGGAAAGCTCGGCGCTTCTACCCCTGCCAGGCGCGCTACACCCATCTTGACGGCGTCGCAGGCAATGCTGATCTGGCGTGTAAAGGGCAACATATCGGGTGCCAGGCGAAACTGGGTCAGCGCCGTGGGATCGCATTTTTTGGCATCTACAAAACCCTGTGCTTTGTCTAGAAAATGGCTCAAATTGCCCAGCATGGCCTGAAAAACCGGCAAACTGGCCGACGACATGGAAATAGACATGGTGAAACTCCTCAATTAGAAAGAACCTGATGGTATCCGACTGCAACCGCGCTGCGTGCAACACCCCCGCGCAAGCCCTCAGCACGCCAGACGTAATAAGCCAGCGTGTCAGCCGCGGGACAGCCTCAGATACAGGCACAATAGCGCTCTTATGAATATTGTAATTTTGGACGACTACCAAGACGCCGTCCGCAAACTCGAATGCGCCTCCAAACTGGAGGCTTTCACTGCCAAAGTTTTTACCAATACCGTCAAAGGGATTGGCCAGTTGAGTGTGCGGCTCAAAGATGCGGAAGTGATCGTCTTGGTGCGCGAGCGCACCCAGCTCACGCGCCAACTGATTGAAAAACTACCGCGCCTCAAATTGATAGCGCAAACCGGCAAAGTGGGCTCCCATGTGGATGTAGCTGCCTGTACCGAGCGCGGCATAGCGGTGGCCGAGGGCGTGGGCTCGCCCATCGCCCCGGCCGAGATGACCTGGGCTTTAATCATGGCGGCCCAGCGCCGTTTGCCGCAGTACGTATCCCACCTCAAACACGGTGCTTGGCAACAGTCTGGCCTGAAAGCGGCTTCTATGCCGCCTAACTTTGGCCTGGGCACGGTGCTGCGCGGTAAAACGCTGGGGCTGTGGGGCTACGGCAAAATTGGCCAACTGGTGGCGGGCTACGGTCGCGCCTTTGGCATGCAGGTGATGGTGTGGGGCCGCGAGAGCACCACCGCCAGAGCCCTGGCCGACGGCTATCTGGCGGCCAGCAGCCAAGAGCAGTTTTTTGCCGAGTCAGATGTGCTGAGCCTGCACCTGCGCCTGAACGACGACACTCGGGGCATCGTTACCCTGAACGCCCTGTCGCTGATGAAGCCGACGGCATTGTTGGTCAACACCTCCCGCGCCGAGCTGATTGAGCAAGACGCTTTGATTGCCGGACTGAACCGTGGCCGCCCGGGTTTGGCTGCGGTGGATGTGTTCGAATCTGAGCCAATTTTGCAGGGCCATGCGCTGCTGCGCCTGGAGAACTGTATTTGCACGCCACACATTGGGTATGTAGAGCAAAACAGCTATGAGCTGTACTTTGGCGCGGCGTTTGACAATGTGGTCAACTTCATTCGCGGTACGCCCACCAATATTGTGAACCCCGGTGCCTTGCAGGTTCGGCGCTAATCAGAGTTGGCACGCATTAGGTCTGGCGCGCATCCGCTACAGTGCTAATATGCTATTTATTTTATAGCTGCTTCCACAGCATTGAGCTTGCCAACCAATCTAAATCTCACCGAACCTGCACGCAAGCATGTGCTGTGGGCGCTGTTGTTTGGTAATTTTGTCATTGGCACTGGCGTGATGCTGGTACCCGGCTCGCTGAACAGCATCAGCGACTCCTTGAGCGTGAGCATCGCCAGCGCCGGCCAGTTGATCACCTACGGGGCGGTCTTGATGTGCATTAGCGCGCCGTTATTTGCAGCCATGGTGGGCGGCTGGGACCGGCGCAAGTTGCTGGCAGCTGCCATGCTGTGGTATGGCCTGCTGCACGCGGCCTGCGCGCTGGCTCCGGGCTTTGCCAGCGTGCTGACATTGCGCGTTTTGGCGATGGCTGCCCCGGCTATTTTTACGCCGCAAGCCGCCGCCGTAGCGGGCCTGCTGGTGCCACCAGAGCAGCGCGGCAAGGCCATCACCATGGTGTTTTTAGGCTGGTCTTTTGCCTCAGTGATAGGCGCACCATTGGGGGCATGGATTGGCGGCGCACTAGGGTGGCGTGTGGCGTTCGGTCTGCTGGCCTTGCTCTCGCTGCTCAGCGCCGTGTGGGTGTGGCGAGCCCTGCCCTACGGCGTGCGCCCGCCAGCGCTCAGCGCCAAGCTATGGCGCGAGACCTTGTCGTCCAAAGTACTGATCTCTGCGGTGGCGGTGACTGCGGTGTCTTCAGCTGGGCAGTTTGTGCTGTTTGCCTACCAAGCGCCCTACATGGCCGCTACCTTGCAGGCGACACCACAGATGATTGCTGTTTATTTTGCATCGTTTGGCTTTTTCGGTTTGCTGGGCAGCTTGGCCGCTTCCCGCTACGTTGACCGCTTGGGGCCGCCCAGAACAGTGATGATTGCCTTGGCACTGATGGCTTTAAGCTTACTACTGTGGCCTTTGGGCACAAGTTTAGTGCTGATCTGTATTGTCAGCGTGCCATGGGCATTGGGCTGCTTTTCCTGCAATTCAGCGCAGCAGGCGCGTTTGGTAGCTATAGCACCTGCAGTCGCGAGCGTGAGCATTGCCCTGAACACCTCGGCTATGTACATGGGCCAAGGCCTAGGCTCTGCCATAGGCGGCGGGATGATTGCCCAGGGGCAGATGGCGCAACTGCATTGGTTTGGCTTGGCAGGCCTGCTGGTGGCTATGGCTGTCAGTGCATGGGCGGCGATATTGCAAAAACGGCGCAATCTCGAAGACTAAAGATAAAAATGCAGGTTGCATCGACCTGCAGCCCTCAATAAGACCAAGGGGAAAGCTATGAAATATGTAGTGCCTGGTTTGGAGCAAGTAGTCGACGGGTGGTTGACTGGCGCTCTGCAGGGCAGATAGCGGCGCTCTCAGGCACCATGTGCCGGCGGCCTAAAATTACGTTTAGGTGAATGCATTATGATTAGTGCA
>JANMTF010000364.1:0-10873 GCA_031390175.1 Polaromonas sp.
TACACCGTGATCCTCAAACCCCTCACACCGCAAAACATTGTCATTGGCGGTGCATCGGGTGCCATGCCGCCGGTGCTGGGCTGGGCTGCCATGACGGGCGGCGTGTCGCCTGAGGCCTTGATTTTGTTCCTCATCATCTTCTTGTGGACGCCGCCGCACTTTTGGGCGCTGGCGCTGTACCGGGTGGAAGACTATCGCAAGAGCGGCCTGCCCATGCTGCCAGTAACGCACGGCAACGAGTTCACCCGCCTGCAAATATTGCTCTACACCATTGTGCTGTTTGCCGCCTGCCTGATGCCCTTTGTCTACGGCATGAGCTCGTGGATTTACCTGGCCGCTGCGGTGGTGCTGAGCGTGGGGTTTTGCTACTACGGCGTGAAGCTGTGGCGCAACTACAGCGATGCATTGGCCCGCAAAACCTTCCGTTTCTCGTTGATCCACCTTAGCGCTCTGTTTGCTGCGCTGTTGGTTGACCACTATGTTTTATAGGCAAGGGCACTCTATGCTAAGTATTAAAAATATAGCTGCTCGCGCAATATTCTATTGGGTTATAGCCCTATTTGTACTAGTATCTGGCTGCTCAGAGAAAAAGCTGCAGTTCAAAGGCGTAGACATTACGGGTGCTGACTACGCGCAAAACTTCTCTTTGCCAGACCAGTTTGGCAACACCCGCACCATCGCCGACTTTAAAGGTAAAGTGGTGGTGGTGTTCTTTGGCTTTGCCCAGTGCCCCGACGTCTGCCCCACCACCATGGCCGAGCTGGCCGAGGTAAAAAAATCCCTTGGCAAAGACGCAGACAAACTGCAAGCCGTCTTCATCACCGTAGACCCTGAGCGCGACACCGCCGCCGTGCTCAAAGCCTATATGGAGAATTTCGACCCCAGCTTCATTGCCCTGCGCGGCACGCCAGAGCAAACCACCGCAGTGGCCAAGCACTTTAAAACCTACTTCAAAAAAGCCGAAGGCAAAACCCCCAGCAGCTACACCATGGACCACTCCGCTGGCAGCTACGTGTTTGACACCGAAGGCCGCGTGCGCCTGTACACCCGCTACGGCAGCGGTGCCGCTGCGGTGGCCGACGACATCAAGTTGCTGCTCAAGTAGCGCAACGGTTTGCTATATTTAGAGTAGCTGCCCCCGCAATACTTTAAAGGGCTAGAGGCTGAATTACCTTGAAAAACCAGCATGTACTGATTGCCGGGGGCGGCATAGGGGGCCTGGCCGCAGCGCTGGCGCTCAGTCAAGCAGGCCAGCGCGTGACGGTGCTGGAGCGGGCCGCTGAGTTTGCCGATATCGGCGCAGGCATACAGCTAGGCCCCAACGCCATCAAGGTGCTGGCCCAGTGGGGTGTCAAAGACGCAGTGCTAGCGCGCGCTTGCCTGCCGGAGGCCATCGCTGTGCGCGATGCCGCCACCGGTCGCAGCCTCGCCCGCATGCTACTGGGCCAAGCCGTGCAACAGCGCTACGGCGAGGTCTATGCCTGCATGCACCGCGCCGACCTGCATGCCGCGCTGCTGCAGGCCGTGCGCCAGCACAGTGGCGCGCAGTTGCACTGCAACAAACAGGTGCTTAGTGCTACAGACAGCAACGCAACTGGCAACAAACAAAGCGCTGCGCAGCGCACAGGCGAGGGTGCGGTAGACCACAACGCAAACAATACTGCGCCCAGCGTGCAGGTGCAGTCCTCCCAGCACACTTGGTACGCCGACGCACTGGTAGCCGCCGACGGCGTAGCCAGCAGCGTGCGCCAGGCCGTGTGGGCAGACGGAGCGCCGCGCGCCACCGGCCACGCCGCCTACCGCACGCTATTGCCCATTGCCAGCCTGCCCGCCAGTGTGCGCACCCAAGCCCTGAGCAGCGAGGTGGGCGTGTGGTGGGGCTGTGATGTGCATGTGGTGCACTACCCCGTGCGCGGCGGCGAATTTATCAACCTGGTGGTGCTCAGCGAGCAAGCCGCCGCCAAGGCCGTACCCGGCTGGGCCAGTCTAGCCAGCGCGGCAGAGGTAGAGCGCAGCGTGCAAGGTGCATGCCCTTTGTTGCGCGAGCTGCTGGCCTGCGCGAGCAGTTGGCACAGCTGGCACCTGTACGACCGCCCCGCTACGCGCACATGGTTCAAGGGCCACATAGCTCTGCTTGGTGATGCAGCCCACCCGATGTTGCCCTACTTAGCCCAAG
Organism: Polaromonas sp.; assembly: GCA_031390175.1. Classification (GTDB taxonomy): domain Bacteria; phylum Pseudomonadota; class Gammaproteobacteria; order Burkholderiales; family Burkholderiaceae_C; genus JAAFIP01. The sequence continues at coordinate 2,177 of JANMTF010000364.1, forward strand.
GCGCAGCCATGGCCCTGGAAGATGCCTCTGCACTGGCCGCCAGCGTAGCCGCGCACAGCGGCTGGCCCTCCTCACTGCAGCACTACCAGCGTCTGCGCAAAGCCCGTTGCGAGCGCGTGGTAGCCACCGCCCGGCGCAATGGCCGCATATTCCACCTTGCACCGCCGTGGTCAACTGCACGCGATGCGGTGTTGGCGCTTAAGGGCACCCAGGTGTTGGGCTTGCCTTGGTTGTACGGGGCTTGAGTTGGTGTCTCTGACCTGGTTGTGTCTTGGATGCTTGGTCGTTTGCAGGCGTCTTGTAGTAGCGCTCTTGTGCTTCGCGGGCGATAGAGCGTGTGCCAAACGCCCTCATACTGGAGTACCAGAAATCGGTCGTTCGGCACACGCTCTATCGCCTTCGCACATGGTTGTGCGCTACGCGTAGTCGCCGGACAGCCTGACAGGAAACTACGGGTAGTGCGCTACCTTGGTCGCTGCACGGTTAGGTGTATATCGGCTGACCGATTTCTGGTACTCCAGTTGAGAGGGCGGCCGATATACACCTCACCGTGCGTGCAGTGACCGCGTCACGCCCTTCAAAGCACACCATGCTTAATCACCGAAACTCTCTCAGTAACGAAGTTTCTCAAGCCATACTAGCTACAAGCCCAATAGAATATTGCGGGAGCAGCTATTCAAACAATAGCGTCTACAAATCCGTCCGCAGCTTCCAAATCTCGGGAAACAGCACCACATCCAGCATCTTGCGCAAATAGCCCACGCCATTCGTGCCCCCCGTGCCGGGCTTGAAACCGATGATGCGCTCTACTGTGGTTACGTGGCGAAAGCGCCATTGGCGAAAAGCGTCTTCCAGGTCAGTCAGCTCCTCGCCCAGTTGGTACAAGTCCCAATGCGCTTTGGGCGCGCGGTACACCACCAGCCAGGCGGCTTCTACCGCGTCGCTCATCACGTAGGGCTGCGTCCAGTCGCGCTCGGTGTGACTGGCAGGCACGGCCAGGCCACGGCGCGCCAGCAGGCGCAGGGCCTCGTCGTACAGGCTCGGCGCTTCTAACGCAAATTGCACTTGGGCCAGCAGGGCAGGGGCGTGGGCGTGGGCCTTGAGCATGCCTGCATTTTTGTTACCCAGTGCAAACTCCACGCAGCGGTACTGCGCACTTTGAAAGCCGCTAGAGTTGCCCAAGTAGGGCCGAATGGCGCTGTACTCCGGCGGCGTCATGGTGGCTAGCACGTCCCAGGCGTGCACCAGCTGCGCCATGATCTTGCTCACCCGCGCCAGCATCTTAAAAGCGCTGCTCAAATCGTCACTGGCCACACAGGCGATGGCCGCGTGCAGCTCATGCAGCATCAGCTTCATCCACAGCTCACTGGTCTGGTGCTGGATGATGAACAGCATCTCGTTGTGGTCCGGGCTGCGCGGGTGCTGCGCGCTCAGTATTTGGTCCAGCGCTAGGTAGTCGCCATAACTCATCGCTTGGCTAAAGTCGGTTTGCGCGCCAGAGTGCTTTAAAACGTCGGTGGATTTCATGCCGCAACGGTAGCATTGTTCAAAAAACCGTGGTGTCGGTTAATTCCAACAGCGGGTGAGAATGCCAGTCTAAATTGGAGCCCTGCCCATAGACGGCAATGCCTACGGGGCGCTAACGGCGCAGCCTGCAGACCGCCGAGGTAGTTGTTTTTGAAGTGGAGCCGCGTTTTCCAGGGCCGCTAATGGCAGGTATCGAACGCTCCTTATTCAGGAGCTTCTCCCGCAATATTCTATTAGCCTAGCGCCGTATTTTTGCCTTCAGTAGCCGCACAATTTTTTACCAAATTCTCTGACGCGGATCCCATCATTCGGGTTGCGTTTACTGGGTATTGATACATTTAGTTTCATATTTAAGATTTTTTTTTTTCCACTGAAAAACAAGCAATTCAAGTAAGATTTTTGCCAGTGGTGCAACATTCAGTACAAAGCGCGCCACAAGGGGGCATTTTTGGAAGTTGTGACAACCAGCCAAGCCGCGTCTGCGCCACCCGCAGCTGCGCAAGAAAAACCCGGGGCAGCTACCGGCGCATCTGCTAGCACCCAGGCTAGTGCCCAAGCCAGCCCGCCACCCAGCGCCGCCCCACCCACCAGCGGCCTCACCGCGCTAGGCCTGCTGGCCCGCCTGCACCACATCAGCACCGACGCCAACACGCTAGGCCATCAGCTCAATATTCCTCCCAGCCGCGAGGTCACCGTGCAGGAGCTGCTGCTAGCCGCCAAGCACATAGGCCTTAAAGCCAAGCTCAGCACTTGCAGCGCAGACCGCTTGCACCTGCAGCCCCTGCCCGCACTGGCCGTGATACGCAGCGCCAGCGATGCAAGCCCTACAAACAGCGACAAGCAAAGCAATGCCCTGCGCTACGTCCTCATAGCCCAGTGCGACGGCCAGCGCCTGCTGCTGCAAGACCCATCCGCCACAGGCGGTGGCCGCCCCGCCATCGAACCTGTAGAAGTGTTTGCTAAGGACTGGACAGGCCAGCTCATCTTGGTTACCAGCCGCGCCAGCCTCGCAGGCGCGCTGGCCAAGTTTGATTTCTCGTGGTTTATCCCCAGTCTGGTCAAATACCGCAAGCTCTTGGGCGAGGTGCTGCTGATCAGCCTGTTCCTGCAGCTCTTTGGCCTGGTCAGCCCGCTGTTCTTTCAAGTGGTGATGGACAAAGTGCTGGTGCACCGGGGCATGACCACGCTAGACGTGCTGGTCATCGGCCTGGTTGTGGTGGTGATATTTGAAAGCATCTTGAGCGCCCTGCGCACCTACGTGTTCAGCCACACCACCAGCCGCATCGACGTAGAGCTGGGCGCACGCTTGTTCCGCCATCTGGTGCAGCTACCCTTGGCGTACTTTCAGGCCAGAAGAGTAGGCGACTCGGTGGCCCGCGTGCGCGAGCTGGAGAACATTCGCAGCTTCCTTACCGGCAACGCGCTCACCGTGCTGCTAGACGTGCTGTTCAGTGTCATCTTCGTAGCCGTCATGCTGTTCTACAGCGTGCCCCTCACATTGATCGTACTGGTCAGCATGCCGCTGTACTTTGCCCTCAGCTTGGCTGTAGTGCCCATCTTGCGCCAACGGTTGGACGTCAAGTTTGCACGCGGGGCCGAGAACCAGTCCATGCTGGTAGAGACCATCACCGGCATCCAAACCGTCAAAGCCAGCGCATTGGAGCCATCCTTTGCCAAGCGTTGGGACGACCAGCTGGCAGGCTACGTGTCTGCCAGCTTTAAAACCCAAACCCTGGCCAGCTTTGCCCACGAAGGCGTTAACCTGATTGGCAAACTGGTCAACGCCGCCACGCTATGGTACGGCGCGCATTTGGTGATGGACAACCAGCTCACCGTAGGCCAATTTATCGCCTTCAATATGTTTGCCCAGCGCGTGGCCCAGCCCATCATGCGCATGGCCCAGCTGTGGACAGACTTTCAGCAAACCGGCATCTCCATGGCCCGCCTGGGCGACATACTGAACACCCGCACCGAGGTGCCGCCCAGCAGCGCCGCGCAACTGCCGCCAGTGAAGGGCCGCGTTACCCTAGACAAAATCACCTTCCGCTACCGCCCCGAGGCCGCGCCTGTATTGCATGAGTTGAGTCTGGACATGCGCGCAGGTGAGCTCATCGGCATCGTAGGCCGCTCTGGCAGCGGCAAAAGCACCCTCACCAAGCTGGTGCAGCGCCTGTACACCCCCGAGCAAGGCCGCGTGCTGGTAGACGGCATCGACATTGGCCTGATAGACGCCGCCCAACTGCGCCGCCAAATAGGCGTGGTGCTGCAAGAAAACCTGCTGTTTAACCGCAGCGTGCGCGAGAACATCGCCATTACCGACCCCGCAGCGCCCATCGAAGCCGTGGTGCGCGTAGCGCAAATGGCGGGTGCACACGAGTTTATTAGCGAGCTGCCCGAGGGCTACGACACCGTGGTGGGCGAGCAGGGCGGCAGTTTAAGCGGTGGCCAGCGCCAGCGCATTGCCATCGCCCGCGCCCTGTTTACCAACCCACGTATTTTGATACTCGACGAAGCCACCAGCGCCCTGGACTACGAAAGCGAGGCCATCATCGCCCGCAACATGCGCGCCATCTGCCAGGGCCGCACCGTCATCACCATCGCCCACCGCTTAAGCGCCGTGCGCAATGCCCACCGCATCATCGTCATGGACAAAGGCCGCATCGTAGAGGCCGGGCCGCACGATGCGCTGATTCAACTGCCCAAGGGCTTGTACGCCCACCTGTGGCGCTTGCAGCAAATGCAGCAAACCGACGATGCACCGCCTAAAACCGAGGCCAGCGTATGAGCACACCCACCCACCCCGCCCGAGAGCTACTAGCCCGCTACACCGCCATCTTCAGCGCCGCCTGGGCCATGCGCCACCAGCTTGCAGGCCCCAAGCGCATGGCCGACGAGCTGGCCTTTTTGCCAGCCGCCCTGAGCCTGCAAGACACCCCGGTACACCCATCACCCCGCCGCCTGGCCTTTGCTGTGATGGCCCTGTTTGCCATCGCAATCGCATGGGCCACCCTGGGCCATATCGACATCGTGGCCGTAGCCCAAGGCCGCGTAGTAGTAGGCGAGGGCACCAAGCTCATCCAAAGCCTGGAGCCCGGCGTGGTGCGCAGCATCTTAGTCAAAGACGGCAGCCGCGTGCAAGCAGGCCAAGCGCTGGTGGAGCTCGATGCCACCTACGCCAGCGCCGACAAAGCGGCAGTGCAAGAGCAGCAAAAAGCCGCCACCAGCGAAGCCCAGCGGACCCAAGCCATCCTCAAGGCGCTATTAAATACTGAGCTGCTCCCGCAATTATCTATTGGCCTAGAGGCCAATTTACCTTATAAAACCCCAGCCAAACTCAGCCCAGCAGAAACCGCCGCCCTGCAAGCCCAGCTAGCCGCTGAGTGGGCCGACATCCGCGCCAAGCTAGGTAAGCTAGCCTCCGAAGTCACCCGCCGCCAGGCCGAGATAGCCACCGTACAACAGCAGGTAGCTAAGCTAAACACCACCGTACCGCTGGCCATCAAACGCGAGCAAGACTTTGAAAAACTGGCAGACCAAGGCTTTGTAGCCAGCCACACCGGCCAAGACCGCACCCGCGAGCGCATAGAGCTAGAGCGCGACCTTGCCACCCAGCAAGCCCGCCTGCGCGAAGCAGAGGCTACTTTGGCCGAGACCCACACCACCAAAGCCGCCTACCTGGCCGAAACCCGCCGCCAGCTAGCCGACCGGCTGGCCACCGCCCAGCTCAAAACCACCCAGCTCACCCAAGACCAAGCCAAAGCCAGCCAGCGCGAGCGCCTTAGCACCCTTACCGCCCCCGTAGCAGGCACCGTGCAACAGCTGGCTATCCACTCGGTGGGCGGCGTGGTGACCCAGGCCCAGCCCCTTATGGTTATCGTGCCCGACGAAGCCCAGGTAACCGCCGAAGTCACCATTGACAACAAAGACATCGGCTTTGTTAACGCCGGCCAAGAAGTCGCCGTCAAGCTGGAAACCTTCGCCTACACCCGCTACGGCACCGTACCCGCCAAGGTCAGCCGCGTGAGCGCCGACGCGGTGGTAGACGACAAACGCGCAGCCAACGGGAGCGGCGCAAGCAACAACGCCATCTTCCCCGCCACCCTCACCCTCAGCCAAGGCAGCATCAACATCGACGGCAAACAGGTGCGCCTCACCCCCGGCATGAACTTGACTGCCGAGATCAAGACCGGGCAGAGACGGGTGATTGAATATTTGCTCAGCCCGATACAGCAGGCCGGTAGCGAGAGCCTGAGAGAGCGGTGAGAGGTCGAATATGACCATCGAAACTCACGCAAAGGAATACGTCATGAACTATCAAAACAGTAGCTGCTCGCGCTATTTTTTATTGAGCTGGCGGCATGTAAAACCTGCAACGCTTCGCAGGCTTTACACCAACTGCACCTGCACCCGCTTACCCAGCGCAGCGGCGTACTTGCGCAAAGTTGCCAACGAAGGCGATGGCGTGCCGCTGATGAGTGCCGCCTCCAGTCGCGCCACGGCTGGGGCTTTGGTGCCCATGCGCTGGGCCACTTGGGCCTGCGTCAAGCCAGCCTCCCGGCGGGCGGCCAGAATGGCATCCAGCATCGGACCTTCTTCGCGCTGGAGCCGCTCGTACTCAGCGCGAACAGTAGGGTCGGCCAACGCTTTGGCTTTGAATTGTTCATGTGTCAGCATCTTTGATTTCCTTCAAACGTTTGCGGGCCAGCAAGGTTTTTGGCAATGCCAGCACGCGGGTCTGCAGCGCATCATCATAAAAACGGATTTCATACGGCATGGACTAAATGATAACATATTTGTTAATACAAACAACGCAATTGCCAGCAATGGTGTCATAGGCTGTGCGCAGGCCGATGTGATGCGTTCAGGCCAAGAAGCAGCCGCCAAGCTAGAAACCTTCGCCTACACCCGCTACGGCACCGTACCCGCCAAAGTCAGCCGCGTAAGTGCCGACGCGGTGGTAGACGACAAACGCGCAGCCAACGGCAGCGGCGCAAACACCAACGCCATCTTCCCCGCCACCCTTACCCTCAGCCAAAGCAGCATCAATATCGATGGTAAACAGGTGCGCCGCACCCCAGGCATGAACTTGACTGCCGAGATCAAGACCGGGCAGAGGCGGGTGATTGAATATTTGCTCAGCCCAATTCAGCAGGCGGGTAGCGAGAGTTTGCGGGAGAGATAAAAATGCGTACCTTAAGGCACTTGCACCACAGGCCACAGCTTCAGCTTAGCTGCGCGACCAAACAAGCCACCTGTGCGGAACAAACTGCGTGCAGCCTCAAACTGCGCTTTGGGGTACCGCGTCAAAAACCGCAGAATGATATTGGTGTCAATGGCAATCAACGCACCTGCCCCCACGCCGCGCGCGCACTGGCAGCCACTGCGCTCCAGCGAATGCGCCTGCCCTTGAGCTGCGGGGCCAGCATGCCAGCAACGTCGTCTACGCTGCGCCGGGCCACAGCCTTTAGAACTGCTTCCCCGTTACGCACCTCCCATTGCACAGCATCACTGGCCGTAATGTGCAAAGCCGTCAGCACATTGGGCGGGACCGATAAAACCATAGTGTGCTCAGCATTTCGCATAAATCTACCTCTGGTCATGAAGATAAATTTCATTGTAAGTGAACCGTTCAACAGCCACGACGGCCAGATCAACAGCCAAAACGCCAGCTACACCTGGCTGCGCGTGTGGCGCGACCTCAACCAAGACGGCCCTTCGACAAGCTCAGGACAGGGCGTTAGCCAGGCAGGCGAGCTGCAAACATTGAGTCAAGCAGGTATCGCCAGCATCGGGGCGGCGGGGATGACGACGAATGTCAACCTAGCTGTTCTGACGAACGGCTGCACCGTGGGCAATACACAGATAGCCAGTGGCGGCTTCACGCGCACCAACGGCAGCACAGGACAGAGCGGGACGGCTGAGTTGACCGGGAGTTATTTGTTGGCGGGGAATAACCGGCGCTATTTAATCAGTAGCTGCTCCCGCAATATTTTATTGATCTGCAGGCCTAAGCGGCGTGAAAATTACCTTACCACTCTAAAAGATCACGTGTTAGGAACGACATGCCGCGCTAGGTATGTGAGAGTACGCACCAACTAATTCAAACGAATTTGCAGTATTTTTTTAATGGAGCATTTATGGACAACAAAGACAAAGGTAATGCCAATATTGGCATCGGGTTGTGTTTCCTAGTTCTGGGAATGACGCAGATCGCTTACTCGTCAAGCACTCGTCCCACGGGGCGGTGGTCTTTCGTGCTCGGCCCTTTATTCGATTCTTTTGGCCAGCTAGGCCCGCCTATGTTCTTTATCATTTTTGGAGTTCTATTTGTTGTTTTTGGCTTATCACTAAGGAGTAGAAAATGAGTTACAAAGTTGTTGTATTTACAAATGGTGGCGTTGTCGTTGCAGACGGGGCAGTTGCAGCCGCCAATCTCGTCAACTCGGCCCTCAGCGGCGAAGCTGTTGTATTCGTAGTCAGAACGGCTGACAACGCAGCGCCAGTTGTCGACATCATAAAAAATTCCAACGATCTTGCGCAAGTTACAGCTAACGTAATGGGCGGCAATCTTAGTGCAAACGTGAAAGAAGCTTTTGCAAGCGCACTTGGCTTGATGGGTGCAACGGTGGCTCTTCCTGCTGGCCCAGCCGCCGCTGTAGCGGCTGACCTAGCGACATCTGAAGCCTTTAAAAATGCTTACGATGCAGCGTCCGCATGGTCTCGGAATCAGGATTGGAGTAGATTTTTTGATTGGTGGGACAATTTCAATGCCCCAGAACTTCCACCCGCATATCATCCTTGGGACCTGGATATGTACCGGGTTCCAGGTATGCCAAGCGTCGTCGATCCCACCTGCAACCGCGACTACACCGCCGCCCGAGGCTGGACGCTCCCGCGCGACCCCTTGGTGCTAGACCTGGACGGCGACGGCATAGAGACCGTGGGCATTAACCCCCTGGCCCCGGTGCTGTTTGACCACGACAACGACGGCGTGCGCACAGGTACTGGCTGGATCAAAAGCGACGACGGCTTGCTGGTGCTGGACCGCAATGGCAACGGCACCATCGACGGCGGGGCCGAATTGTTTGGCGACAACACCCCCGGCGCAGCAGGCGCACTGGCGGCCAACGGTTTCATCGCCCTGCAAGGCCAAGACAGTAACGGCGACGG
>JANMTF010000388.1:0-40121 GCA_031390175.1 Polaromonas sp.
CCCCCCCCCGTTTCACCCGCAGAAAAGTGCACCTTTCAACAACAAGGATGGAACCGTTAAAAACGACACGAAAATTTCACACGTAGTGCAAATACCTGTGGTTAAACCACACGAGCCCGGCTGTGCATACAAGCCCCTACGGCATTGCAAACACTATGTTATTTGTAGCTGCCCCCGCGATATTCTATTGACTCACAGCTCGATATGCTTCTAAAGAAGCGCTTAAAACTAGGACATGGCTGCCTCGAAACCCGAATTTTTTGGATTTTGCGCTGCGCGATCTGCTGAAAATGGCATTTCTAAACCGTTTTTCAGGTACTCATCGGGCTGCAGACCAATAGAATATCGCGGGAGCAGCTATTAAATATGTAGTTCTTGTATTGCTGCACTGTTGTCCACTGCCGGTCTGTGGGCTAGGTTGTGGGCAAAATGGAGGCAGGCCCGCTGCCCCTGCATCTCTCAACGGTTAAATGTATACTGTATCTACATTGGAGGCTCCTTATGAACGCCGTTATCGATTCACCCCGTACGCTGCCCACCCGCATTTTCAAAAGCGGCAACTCATTGGCGGTGCGCATTCCGCGCGAGATGCTCATGTCTGACGTGGGGATGGACGCGGTCATTGAGGCCAAGGCGGGGGCCTGGATCATTCGGCCCGTACACAAGCGCAAGCTGGTGCAGGTGGCTGACAAGTTTCGTGCCTTCTCCACTGGCTATATGGCGCAAGGGCGCGCACCCCAAGAGCAAGGCGCACGCGACTGGTAGACCATGCGCTACATGCTTGACACCAACATCTGCATTTACCTGCTCAAACGCCAGCCCGTAGAAGTGTTTGACAAAATGGCGCAACTCAACGTGGGCGACGTGGTGATGTCCAGCATCACCCTGGCCGAGTTACGCCACGGCGGCGGTGGGCAAAATGCCGCTGACTACGCCCAGGACATGGCCAGCCTAGACGCCTTGCTCCAAGACATACCCGCCCTGGCCTTTGACGACGATGCCGCCCGCGCCTATGGCACGCTGGCGCGCAGCAGCAAGCTCAAACGCAAGCAAGCGCTTGACAACCTGATAGCGGCACACGCTGTGAGCTTGGGGCTGGTGCTGGTAACTAACAACCTTGAGGACTTTCAGGGCTACGCAGGCTTGGTGACTGAAAATTGGGTGGAGTGACGGCCAGTCGATGAAGCAGCCACTGTCAGGTACCGCAGTACCCGATATGCGCTAGGTATTAAGTAGCTGCTCCCGCGATATTCTATTGGCCTGCAGCTCGATTAGCATCTTAAAAAGCGCTTAAAACTGCGAGAAAAACGTCTCGAAACCTGAATTTTGGAGATTTTGAGCCCGGCGGGCGATTAAAAAGGCATTTTTAGCTCGATTTCAAGGTGCTAATTGGGCTGCAGGCCAATAGAATATCCCGGGAGAAGCTACTAAATATGTAGTGCCTGTTGTGCCCACATGGGCCTGTGGAAGGTCTGCAAATGGTCTGGGGAGCTTTCGTGAAGCGGGTTTTTGGGTAACCAGCCGCTCTGTTGTCTGCACCGAACACTCAGGGCGCGGTGCTGGCCCCGCTGGTAAACCACTGCCCTACCTGCGCGCGCTCAGCCTCCGTCAGGCCCGTGGCGTTGTTCATCGGCATTTGCTTGGTGACCACTACTTGCTGGTAGATGTTTTGCGCATGCTGCTTGACCGCCTCGGGCGAGTCCAGGCGCACGTTCTTCATTTGCACTTGGGCGTTGTGGCACATATAGCAGCGCTGCTCCAGCACTTTTTGCAGCTCTGCGTAGCTGTTCTTAGAGTCTTTTAGGGCGCTATCCCCCTTTAATATTGTGGGAGCAGCTGCGCTTTTAGTAGCAACATCACTAACGGATTTTGCATCAGCAGTTTTTACATCCGCCGGTTTCATCCACACAATCACCGCTATCAGCACCACCACGCCGGCCACCGCCCAGGGCAGCGGGTTGCGGGCGCGGCCGTGGTGGTAGCCGTGGCGCTGCACAAAGTACTGGCGTATCAGCGCGCCGCCCAGCATCATGGCAAACAGCACCAGCCAGTTGTGGCTGTGCGTGTACATAAAGCTGTAGTGGTTGCTGAGCATGGCAAACAGCACTGGCAGGGTGAAGTAGGTATTGTGCACGCTGCGCTGCTTGCCGCGCTTGCCGTGCAGGGCCAGCTCTTTGGCGGGCAGCTTGGTGCCGCTTTGCATAGCGGCCACCACCTTGCGCTGCCCGGGGATGATCCACAAAAACACGTTGGCACTCATGGCCGTGGCAATAGATGCACCCACCAGCAAAAACGCGGCCCGCCCGGCGAACCAGCGGCAGGCCAAGTAGCTCATCAAGGCCACCAGGCACAGCACTAGCACGCCAACGATCAGCTCGCCATGCTTTCTAAACCCTACCAGCATGCAAATCACGTCGTAGAGAAAACCAAAGACGATCAAGAACCCCAGTGCCACGGCGATGGCGACGCCGGGTGTCCAGTCCATCAAAGATTTGTCGATCAAATAGGTGCTGGCGTTGTACAAGTACAGCACGGTAAACAGCGCAAAACCGCTCAGCCAAGTGCTATAGCTCTCCCAATAAAACCAGTGCAGTTGGGTGTGGATCTTCTTGGGAGCCACCATGTACTTTTGCGGGTTGTAAAAACCCCCTCCGTGCACCGCCCACATAGCCCCGTCCACGCCTTTTTCCAGCAGGTCGGGCGAGGTGGGTTTGACCAGGTTGTTGTCTAAAAAGACAAAATAAAACGAGGAGCCGATCCAGGCGATGGAGGTGATCACATGCACCCAGCGCAGCAGCAGGTTGGCCCAGTCCAGCAAATAAGCTTCCATACGGAACTCCTTTGCTGTTTACCACTGCGGGCGCTGTAAACAGATTTGGCCGCGAACTGTTGGCTGGTGGATGCATATCCAAGCTGTGGCTCCGCTGCGGCACGGTTTGAGTGTATACAGTTTTGCGCAGCGCCTCAAGCGGGGTTTAATTTGGTGTCCAATATGGGAATGGACCACCCTCAACATTCCCCGCAGCACATCGACCAGCGCCTCACCGAGCTGGAGATCAAGGCCAGCTTTACCGAGGATTTGCTGGAGCAGCTTAACCAGATCATCATTCGCCAGCAAAAACAAATTGACCAGTTGGTGGACGAGGTGTTGCAACTGCGCGAGCAAAGCGAGCTGGCCGCTGCGGGCGGGCCGCGCAATATGCGGGACGACTTGCCGCCGCATTTTTAAGCGTTTGCAGCGCGCTGCGCGGTTGGTTACCACCGCGTTACCTTCGCGTAAGCCCGAGCGCCACCGTATAGACGACAATCCAGGGTTGCCTGAACGACACACCTTATGACCGATACCCTCCAAGAAGCTTCTACCCTGCCGCCGCAGACGACTGCACAACCCGCTGCGCCCACCGAGGCCGCAACTGCTGCAGCGCCAAGCGCTGACGAGCCCATCACCCAAGCAGCGACAGCGCTTGACCCTGCCGCCACACCAGCCAATGGCAAGGCCAAACGCACCGAACGCCCCGATGTGCAGCCCGTACTGGAAAAGCTGTTTGAGTTGTACCCGCAGCTGTTTGGCGCACATTTTTTGCCCCTCAAGCTGGGCATTTACCAAGAACTGCTAGCCGCCCACCCTGAGGATCTGCCTAAAGAGGCGCTGAAGGCTGCTCTGGGCGTACACACCCGCTCGGCCCGCTACCTGCAATGCGTGGCCGCTGGCAACCAGCGCCACGACCTGGCAGGCCAGCCGGTGGAAGATGTAGCGCCCGAACATATTTACTTTGCCCTGCTAGAGCTGTTTCGCCGCAGGCAAGGCCGCTCGCGTGAAGACTTGGCGCCGAAGTTTCGCGTGCAAGCCATTGATGCGTTCATTGCGTCCAACCTCACGCGCGAAGACTTTTTGGCCCGCGTGCGCACCAAAGACGAAGACGCCAACGCTCTGCTGGACGGCGCCTTTGCCGACTACGACCTGTGGCTGGCCAAGCAAGAGGCCATGCTGCGCGCCTTTGACGCCAGCGGCAAAACCCCCGAGGAGTTTGCCGACATGTACGGCCTGCACCCGCGTGATGTGACCAGCGCGCTAGAGCGCAGGCTTGCGCCAAACGCTGGCTAGCCAAGGCTGCTGCTCGCGCGGCAGGCCTGTAGGCCGGTAGTAGTGCAGCACCTGGGCAAAGCCCGCTGCCAGCATGTAGGCCTGCCAGGTGGGCCAGTCGTGGTAGCTGCCATAGCGCTCCCCGCGCCAGCCCTCTTGGCCCTCCCCGCGCGGGTTGGAGCTGAACAGCACCCCGCCTGGTTTGAGCGTGGCGTGCAGTTGCCCCAGCACACGCGGCAAGGCCTGGCTGGGCAGGTGGAACAACACGGCGTTGGCAAACACGCCGTCAAAATGCGCTGCGGGCAAATCCAGCGCCAAAAAGTTTTGTTCCCACACCTCGCAGCCGCTGTGCGTGCGCGCCATGGCCGCCAGCGCCGCTGCGCCCTCCAGGCCGGTGGGCTGGTGGCCCATGTCTTTGAAGGTTTTCAGGTCGCGCCCGGGGCCGCAACCAAAGTCCAGCAGCTTGCAGGGCGCGGGAGTTGGGATAGCTTGCAGCAGCGCGGAGATGTTTTGGCTGACATCGTGGTCTTTCGTGCCCTCCCAAAAGGTTTGCGCGCCTTGCTCGTAGTGGGCCAGCGTTTTGGCGGCGGTGTGGGTGAGTTCGTCGGGGGTCATAGCTTGGGTGTGTTGCAGGTGGGTTATCCGGGCGTGGGCAGGCTATAATGGTAGGCTTTGCTGACATCATCCTCAAACCACTAGGAACCTTAAATTATGGCATCTACCAAGCCCAAGAAAAAGAACCCGCGCCTCGCGTCGGGCCGCAAACGCGTTCGCCAGGACGTGAAAATCAACGCAGCCAACACCTCGCTGCGCTCCAAATACCGCACTGCGGTGAAGAACGTGGAAAAAGCGGTTGTTGCTGGCGACAAGGCCAAAGCCACCGAACTCTTTGCCAAAGCGCAAGCCATTGTGGACACCGTTGCCGACAAGGGCATTTTCCACAAAAACAAAGCCGCTCGCGATAAGAGCCGCCTGTCAGCCAAGGTGAAAGCCCTGGCCCTCGCGAAGTAACACGCACAACCCAAGCCCTGACTGGTTCGCCAGTCAGCCGTTTGATCCGGGTGCGCTGTCAGCACAAGCAAAAAAAAGCAAAAAGCCGTCGCAAGACGGCTTTTTTGTTGCCCAAAATGGTTTGCGGCATGCTTTATTAGCGGTAGTACCCTACCCGGCCATAACCTTGGTTGCCTTCATGACCACCTCGGTGCGCGCCATGACCATTACCGCGTCCACCATGACCATGCCCTGGGTGGCGGTAGTGGCCTGGGTGGCCATACACCACTGGTTGCGGCGCGTAGACTACACGAGGCTGTTGGTAAACCACGCGGGGTTGTTGGTACACCACTTGCGGTTGTTGGTACACCACTTGCGGCTGCTGGTACACCACTTGCGGCTGCTGGTAAACCACTGGAGGTGGGTAGTAAGCCACCTGGGGCTGCACCAACACGGGGAATGGCAGGCCAATGGTTACGTTCCAGCGCACATCCGATGCATGGGCGTTCACACCAACAGTGGCTGCGGCCAACAAGGCACAGACAGCTATCACTTTAGAGGCTTTTACAGAGGTACTATGCATACTAAACTCCTTTGTTAGGTGCACATACAACGCGCCAGACAACAAGAAGGAAAGCATCTGCAGTGTGAAGATTGCAACCAAGCGTATCCCCCTCGGCCTACATCTCAACGCAGTGTCGGACTTATTTCACACCCCACACGACGTCGTTGTCCACGGCGTACAGCTTGCACGCTTCTTTGGCACGGTTTAGGCAGGCCAACATGGCGCGTTCCGCCGGGTTGCTAGGCAACGCCGTGTTCTGTGGCTTTGTGCCCCAGGTAGCCAGCCACACACCGTTGGCTGCTACGGCAAAGGCACGCGGCAGTGGCTTGGTCAACCATTGGCGATATTCCTCACGGCCTTCTTTGGACAGTGGTAGTTTCTCCACGTCGTTGACCGGATTGCTGGCGCTGGTGTCAGGTTTGGCAGGATTAGTTGCGCTACCTTTAGTATCCGGAATAGGCAGAACCGTAGACGTTTGCGTGGCAACTTTGGGGACGGCATTTGCTGTTGCAGCTACAAGCACTGGAGAAATACGCTCCTGTTTCAAATCAGCCACGATTTGAGGTGCAGCACCATTTACCGTAACAGGTGAAATTTTTTCAAAAATCATTAGTCCAATTTTCTTAGATAGCGACTCAATGCCAAACCAAGCGTTGCGGTAGTAGTCTTCAACTTCAAACTTTTTATCTTGATCCGATACAGTCGCTTTTATTTCGTCTTTTCCAGCGAATACGCCAACGAGAAATCTAGCCGCATCATTGCGATCAGAATATTCTTTGATGGTTACTATCGCGTCCGAATTTAAAGAAACCTGTGCGCCAGACTTCATTGCAGCTTCTTTATAACCTTCGGCAATCAAACCTGCAACGGTAGGTCTTACTTGGCATGCGCCACAATCCGCTATGACTTTCAAGTTAGGCACTACCGTGACTGCTTTTTGCACCCCAGATGTCGCTACTGGAGGTGTATTGGTAGCGCAGCCTGTAAGCCCTATAAAAATTGAAACACTCATTAACTTCAGAAGATGACGATTGATTTTCAAAAAAATACTCCAATAAACAGAATTGAAATCAATGCAATATACAAACTATTTGACAGTGTCAATGGGCTTGCAAACTGTGCATTAGTTTTAAGTATTTCATCAACTTCAACAAAAACTAAGAAAACAATTCAAATTTAGAAAACCAACGTGAAAATTGGAAGCAGTTTGTCGTATTCAAGCCGAAACAGGGACATTAATACCTGCGGCTATCCCTTAGCCTTATGACCGGACATTCAGTTACGATGCTCGGGTACATCTACCGCACCCCGCGTTGCACCCTTCAGGAGAACACTGTGAATCTATGGTCCCGCCTCTGTCTGGTTTTTAGTTTTACGCTCGTAGCAGCGGGGCCGGTGGCCGCGCAAGCCTACCCTAACAAGCCCGTGAAACTCATCATTGCCTTCGCACCCGCAGGCCCTGCGGATTTGATCGGCCGCATCACCGCGCTCAAGCTCACCGACATTTTGGGCCAACCGGTGATTGTGGACAACAAGGGCGGCGCGGGCGGCAACCTGGGCGCGGCGCTGGCATCCAAAGCACCGGCAGATGGCCACACATTCCTCATCACCACCTCGGCCTTTGCCGTCAACGTGACTCTCTCGCCCAAGGGCGGCTACGACCCTGACCGCGACTTTATCCCCGTGGCCGTCATCGCCCGCCAGCCCAATTTGATCTTTACCCACCCCAGCCTGCCTGTCAACACCCTGGCCGAGCTGCTGACGCATGCCAAAACCAACAAGCTGTCATTCGCCAGCCCCGGCAGCGGCACTACGCCGCACCTGACGGCGGAGAACCTGTTTAACCAAGCCTCCAAGCTGGACATGGTGCCCATTCATTACCGGGGCGCTGGCCCGGCCATTACCGCTGTGGTGGGTGGCGAGGTCACAGTAGGCTCGGGCGCGTTGTCTACGCCCCTGCCCTTTGTGAAAACCGGCAAGCTCAAGGCCTTGGCAGTGTCTAGCGAAAAGCGCGTGGCCGCCCTGCCCGATGTGCCTACCTTTGCCGAGTCTGGCTTTCCCGGCGTGGTGGACGACACCTGGATCGGTCTGCTGGCCCCTGCGGGCACGCCGCCTGCGGTGATTCAAAAGGTGAATGAGGCGATTAACAGCATGCTGAAAACCCCCGACGTACGCGAGCGCCTAAGCGCCATGGCTTTCGAGCCTGTGGGTGGCACGCCGCAGCAGTTTGCTGACTACATCAAGACCGAGACGGTGAAGTGGGGCAAGATTGTGCGGGACGGGAATATTAAGCCGGACTGATCTGTGCTCCTGTGTGGGTTCCAGTGGTGTGCGGGCTCCTTGGCTGTGCTCGCTCCAGCTCTGAGCTCGCCCTGGCACTTGGCGTGCACAGCTCCGCGGCTGTCCCCCGTGCTGGCCTATGGCCAGCGACTCCTCCTTTATGCCGCTACGCCGTCCAAGCCAAGCGCCTGGGCATCGAATTGGGTGGGTCTGCTAGCGGTGAAACGCCCGCCACCGACCTGGTCCAGTACAAAAGCCAAGCGTTCACCATAGCGCCGTATTTCTAGAGAACAAAGCCCAAATAGATATTGCGGGAAAACCCTAATCGTGCGATAATCGAAGGCTTCGCTGAAGTAAAGCGAATAATTGTGCATCTGCCACACACCATAGGCTCCGAGATTTTCATCAGAGCTACCGCGTAGTTAACCGTATCGGGACAGCATGTTCTGCATACAAGCTCACGCAAACTTGTTGGTTGGTTGATGTTTTTGTATCAACCGTCTTGTCCAACAAGACACGCCTTTAAAAGGACTAGGCTCGCGCCCCGCTAGTGGGTGCGCGTCTGCGCGTGAACATGAATGAAGATTTCTCTATGACCGATACCTCTGTGGACTCCGTAGTTTCACAGGGTTTTGATGCCCCAGCCCACGAACATATTGCGCAAGCAGCTACTGAAACCGTAGCGCATGACGCTATTGAGCATACCGCACACACTGTGCAGGAAGAGTTTGCCCAAGCCGACGCTGAGCTTGACGCGCAGCCCGAAGTGCCCGCTGGCCCGAACGATTTTGAGCTGATGGGCCTGGCCCCTGCGCTGGTGCAAGCCACCAAAGAGCTGGGCTTTACCAAGGCCACGCCAGTGCAGCTCAAGGCCATTCCCCTGGCCATGGGTTCACCCGACGGCAACAAAAAATTCGTCGACCTGATGGTCTCCAGCCAAACCGGTAGCGGCAAAACCGCTGCCTACTTGCTTCCCGTGCTGCACACGCTGAAAGCCGACATGCGCGAGCAAGAGTTGGCTGAAAAAGCCGCTTATGAAGCAGAAGTCGAAGCCGCCAAAATGCGCGGTGAAGTGCCGCCAAAAAAGGCCAAGCGCAAAGACCCCACCAGCAACCGCAACTTCAAGCCCGCCACCCCCGGCGCGCTGATTGTTTGCCCCACCCGCGAGCTGGCCCAGCAAGTGGCCGACGACGCGATTGACCTGGTGCGCCATATGCGCGGTGTGCGCATTGCCTCCGTCATCGGCGGCATGCCTTACCAATTGCAAGTAGCCAAGCTGCAAAACGCCACGCTGATTGTTGCTACCCCAGGCCGTTTGCTTGACCTGCAGCGCAGTGGCCAAATCCGCTGCGACGGTGTGAAGTTTCTCGTCGTCGACGAAGCCGACCGCATGCTGGACCTGGGCTTTAGCGATGACTTGGCCGAGATTAACCAGCTGACTATCAAGCGCCAGCAAACCATGATGTTCAGCGCCACCTTTGCGCCGCGCATTCAGCAGCTGGCCGCCCGCGTGATGCGCGAGCCTCAGCGCCTGACGATTGACAGCCCGCAAGACGGCCACAAAAACATCAAGCAGATTCTGTTCTGGGCTGACAACATGCAGCACAAGCGCAAGCTGCTGGACCACTGGCTGCGCGACACCACCATTGAGCAAGCCATCGTGTTTGCCAGCACGCAGATTGAATGCGACTCGCTGGCCAACGACCTGGCCGACGCGGGCTTTGTGGCCGCTGCATTGCACGGCGCGCTCAGCCAAGGTATGCGTAACCGCCGCCTGGGCATGCTGCGCGAAGGGCGCATCCAGATTCTGGTAGCTACCGACGTAGCCGCACGCGGTATCGACGTGCGCTCGATCAGCCACGTGTTCAACTACGGTCTGCCGATGAAGGCCGAAGACTACACCCACCGCATTGGCCGCACCGGCCGCGCAGGCCGCGACGGCACGGCCGTGACGATTGCCGAGTTCCGTGACCGCCGCAAGATCAGCGATATTGAATTCTTTACCAAGCAACCGATCAAGTCTGAAGTGATTCCTGGTTTGGAGCCAACGACGCGTGAGCGCGCTCCGCGCCCAAGCTTTGGCCCACGCCCCAGTTTTGGTGACCGTGGCGGTGATCGCGGTAACGACCGTGGCAACGACCGTGGCGAGCGTAGCTACGGCCCACGTCCCGGCGGTTTCAACGACCGCAACAGCGGCGGTGGCGGCTTTGGTGGCCGGACCAAGAGCTTCAGTGATGGTGGCTTTGGTGGCCGCCCACCCCAGCGTGAAGAATCACGCGGTTTTGACCAGCGTGGTGGCGACCAAGGCCAGCAGCAAGAGCAACGCGGGCAAGAACAACGCGGCTTCGGCGGTGATAACCGTGGCGACCAGCGCGGTGACCAACGCGGTTTTGGTGGCCAACGCCCCGAGCCACGCGGCTTCGACAACCGGGGTGATAACCGTGGTGACAATCGCGGCTTTGAAAGCCGCAACGCCGACCGTGGTGGTGACCGCAACTTCGTCCCCCGCGCACCCTTCGGTGCCGACCGCCCGCCTGTGCGCAGCCAAGACAATCGCGGCTTCGAACCCCGTGGTGACCAGCGCCAAGATGCACGCGGCGAGCAGCGCCCGTTTCAGCGCCCAGAGCGCACCGCTACCTGGGCACCGCGCCCAGGTGACGACAAGCGTCCTGCCAAAAAGCCGTTTAGCCCCGGCAAAACCGGCGCCAGCAGCTTTGCAAAAACCAGCAAGCCCAAGGTCGTCAAGATCATCGGTCGTTGAAGACCATCTCATCAGGCGGTCAAATGGATCGCCCGTTGAGCTTGAGCTAGCTGCTACACCGCAGCACCATTCTCAGCCGCCAAGTTGGCGATGATCGCCAGCAGGGTGCGGCGGGTGGCTGCTATGTCGGCAGGGCTCACGCCCGCTACGCCCACGTGGTTGGTATCCTGCGCCAGGGGCACTAATTTGGCTTGCAGTTTGCGCCCATCGAGGGTCAGGTAAACATGCATGTTTTTGCGGTTACCGGGCATCTGCCTGCGCTCTATCCAGCCGCTGGCTTCCATGGCTTTGACGGCCGTAAAGGTGGTGGGCTCCATCACCCCGGCCTGGTCGCTCAGTTGCTTTTGCGTCAGGCCATCTTGCGTCCACAAGATGCGCAGAAAGGTCCAGTGGCCAAAGGGTACGTCATACGCAGCCAGGCGCAGTTGCAGTGCGCGTACAAAGGCGCGCGCTGCGTCCTTGACCAAATGCGCCAATCGGTCGTTGGGCACTGCCTCGCGCCAGTGCTGCAAAATGGTTTGTGCATCCTGGTTGCGTAGTTTGGCGGGCGCTGCTGTGCCCGTACTACGTTGTGTACGGGTCTTGCGTGCCACCTCGCCTGATCCCGGTTTTTTTATTTTTGACGCCATACCTTACCTACCCCCAAGCAACTTGATGTTGTAGCCGTATGTCGCGCTGCTCCTGGGAGGATTGCAGCAGGGCCAGGCAGGCCTCGGTGGTGGCCATGGCCCAAGCACCGTGGTGCAGGGCGGGTTGACCTTCGCGCAACGCAGCCCATACCTCGTAGACTACCTCGCGGCGCGGTACATCGGGTGCGGGCAGGGCATCAAACCGCTGCGCAGCGTCACCATGCACCCACACGCCATCGGGCATCAGGCGCAGGTCGCCACGCGTGCCGCAGACGATGACTTGGCCAAAGTGTTGGTGCGCGCTGGCGGCAGGTGCAGCGGCAAAGCTGCTCCCGCCGTAGTTGCGCTGCGCCTTGGCTTGGGCTTCTTGTTCGGCATCGGCCCAAGTGGCCAGCTTGGCCCGGGCTGCGCCGTAGTTGGCAGGGTTTTTAGCGGTACCCAGCTCGCCCATGTGGCCCATCAACACATCGCTGTCAAAGTGGCCGTAGCCGCTGTAGCACAGGTTGGCTACACAGCCACCCTCAAATTGTAGTAGCGCGTTGTAGGCTCCCTCGGTGGGGCGTGCGCCATCCCAGGCCTGGGTATGGGCGCGCAGGTTGCGTACCAGGCCACCACCCAGCAGGCGCACCACGTCCATCTGGTGCGCGGCCTGGCTATGCACCACGCCGCCGCCATCTTGCGTGCGCAACTCTTCAGGGCGGCGGGCGCGGTATAAAAAGTCGGTGCACTGTAGCGCGTGGATCATCTGCACCGTGCCTATTTCGCCGCTGTCAATCAACTTGCGCGCATGCAACACCGGTGCGTTAAAACTGTGGCTGTGGCCGACGATCAGGGTTTTGCCGGCCTGCTGCATCGCCTGCACTATCGCGCTGCATTGGGCCATAGTGATGGCCATGGGTTTTTCCAGCAACACATGTTTGCCATACTGCGCGGCGATGCGCACATGCTCGGCATGGAACTGGTGTGGCGATGCAATGTACACCAGCTCCACGTTGGGGTCTTGGCAAAGCTGTTCGATGCTTGCAAACGTAGGGCGATCAAAGTCGCGCTCAAATTGCGCCCGCGCTGCCTCTATCGGGTCGGTAGCCGCTACCAGTTGCACGCGTGCGTCCAGTTCAAAAGTGGGCAACATCAGCGTAAAAGCACGGCCCAGCCCGACGACACCGATGCCCAGGGCGTTGGGCAGTTTTTCCATGCGCTTGCTCATAGCCCCAGCACCAAGTGCGAGCCTGCCGCTGCCCGCGAGACGCAGACCATGATGTGGCTACTCTTTTCGTCCTCGCCCAGCACATAGTCGCGGTGCTCACACACACCACTGACCAAGGCGGTTTTGCACGAACCGCAGGTGCCGCTTTCGCAACTGCTGCGCACGGCGATACCTTGCGCGCGCAAGGCTTCCAAAATGCTGCTGTCTTTGCTTACGTGGATGCGTTGTCCGCCGCTGGTCAAGGTCACATCAAAAGCCTGGTTGCTTTGCCGCAATGTGCTGTCCACGCCAAAACTCTCAAAATGCACCGTGCCAAAAGGCCAATGGCCGCTCATGTCTTTCACCGCATCCATCAGGCCGCGCGGACCGCAGCAATAAATGTGCGTACCACTTTGGGGTTTCTCTAGCAGTGGCCAAAAATCAAACCCTGCATCGGCTTGGCCCTGGTCGTGGTGAACCGTTACCCTATCTGCGTAGTCAGCAGCTTGCAGCTGCGCTAAAAACGCCGTGCTGGCAGCCTCGCGCGCGCAGTACACCAGCTTGAATTTGGCTCCCGCAATGGCTTGTGCTTGGTGCAGCATCGCCATGATGGGCGTGATGCCAATGCCGCCTGCGATAAACAGAAAATTCTTGGCACGCGGGTGCAGTGCAAACGCGTTGCTGGGCGGACGTGCTTGCAGCGCATCGCCCACCTGTAACCTGTCGGCCATGCTGAGCGAGCCGCCACGCCCAGCCGTATCGCGCTTGACGGCAATGCAGTAACGCTGCGTTTCGCCCGGTGCGTTGTACAGCGAGTAATTGCGTTGCACCCCACTGGGCGTTTGCACCGTGATATGGCTGCCTGCATCAAATGCGGGCAGCTCGCCGCCCGCAGCCCGGGCCAGCTCAAACGCAAAAATGCCCTGGGCAATTTCAGCCTTGTGGATGACGCTCAGTGGCAGCCAGTCAGAGGCTGGAGGGATCGGGTTGTACATGCTCAAAAATTGGGTTAAACTCATATTATCTTAGTTGACTAAGTATAATTTAGCAAGCTTTCTTTCCTCCCAGAAATTCCAACCAAGAAACTTCACGTACAAAAGCCCGCCATGTTGACCCACGAAGAAAACCAATTGCTCTGCCGCGTGGAAGGCAACGCGCCCATGGGCACCATCATGCGCCGCCATTGGTTGCCCGCCTGCCTAGTGGAAGAAATCCCCAGCGCCGACTGCGATCCCGTGCCCATCCGCTTGCTGGGCGAAGACCTGGTGGCCTGGCGCGACAGCGAGGGCGCGGTCGGCGTGATGGACCGCTATTGCCCGCACCGCCGCGCTTCCCTGCAATTTGGGCGCAACGAAGATTGTGGCCTGCGCTGCCTGTACCACGGCTGGAAGGTCAATGTGCTGGGCGATGTGATCGAGATGCCCAGCGAGCCCGCTGGGGCGTGCAGCCATGACGACGACAGCCCCAAGGTACGGCACAAGGCCTATGCCACGCACGAGCATGCAGGCTTTGTCTGGGTGTACATGGGCGTACGCTTAGGCTCGGGCAACTCAGTGCCCGCCTTCACGCCACCTGCCTGGGCACCCCATGCGCACAGCAAGGTTAGCGTGGCCAAAATCGCCATTGACTGCAACTGGGCGCAGATACTGGAGGGCGCGATTGACTCAGCCCACAGCTCCAGCCTGCACAGCACTGACATGACGCCCGCCAAGGTCGACAGCGCCAAAGCCACTGCCCAGGTGTGGCTACGCCCCAGCACCGACAAGGCACCGAAATTCTCCGTACAGCCCACCGACTACGGCTTTAAGTACGCCGCTATCCGCAGGCCCATCACGAATGCCGCAAGCAATGACTACGTGCGCATCTCCGTGTTTGTCGCACCCAGCACCGTGCTGATACCGCCCAACAACCTGTACAACGTGGCCAACATCAATGTGCCCATTGACGACACCCACACCATGTTCCACTTTATCGCCTGGACGGCCGATGGCACGGGCGGCATTGACAGCGAAGAGTGGCGCAAGTTTTGCGCCGCGCAGGTGGGCATCGATGTAGACCAAGCCTTCAACAAAGTGCGCAAGCTGTCCAACAGCTATCTGCAAGACCGCGCCAGCATGAAGACAGGCAGTTTTACAGGCATACGCGGCATCCCTAACCAAGACATCGCCATGTGGGAAACCATGGGCCCGATAGCCGACCGCACGCATGACAGGCTGGGCGCCAGCGACCAGGCGATTGTGGAGTTTCGACGCATCATGCTGGCCGCCGCACAAGAGGTGGCTAAAACCGGCAAGGTCATAGGGGAACATGCGTATGCCAGCTATGCGCATGGCGTGCGATCATTTGAGGGTGTGGTGCCCAAGACCACCGACTGGCGCACACTGGGTGTGCCAGTAGCCGCAGCCAACTCGCCCATGCCCGACGGGCAGGCTGCAAGGCCTTAAGCGCAAAAGTTTATCCATCACGATTGAACTCAGGAGTTTTTTATGCAACGCCGTGAATTTATACAAGCTGCTGGCACTGTGGGCGCAGCCGCACTGCTCGCCCCTATGGGTGCTTGGGCGCAGGCCGACTACCCCAGCCGCAGCATCAAACTGGTGGTGCCCTATAACGCGGGCGGCCTGCCTGACACGGTGGCACGCCTGTACGCCCAGCGCCTGACGGCCAAGCTGGGCCAAAGCGTGGTGGTGGACAACAAGCCCGGTGCCAACGGCCTGGTGGCAGCCCAAGCCGTCACCGGCAGCCCGGCAGACGGCTACACCTTTTTGGTCACCGATGGCTCGATGTTCTCGGTCAACCCACGCATCTACAAAACCCTGAGCTACGACCCCAACAAAGACTTTATCCCCGTGTCTTTACTGGCGCGTGCGCCGCTATTTTTAGCCGTGAGTCCCAGCTTGGGTGTGAACACCCTGCAAGAATTGATTGCCTTGGCCAAGGCCAAACCTGGCGTGCTCAACTACGGCACCTCCGGTGTGGGCAGCACCCACCATCTGTGCCACGAAGCCATGAACCATGCGCTGGGCCTGGACATCAAGCATGTGCCCTTCCGTGGTACCGCGCAGTCCATCCCTGCCTTGGTGGGCGGCCAGGTGCAACTGGTGTTCTCGGCCATGCCTTCACTGGCAGGCTTTGTCAAATCCGGGCAGCTCAAGCTCTTGGCGGTCAATGCCGCGCAACGCTCAGCGTTGGCACCAGAGCTTCCCACATTGAGCGAGCTGGTGCCCGGTTTTGACTTTGCCCCCACGGTTGGCATCCTGGCCGGGCGCGGCACGCCCGAGGCCATGATCAACCGCATCAGCACAGAAGCCGGCGTGATCGCCAAACTGCCCGACTTCGTCAGCCATATGGGCAACGGCGGCATGGACGTGGTGGGTAGCTCGCCTGCGGATTACGTCAAAGCTATTGCCTCCGAGAACGAGCGCTTTGGCAAAGCCCTGACCGCTGCTGGCATCAAGCAAGAATAAGTACCCAAATAACTTTTAGAAAAAAAACATGTCCAAACTACGCCTAAGCTTTGCCTGCTGGAACTACGACCGCACCCGCGCCCTGATGGACGGCAGCGTGCAGCCCGACGGTATAGACCTGAACTACCTGAACCTGCCCGTCGAAGAAACCTTCTTCCGCCAAGCGCGCTTTCGCGAGTTTGATGTGTGCGAGATGTCGCTGTCTTCTTACTGCGTCAGCCTTAACCGCCCGGATAAACCGTTTATCGCCTTGCCGATTTTCCCGTCGCGCTTTTTCCGCCATTCCTGCATCTATATCAATGCCAACTCGGGCATCAAAGAGCCTAAAGACCTGATCGGCAAACGCATCGCCAGCCCCGAATACCAAATGACCGCCCCCGTGTGGATTCGCGGTATCTTGAGCGACCACTACGGCGTGCCCGTAGATGCGCAGCCGTATCTGTACGGCGGCGAGGAGGAGACCGGCCGCATCGAAAAACTCAAGCTTGATTTGCCTCCCAACATCAAAGTCAGCCCTATCGGCCCGGACCAAACGCTTACGCAAATGCTACACACCGGCGAGCTGGACGCGCTGTACACCGCGCGCATGCCATCGAGCTTTTTAAAGGGCGACGGCAAGGTCAAGCGCTTGTTTGAAAACTACGGCGAGATCGAGCGCGCCTACTATCGCCAAACCAAAATTTTCCCCATCATGCACACCGTGGTGATGCGCCGCGACGTATACGAGGCGAACCGCTGGATCGCCCAGTCCCTCACCAAAGCCTTCATCGAAGCCCAGCGCCGCACCTACGAAGATTTGAAAGAGACAGCAGCCCTCAAAGCCATGCTGCCTTGGTTGAACGACCACATCGATGAGACCATGCGCGAGATGGGCGACGACTGGTGGTCCTACGGCCTGGACAAAAACCGCCATGTGCTGGAGACCTTCACCCGCTACCACCTGGAGCAGGGCTTGTCTAAACGCTTGCTCACGGTGGACGAGTTGTTTGCGCCGGAGTCGCTGGAGTCGTTCAAGATTTGAGCGCTCCTCGCTCACTTCATAGATGCCACTCTAAGCTGGTTGGCTGGCATCAACTCGGTATGAAGAGCTCGTGCGAATGTGGTTGGCTGGCATCAGCTCGGGAAGTCGTGCTGCAAAAATCTTGCGAAAACACGCGACTGGTGGAGTAGTAATCTTCAGTCGGTTGCCGCGCCTTTCTCCAGATTTTTCATCACGACCACGCCGAACTGCTGCTGAACTGGCGTGGTAGCGCTCTAGCCCTTTATTCAATTAAGGAAGAAGCTATTTTTTTTGTCGTGATAGCACTCGCGGAAAGCGCACAACCGTTGCGCGAAAACACCTCAGAGCGCCACAACTGATCCATCACACACCACCCCTGCGCGAGACAAAAAGCACACACGCCAGCAAGCGGTGATGGAGCGTGTTTGTGATGAAAAATCTGGAGAAAGGCGCGGTGACCAACTCAAGATTACCACTCCACCCATCGCGTGTTTTCGCAAGATTTTTGCAGCGCAAATTCCTCCATCGCCGCAACGCAACCAAGGTAGAACAACAATCTTCAGTCGCAAGCCGCAACGAGATGCCCAAGAGAGTGATTAACCGGTATTGCGCAGCCCCGCTGCAATGCCGTTGATGCTGATGTGGATACCGCGCTGCACGCGCTCGTCGCGGTCTTGCTCGGTTTTGCCTGCGCGGAAACGGCGAATGAGCTCCACCTGCAAGTGGTGCAAGGGGTCGATGTAGGGGAAGCGGTGTTGGATGCTGCGCGCCAGTGACGGGTTGTTGGCCAGGCGGCTTTTTTCGCCGGTGATGAACGCAAGAGCTTTGTCAGTGCGGTGCCACTCGGCTTCGATATCGGCGAGAATTTTTTTGCGCAGCTTGGCATCTTGGACCAGCTCGGCATAGCGCGATGCCAAGGCCAGATCGCTCTTTGCGATCACCATGTCCATATTGCTCAGCAAGGTTTTAAAGAAAGGCCAATCGCGCTGCATTTTTTGCAGCAGCTTGCGCCGATCCTGCTCTTGCGTTGCGCTTGGTGAAGCCTTTCGCGTGGCTAGGGCAGGCTCAGCCCGGATGGGATTTAAAAATTGCTCCACCGCGCTGCCAAAACCATACCAGCCCGGTAGCGTCAAACGGCACTGACCCCAACTGAAACCCCAGGGGATAGCACGCAGGTCTTCGATGCGCTGGCTGGGTTTGCGCGATGCGGGGCGTGAGCCAATGTTCAGGCCTGCGATCTCGCGTATCGGCGTGGCGGCGAAAAAATAGTCGGTGAAGCCGGGGGTGTCGTACACCAGTTTGCGGTAGGCCTGCATGCTGAGTTGGCTCAGCTCAGTAGCCGCGTCCAGGAAGCTTTGCGGTGCGGGCTTGGTGGGTGTGAGCAGGGTGGCTTCCAAGGTGGCGGCCACCAGCGTTTCGAGGTTGCGGCGACCGATCTCGGGGTTGGCGTATTTGGAGGCAATCACCTCGCCTTGCTCGGTCACGCGGATTTGGCCGCGCACGGTGCCCGGAGGCTGCGCCAAGATGGCCTGATAGCTGGGGCCGCCGCCACGGCCTACGGTGCCGCCCCGGCCGTGGAACATTCTTAACGT
This sequence comes from Polaromonas sp., assembly GCA_031390175.1. Classification (GTDB taxonomy): domain Bacteria; phylum Pseudomonadota; class Gammaproteobacteria; order Burkholderiales; family Burkholderiaceae_C; genus JAAFIP01. Next base: position 18,555 of record JANMTF010000388.1, read on the forward strand.
GATGCCATGGCTTGCTTTGAGTTCATCGAACAATGCTACCAAGGCTATCTCGGCGCGGTACAGCTCCCAGTTGCTGGTAAAAATCCCGCCATCTTTATTGCTGTCGCTGTAGCCTAGCATGATGTCTTGCTCGGGGCTGTGGTGCAGCGCGCCTTCGCTGGCGGATCGGCGCACCATGTCTGCTATGCCGGGCAGGGCGTAGAACTCGCGCATGATGGGCGCGGCATTGCGCAAATCTTCGATAGTTTCGAACAAGGGGACTACGATGAGTTCGGTGCGTGCAAGCCCTTCATCTGGCGCAGGACGAGCTACAGCTTTACCTGCTGTGCCAAGCGGCTCAGGAACTTGCAAAGTGCCTTGCATCAGCCCCACCTCTTTTTGCAGCAACAAAACTTCCAGCAAGTCGCTCACGCTCTCGGTGTGGCTGATGATGTAGTGCAAGATGGCGGCTTTGCCAAAGCGCTGTCGTGCTGTGCGAGTGGCCTCAAAAATAGCCAGCTCGCTGCGGGCATGCTCGCTGTAGGTGGTGCCCACTACGCGCAAGGGGCGGGCATCGTTCAGCAGGCCGATAAGCAGGCTGCGCTTGGATGGCTCATCTAGTGCAGCGTAGTTTTTTTCAACCCGTGCAGTGGCCAGCAGCTCGGCAACCACTTCTTCATGTTTGTCTGAGCTTTGGCGCAGATCTACGGTGGCCAAGTGAAAGCCAAATACTTGTACGGCGCGGATCAGCCCCGTCAGGCGCATGCCTACTAGATGCTCTCCGTTGGTGGCAAGTAGCGAGGCTTCGATGGTGCGCAGATCGGCTAAAAACTCTTCGGCATGGGCATACGCATTTTGCGGTGCTACGGCATGGCGCGCAGCCTCGGTGCCCGTCAGATCGTGCAGAGTAGCAGCCAGGCGCGCGTACACACCGATCAGCGCGCGACGGTACGGCTCGTCCAAGCGGTGCTCGTTCACGTCGGGGCTGCGGTCAGCCAAATGCTGCATCCCTTGGCTCACGCCTACCAGCATCAAGGAGACGGACAATTCTGCGCCCAAGTGGTGCACCTCGGTCAAGTAAAAGCGCAGCACCACTTCGGCTTGGCGCTTGAGGGCATGGTTCAGCGTCGCGGCAGTGACATTGGGGTTGCCATCGCGGTCGCCGCCGATCCAGTGGCCCATGCGGAAAAATGCTTCATCTACTTTGCCCACGCGCTCTTCTACGTCGGCGTAGAGCTTGGGTATCTCGCGCAAGAAGGTGGCTTCGTAGTAGCTCAGCGCGTTTTCAATCTCGTCTGCTACCGTGAGCTTGGTGTAGCGCAGCAAGCGCGTTTGCCATAGCTGGGTGACGCGGGCGCGCAGTTGCACGTCCAGCTGGAGCTTTTCGCGCGGTAGCAAATCGCTAGCATCCCGCGCAGTCAGTATCTGGGCTATGGCGCGCTCAGCGTCCAAAATGCTTTTGCGTTGCACCTCCGTGGGGTGGGCGGTGAGCACCGGGGATATGAAGGCCTGTGACAAAGTTTTGGCGATGCCTTTGGTGGTGTGGCCACTGGCGCGCAGGCGGGCGAAGGCTGCGTCCAGGCTGCCGTCTTGCACATCGCCGCGCTGCTCGTGCACGGTGCGGCGGCGGATGTGGTGGCGGTCTTCGGCCAGATTGGCCAGATGGCTAAAGTAGGTAAAGGCGCGGATGACGCTCACCGTTTGCTCATTGCTCAGCGACTTGAGCAGCTTTTTCAGGCCCTCTTGCGCGGCCTCGTCGGCATCGCGGCGAAAGGCCACGCTGAGCTTGCGAATTTGCTCCACCAGCTCGTACGCGGGTGCACCGTCTTGCTCGCGTATCACATCGCCCAAAATGCGCCCCAGCAGGCGAATATCGTCAAGCAAGGGCCGTTCTTTGTCTCTTTTGCTGGCAGATGCGGAGGCTTGGGCAGATACAGGGGGTGCGATGGCGGTAGTTTTAGACATGGTTTTAGGCACTGTAAAAGGCGCAATATGCAGCCTACATGCTAGCATTGGCTTTAGAGTAATGATTACAGATTGGTTACGAGTCCATGGTTACGCGTTTTTTGAAAATCACCATCGCCACCCGCGAGAGCCGCCTTGCCATGTGGCAGGCCGAGCATGTGCAATCGCGCTTGCAGGCTCTGGGCCACACAGTGAGCCTGCTGCCCATGACCACCCAAGGCGACCAGATCCTCGACTGGGCGCTGAGCAAAGTGGGCGGCAAAGGCCTGTTTGTCAAAGAGCTGGAGACGGCATTGTTCGAAGGACGCGCCGACATTGCCGTGCACAGCCTGAAAGACGTGCCCATGGAGATGCCCGAGGGCTTTGCACTGGCCTGCGTGATGGAGCGCGAAGACCCGCGCGATGCACTGGTGTCGCCCCACTACGCCTCGCTGGAGGCCTTGCCTCACGGCGCGGTGGTGGGCACCTCCAGCCTGCGCCGCATGGTGCTGCTGCAAACCCTAAGGCCCGACTTGAAGATTGAACCGCTGCGGGGTAATCTGGACACCCGCTTGCGCAAGCTGGACGAAGGCCAGTACGCCGCTATTATTCTGGCAGCAGCAGGCCTCAAGCGCCTAGGTCTTGGCCACCGCATAGCCCAGACTTTTGAGCCAGAGCAGATGCTGCCTGCCGCAGGGCAGGGGGCATTGGGTATAGAGATTTGCACCGGACGTGATGACTTGGTGGCCGCCTTGGCACCGTTGGCCCACGCGCCCACCTGGACGGCAGTGAGCGCTGAGCGCGAGGTAAGCCGCTCCATGGGCGGGAGTTGCTCGATGCCCCTGGCCGCGTTTGCCGTGTGGCAGGGTGCCCAGCTGCACCTGCGCGCTGCCTATGGTGACCCAGACGGCGCTAAACCTCTGGCCCGCGCGCTGGGCGATGCGGCAGCGGCCAATGCCGACCAAGCCCGCACGCTGGGCGCGCAAGTGGCAGCGCGGCTGAAGGCGGCTGCGGCGTAAATGGCCATGGCCCAGCCGCTGCGCGCCATCGTCACCCGCCCGGCCGGGCAGGCCGCGCAGTGGGTAGACGGGCTGGCCGCGCAAGGCATACCCGCGCACAGTTTTCCGTTGATAGACATTGCCGATGCGCTGGGCGATACGCAGCGCCAGGCCTTGCAGGCGCGCGCAGCGCAGATGGACGTGTGCATGTGGGTCAGTGCCAACGCCGTAAGCTACTTTTTTAAGCCAAATCAAGCTGTAGACCACCAGAATATTGCGGGAGCAGCTATAAATTCAGTAGTGAATAATGCGACACTGAGGCACTGGGCTACCGGCCCGGGCACGGTCGCTGCATTGCACCAACAGGGCGTTGCGTGGGGCCAAATCGATGCACCCGATGCGCGCGCTGCGCAGTGGGACAGCGAAGCCCTGTGGCAGCGTGTGGCGGGGCGCATCTTGCCCGGCAAAACAGTGTTGATCCTGCGCGGCACCGATGTAGGTACCCCCAGCGCCAGCCGCGACTGGCTGGCCGAACAGGTGCGCGCAGCAGGCGGTGCGGTAGAGTTTGCTGCCGTGTATGAGCGCCGCAAGCCCCAGTTCAGCGATGAGCAGCTGGCCTGGGCGCAGCAGGCCGCCGAGGACGGCAGCGTGTGGGTGCTGAGCAGCTCCCAAGCGCTCACCCACTTACCCGTCATTGACGGCGGTTGGCAGCATGCCCGCTGCATAGCCACCCACGAGCGCATAGCCCAAGCTGCGCGTGCCCAAGGTTTTGCTGTTGTTTGCACGTCACGCCCCACTATGGAAGAGGTGGTGCGGTCTATAAAATCCATGCCATGACCGAGCCGCCGAGCACCCCCATCGCCCCACCCGCAGCGCCTGCTGCACGGGCATCAGTGCGCGCTGGGGTGTCCAAGCTAACTATTTTTTTAATAGCTGCTTGCGCAATTGCCTTGGGGGCAAACGGCATGTTGTGGACCAAGCTAGACCATATTCAGGAAACCTTGGCCCGTCAAAGCGCTGATGCCACAGCCCTGTCGGTAGAGGCCAAAACCTTGGCCAAAGCCGCGCAAGATGCCGTGCGTGAAACCGCCTCGCGCCAAACCGTGATGGAGGCCAAGGTGAGCGAGGTGGCTCTGCAGCGCAGCCAGCTTGAAGAGTTGATGAAAAGCCTGTCTCGCTCGCGCGATGAAAACCTGGTGGTGGACATTGAATCCGCCCTGCGCCTGGCCCAGCAGCAAGCCAGCCTCACAGGCAGCGTAGAGCCCTTGCTGGCCGCTTTGCGCAGCGCTGAGCAGCGGATTGCCCGCGCCGCCCAGCCGCGCCTGAACCCCTTGCTGCGCGCCATCAACAAAGACATAGAGCGCATCAAAGCCGCGCCCTTGGCCGACACCCCCGGCCTGCTGGTCAAACTAGACGAACTTACCCGCATGGTGGACGACTTGCCGCTGGCTAATGCGGTAGCGCAGCCCAGCACGGCTGCGGGAGTCAAAGCCGCCATGGCCAACAAGCCTCTGGCTAAACCCGTGGGCAAACCAGCGATGGGTGCCAGTGGTGCCAGCGCAGCCGCCGCCAGTACGCCAGCCGAAGTCTTAACCCCATGGCCGCAATGGTTGCAAAACATCGCCGGAGCCGTGCGCGACGAGGCGCGCGGCTTGGTGCGTGTGAGCCGCATTGACCTGCCTGAGGCCGCGCTGCTGTCCCCCGAGCAAAGCTTTTTTGCCCGTGAAAACCTCAAACTCAAAATTTTGAACGCTCGCCTGGGCCTGCTAGCCCGCCAGGTCGATGCCAGCCGCGCCGACCTGGAGCAGGCCTCCATTACCATCACCCGCTACTTTGATGGCAATGTCCGCAGCACCCAGCAGGCGCAAGCGGTGTTGGCGCTCTTGCAGTCGCAAGTCAAAATCATCGAGCTGCCTCGCATTGACGATTCTTTGGCCGCGCTCACCACCGCAGCGGCTGGCCGCTAGCCGCCTGGAGAGCCAACACCCATGCGCGCTGCTTTGTGGTTTTTAGCTATTTTTGCCGCAGCGGTGGGTGTGGCGCTGTTTGCATCGCAACCCGATGGTACGGTCACCTTGTTTTGGCCACCGCACCGCTTAGACATATCGCTTAACTTGGTGCTGCTGCTGCTGCTCGCCGCCTTTGTGTTGCTGCATTTTGCACTGCGCGCCGTGACTGCACTGCTAGAGCTGCCCACGCGTGCTAAGGCCTGGCGTGCTACCCAGCGCGAGCGCGCCATGCACAGCGAGTTGAACGAGGCGATGGGCCACCAACTGGCCGGGCGTTTCAGCCGCGCCCGCAAGCTGGCCGAAACCTCTGCCCAGCATGCCGCCAACCTGGGCAGTGTGGTGCCCCAAAGCTCGCAAGTCAAGGTATTGGCCCATCTGTTAGCCGCAGAGGCTGCCCAGTCGCTGCAAGACCCCGCTGGGCGTGACGCACAGGTGCAAGCCGCACTAGACGTCGCGCTGCCCAAAAGCGCCGCCCACATCATCGAAGGTGTTCACCTGCGCGCCGCCCGCTGGGCGCTAGACGACCGCGACCCTGCCGCCGCCCTAATGCGCCTGGATACTTTGCCGCAGGGCACCCAGCGCCGCACCTTGGCCCTGCGCCTCAAGCTGCGTGCCGCCCGTCAAGCCCACCGCAATGCCGACGCACTGGACACCGCCCGGCTGCTGGCCAAGCACGGTGCCTTCACCCCCGCCGCTGCGCAAAGCATGGTGCGCAGCCTGGCCACCCATACCCTCACCGACGCACATGATGCCCAGCAAATCATGCGCGCCTGGGACAGCCTGACCGCCGCAGAGCGGGCGCAGCCTGAGGTGGCCACCCACGCAGCCCTGCGCTTGGTCAACGTGTCGGCTAACACCCCTGAGGCTAGCGTTCAGCAAGAACGCGCCCGGCAATGGCTGCAAACCGCGTGGGACCAATACCCCAGCCTGGGCGACAGCGCCCAAAGCCGCCTGGTGCAGGCCCTGGAAGCCACCTTTGAGACCATCGACACCTCCTGGCTAGGCAAGATTGAGTCCGCACAGCGCCAGCTCCCCCGCGACGGCCGCCTGCAATACCTGGCGGGCATGGCCTGCATGAAGCGCGAGCTGTGGGGTAAGGCGCAGCAATTGCTGAGTGTGGCCACCGAGGATTTGAAAGACGAGCCACTCAAGAGCTCCGCTTGGCGCGCACTGGCACTGTTGGCTGAGAATCGCGGTGATGCGGCAGCGGCAGCCAAGGCTTGGAGAAGTGCTGCGGGAGGGTGACGGGTGTTTTCAGTACTCTTGTTTTTATAGCTGCTCCCGCAATATTCTATTGGGCTAGAGGCTGGTTTTATGCTGTCACGGTACGCACGGGTAGGTGTTTATCGCCAGCCCTCATACTGGAGTACCAGAAATCGGCCAGTCGATAAACACCTACCCGTGCAACGACCATGGTGGCGCGCTACCCGTAGCTTCGTCATAAACTTTTCCGTGACTACCGGTGGCGCATAACCATGTGTGAAGGCGATAGAGCGTATGCCAAACGACCGATTTCTGGTACTCCAGTATGAGGGCGTTTGACATACGCTCTATCGCCGAGGAAGCACACGAACATCAGCGTGATGATCAGACCCATATACAGAGCGAAAAAAAACCGCTTACGCAGACGCGAGGCGGTTTTCTTGGGGGTTGCAGCGCTTACTGTTGCTGCTGCGCTGCCGCTTCAAATGGCAATTGCATATTGCGCAGATCGCGCTTGGTCTCTACCAACACCAAGGGGGCATTGTCGATGACCACAACGGGCGGGCGCTCGCGGGGAACGTGCACTGGCTTGGGCTCTGCGGCGATCTGGGCTTGCACGGCGGCGATCTTGTCGGGGTTGGAGTTGACCCACTGGAGACCTGAGCTGCTGGCCACTTGTGCCATGTCATTTAAAGGCAGTGCGTAGCTGCTGACCTTGGGCATACTCTGCACGGCTGCAGCGTCGTTGGCTGATGCCACAGCGTTGCTTTGCGCTACAGGCTTGGCAGCCTGGATGGGAGCTTGTACAGGCGCTGGAGCGTAGGCTTGAGTAGGTGCCTGGGCAGGTGCTTGCCTCGCCGCCTGATTGGCCGATGGCACTCCGTTTTCAGCAGCTTCTGCCGCATAGTTTGCTTGGGCTGGTACTTGATTGCTGTTCGCACCATCGCCATCGGTGCGCTCGCCACGCTCGCCACGCTCACCACGCTCACCACGGTCGCGGCCATAACGGTCACGCGAACGGCGCTCGCGCGGTTCGCTTGCATCAGCACGGCGCTCGTCATCGCGGCGCTCATCGGGATTGCCTTGGCGTTCTTTGCGCTCAGCGTGCTGGGCTTCGGTGCCCATGTCTGCACCTTGCGCGTTGCTTGCCACAGCCACTGCGGCTGTGGCGGCTAAGGCACCTGCTGCCATACCGGCACCGGCCATGCCCGCACCACCACCATCGGCCTGGTCGTCGCGTGCAGGGCGCTCGCCGCGTTCGCTGCGGACTTCACCGCGCTCGCCACGTCCGCGACCACCGCGCTCACGCCGGCCACCTTCGCGGCCGTCTTCACGCGGGGCGCGCTCGGCACGCTGCTCGCCAGCATGTTGTTCGGCATTTTGCTCGTCTGCGCCACTGCCGACTGGGTTGTTAGCTGCATTATCCGTCGCTGGCATGTCGCTGCGGGGTGCGCGGTCTGCACGCTCACCACGGCCACGGCCACCACGTTCGCGGCGGCCTTCGCCTTCGGCGCGGGGTTCACGCGGCTCGCGGGGCTCTTGGCCTTCGCGGGGAGCGCGGTCTCCCTCACGTGGAGCGCGGTCACCTTCTGCGCGTGGCGGGCGGTCACCCTCTGCACGTGGAGGGCGGTCACCCTCAATGCGTGCGGGTCGATCACCGTCCATGCGTGCAGGGCGGTCGCCTTCCATGCGCGGCGGACGATCCCCGCGCGGTGTGCGGTCGCCATCACGTGGGGCACGATCTCCATCGCGCGGAGCACGGTCGCCATCACGGCCACCGCGTCCACCACGGCCACGGCCGCGTTCACCACTGCGGCCTTCGCGGTCGCCACCTTCTACACGTTCACTACTGCGGCCACCGTCACGGCGCACGTCACGGCCTTCGCTGCGGCCTGCGCGCTGCGGGCTGCCTTCTTCTTTTTTAGCTTCGACAGCCACGGGGGCTGCCGGTGCATCGCTGCCACCAAACAGGCCTTTGATCCAGCCGAAGAAACCTGTTTCTGCGGGTTTCTGGGCTGCAGCCAATACAGGAATTGCGGGAACAGCTACGGGTTTGGTAGCAACCGGTGCCAAAACTGGGGCGGGTTTCGGCTCAGCCACGGGTGCGGGTGCGTCGGGCAGCACACCTTTGATCACCGGCGTTTGCTTGTTCGTAGGCTCTTGCGAACGGCGTGTCACGGTGGTCGGGTCTTCCGCTTCGTCGGCCAGCTTGTAGCTCGCATCGAGGTTGTCCAGGCGCGAATCGTCGTGCTTCAAGCGCTCCAGCTTGTAGTTAGGCGTTTCGAGTGTTTTGTTCGGGATGATCAGCACATGGATGCGCTGCTTCAGCTCAATCTTGGCAATCTCGGTGCGCTTTTCGTTCAGCAGGAACGAGGCCACATCCACAGGCACCTGGCACAGCACGGCAGCGCTGTTGTCCTTTTGTGATTCTTCCTGGATGATGCGCAAAATTTGCAGTGCTGACGATTCGGTATCGCGCACGTGGCCAGAGCCACCGCAGCGCGGGCAGGGAATGGACGCACCTTCGGAGAGCGTAGGGCGCAGGCGCTGGCGGCTCATTTCCATCAGGCCAAATTTGCTGATGGTGCCAAACTGCACGCGGGCGCGGTCTTGGCGCAGCGCATCGCGCAGGCGGTTTTCAACGTCGCGGCGGTTGCGTGACTCCTCCATGTCGATAAAGTCGATGACGACCAGGCCGCCCAAGTCGCGTAGGCGCATCTGGCGGGCCACTTCGTCGGCGGCTTCCAGGTTGGTGCGGGTGGCGGTTTCTTCAATATCACCGCCTTTGATGGCGCGGGCCGAGTTCACGTCCACCGATACCAAGGCTTCGGTTTGGTCAATCACAATCGCGCCGCCGGACGGCAGCGTGACGGTGCGGGCGTAGGCCGACTCGATCTGGTGCTCGATCTGGAAGCGGCTGAACAGCGGCACGTCGTCGCGGTAGCGCTTGACCTTGTTGGCATGCTCAGGCATGACGTGGGCCATAAACTGGTGCGCCTGCTCGAAAATGTCGTCGGTGTCGATGAGGATATCGCCCACGTCATTGTGGAAGTAATCGCGGATCGCGCGGATCACGAGTGACGACTCTTGGTAAATTAGGAACGCGCCTTTGCCGGCCTTGCCTGCTTCGTCAATGGCGCTCCACAGCTTGGTCAGGTAGTTCAAGTCCCACTGCAGCTCGGGCGCGCTGCGGCCAATGCCAGCGGTGCGGGCGATGATGCTGGCGCCTTGCGGGTACACCAGCTGGTCCATCGCTTCTTTCAGATCGGCGCGGTCTTCGCCCTCGATACGGCGGCTTACGCCACCGCCACGGGGGTTGTTAGGCATCAGCACCACATAGCGGCCGGCCAGCGAAATGAAGGTAGTGAGCGCTGCACCTTTGTTACCGCGCTCTTCCTTCTCCACCTGCACACACAGCTCTTGGCCTTCGCGGATCACGTCCTGGATGCGCGCCTGACTGGGTGATACGTTGCCGTTGAAGTATTGCTTGGAGATCTCTTTGAACGGCAAAAAGCCGTGGCGGTCTTCGCCGTAGTCGATAAAGCAGGCCTCAAGGGACGGCTCGACGCGGGTGACGACGGCTTTATAGATATTGCCCTTGCGCTGCTCGCGGCCCTCGATTTCAATCTCGTAGTCCAGCAGTTTTTGGCCATCGACAATGGCCAGGCGTTTTTCTTCCACTTGCGTGGCGTTAATTAACATGCGTTTCATGTATGTTCTCCTTCTGTGCGGGTCACTATGGATCCGCTGGGACAGTGCTACGCGCAGCAAAGCTTACGCGTCGGGCTGTCCCGCACAAAACCCGGTGTACCGAGTTAACAGATGCCAAAGAAGACGTTGAACGAAACGGATGGAATTGCCGTAGGTCTGCGAAACTCAGCGCTTTTAAACGCGAAGCCGCAGCACAGGCGCGGGGAGTGGGGTGAGGGGGTGCAAAGTGAGCGTGGCAATTAATTTAGCTATCAATTGCTTAGCAGCTTGCGCCATGTTCTGTCGATCTAGCGACTGATTAGGCAGGCCAAAAGCAGCGGTAAACCGCGCCAGGCTGGCATCCATCAGGGCTAGTAAGAACATCATCTCAACATCAATCCGAACCAGCAGTTAAGTCTTTCACCTAACTGCCAGTTTTTGGGTATTCCGTAACAGTGTTTCGTAGTACAACGTCGGCTCGACCGACGTGGCATTTGCGCCGCTTGCAGCTTGGGCTGCGTAGCCTGCACATTTGCCATGCCGGTGGCATCGACCTCTAATTTTTGCCCGGTGGCGGCTTGTTGGTATTGAAACCACGGGGTACTTAAACCCCGATAAATCAACCACTTAAACGCAAAAGCTAGTGAAAAACATTATAGGCGGGAAACAGCCCGTTTCGATTAACCCCATATCCCACATCTCATAGGAATATAATCTTCCTATGTTTCATTCCCATGAAGGAAGCCCCCATGCATGCCGTGAACGTCAGCACGCTCAAAAATAACCCTACCCAGGCGCTGCAATGGGCTCAGACGCAGCCCGTGGTGGTGATGCACCGCTCGACCCCCTTTGCCATGGTGGTGGGCATGGACAGCCTGCCCAACGACCAAACCCCCCATGCACGCATGGCATTGGCGGTGAGCTTGTTTAAAGACGGCGGCCTGTCTTGGATGCAGGCCGCAAAGTATGCGCAGTGCAGCGCCTCACAGTTTATGAAGCACTTGGCGCGTCTGGGTATCCCCATCATCGACATGAGCGAGAAAGAAGTACGGCGTGATATGGACACTCTGGCGCAATGGCTGGCGAAGTGAATCAGCATAAGGGGCAGGCATCCGCCGCGGTGCGCCTTCCGCTGCAACGCCGCCTGATCCTGGCCGATGCCAGTCCGTTGATTGGCCTGAGCCTGGTTGATCAATTGCCTCTGCTGCCAGCCCTGTTTGGTGCTGTCCAAGTGGCGCCGATCGTTTTACAAGAGGTGCTGACGGGGAAGTTTGACCACGGAGAGAGCGCGATCCGCTCTGCCATGGAAGCGGGTTGGCTTGTCGTTTGCAGTGCGCAGCCTGCCAACATACCGTTGCTGGGCTTGGACCCCGGAGAAACCGAGTCGATTTTGCAAGCCTTCACCTTGGCGCAGCTTGGGCTTTCCCCGGTATTGCTTATGGACGAAAAAGCGGGTAGAGCAGCGGCCACCGAACTGGGCTTACCCTGCCTTGGCACTGCGGCCATCATCGGTACTGCCAAACAACTGGGTTTGATCCCCAGTGCCACGCAGGTGCTGGAGCAGTTGTATCAAACTGATTTTCGACTATCCAAAAGCATCATCCGCGCCGTGCTGGCGAGCGTGGGTGAGACCTTATGAATACAAACCAACCCACTGCACCCGCAGTCAGCCTGGTCACAGTAGACGAGTCGTCCGAAGGCCAGCGCTTGGACAACTTCTTGCTGCGTGAGCTCAAAGGCGTGCCCAAAACCCATGTCTACCGCATCATCCGCAGTGGCGAGGTGCGGGTGAACAAAGGCAGGGCGCAGGCCGACACGCGCCTGGCTGCGGGCGACGTGGTGCGCCTGCCGCCCGTGCGCATCAGCGAGCATGTGGCCGAGAAAGCCGCTGCGATGGCAGAACGCCCCGCGCCCGCCCGCAGCTTTCCCATCTTGTTTGAAGACGAGCACTTCCTGGCCATCGACAAACCCGCCGGCGTGGCCGTGCATGGCGGCAGCGGCGTGAGCTTTGGCGTGATCGAGCAACTGCGCATGGCCAGGCCCCAGGCCAAGTATCTAGAGCTGGTGCACCGCCTGGACCGCGACACCAGCGGCATTTTGCTGATTGCCAAACGCCGCAGCGCCTTGGTCAATCTACAGCAGCAATTCAAAGACCGTGAAACGGGTAAAACCTATCTTGCCTTGGTCAAAGGGGCCTGGCCCACGAATAAAAAAGTCATTGACCAGCCGCTGTATAAATATTTGGTCAATGGTGGCGATGACGATGGTGAGCGCCGCGTCAAGGTAGTGGCCAAGGACGACCCGAACGGTATGCGCTCCATCACCTTGGTCAAAATAGCCAAGACACTTCAACTCCCTCTCCCGCCTGCGGGAGAGGGCCGGGGTGAGGGCGCTGGTGTGCCAAATACCTTCACTCTCCTAGAAGTCACCATCAAAACCGGGCGCACCCACCAAATCCGAGTCCACTTGGCCAGCAATGGCCACCCGATTGTGGGTGACGATAAGTACGGTGATTTCGAGTTGAATAAACTACTCGCAAAGCAGCACTTCAAGCGCATGTTTTTGCACGCTTGGCATTTGCGTGTGGTGCACCCGGCTACAGAAGTCGAGATGGCCTTGGAGTCAAAGCTGCCCGCTGATTTGGCTGCGGCGTGGGGCTTGGCTGTGGAGTGAACCAGCTGTTGCGTTGGAAAGACATCAACCATTTTGCTTGCGTTCGATAATTTTGATGTGCACTGTAAGATCGCCCAGTAAGATTTAGCCCATGCGTTTACTCTACCTGCACGGTTTTCGGTCTTCTCCACTTTCTACCAAGGCGCAGACCATGGCGCGCAGGGTTGCGGCCCGTAACGCAGTTGCACCGATAGAGCTGCGTATTCAGTGGCATTGCCCGCAGCTACCGCCGTCACCCGCACAGGCCATGGCCGACATCATGCTCTGGATTCAAACCGGCGCGAGTACATCAGAGCCTTTGGCGGTGATCGGTTCCTCATTGGGCGGGTTTTATGCCGCGCTGGCGGCGCAGGCGACTGGCTGCCGCTGTGTATTGCTCAACCCAGCGGTCTACCCCGCCCGTGACTTGCAAGCGTACATCGGCCGCGTTACAAGCTGGCATGACGACGGTGATTATGACTTCACACAACAGCATGTGAACGAACTACAAGCCATGCAAAGCACGGCCTTTACCCAACCCGAGCGCTACATGGCCATCATCAGCAAGGGCGACGAGGTGCTGGACTGGCGCGAGATGGCTGCGCGCTACCCGGCTGCGCGCCTGCTGCTGCAAGAGGGTAGCGACCATGCCATCAGCGAGTTTGATACGTATGTCGAAGATGTGTTGGCATTTGTACAGCAGCGTGGCGCACCAGCGTCAGCCACTCTGTAAAATCACCCCATGTCTATGTCATCACGTCCCCGCCGCTACGACCTCATCGCCTTTGACTGGGACGGCACCCTGTTCGACAGCACTGGCCTCATTGTGCGCTGCATCCAGGACGCGGTGCGCGATGTGGGTGGCACGGTGCCCACGCACCAGGCGGCGTCGTACGTGATTGGCCTGGGCCTGATGCAGGCGCTGGCGCATGCTGCGCCCGATGTGCCCAAAGACAAATATCCCGCCTTGGGCGAGGCCTACAAGCGCCACTACAGCGCGCGGCAAAACGACATCAGCCTGTTTGACGGCACCTTGCACATGCTGCACAGCCTGCGCGCGCGCGGGCACCTGCTGGCGGTTGCTACGGGTAAATCACGCCGTGGGTTGGATGAAGTGCTGCAGCGCGAAATCGACGGCGTGGTGCTGAACCAGCTGTTTGAGGCCAGCCGCACCGCCGACCAAACCGCAGGCAAACCCGATCCGCTGATGCTGCATGAACTGATGGCCGAGCTGGGCGTGCCGCCAGAGCGCACCTTGATGATTGGTGACACCACACACGACCTGGGCTTGGCCCGCAACGCAGGCGTGGCCAGCGTGGGCGTGAGCTTTGGTGCGCACGACCATGCAGCCTTTAGCGAGTTCGCGCCGCTGTATGTAGCGCATAGCGTGGCCGAGTTGCACACTTGGCTTCTCACGCATGGGTGATACCCAGCGGCGCATGCGTGATTCCCTGCATTGCACAAGCCATGTCTCACCACCCGTGTTCAACCCAGACCCGAATAGACAGGCCAACTAAGGTTCCATGAGCCAACCCATTATCCGCTTGGTGCCAGTCGCTGTCGATGGCTCAGGCCCCTCCTATCAGGCTGCGCAGCCTGTCGCCCTGTGTAACAGCGCAGACTTGCAAAACGCCAGCGCTGCCGTGCCTTTTGACGTGCAGTACGCAGGCTTGGTTTGCCGCGCTTTTGCCATTCGCTTTGAGGGCGGCGTGCACGCCTACCTGAACCGCTGCACCCATGTGGCCATGGAGCTGGACTGGCAGCCTAACCAGTTTTTTGACGACACCGGCCAGTGGCTGCTGTGCAGCACCCACGGCGCGGCCTACTTGCCCAGCACGGGTGAGTGCGGCGGTGGCCCCTGTAGTGGCGGGCTGGTAAAAATTAACCTCACTGAGTCCGAAGGCGTGGTCTACTGGCATACTGCCTACAACCTGAAAGCCGTAGACTTTTGATATGAACAACGACCCATCCAACACCCCCACTCCACCGCCTACGCCCTCGTCGGACGAGACTTTGAGCGATATCTTGAAGCAAAATCAGGCTGCAGCCCAATCAAATATCGCGGGAGCAGCTACTAATGCCATAGCAGGTAGCAACCCCAACCTGCAACCCGGCTGGGAGCGCGCCACCTTAGAGAAGCTGGCTTTTGCATCGCTCAACGAGCAAAAAACCGCCCGTAAGTGGAAAAACTTTGTACGCCTGGCCTGGTTGGTATTCTTCGTCGCCATTGCTTGGTACATGTTCATGCCTATGGGCAATGTTTCTGGCAAAGACATGTCCTCTCAGCACACGGCGGTAGTCGAAATCAAAGGCGAGATCGGCGCGGGTGGCGAGGCCAGCAGCGACTTGCTGATACCCGCCCTGCGCGCCGCGTTTGAAGACGATGGTGCCCTGGCCGTGGTGCTGCTGATCAACTCTCCCGGCGGCAGTCCGGTGCAGGCAGGCATGCTCAACGACGAGATCATCCGCTTGAAAGAAAAGCACAAAAAACCGGTCTACGCTGTAGTGGAAGAAAGCTGCGCCAGCGCCGCCTATTACATCGCCGTGGCAGCGGACGAGATTTTTGTCGATAAAGCCAGCATCGTGGGCAGCATTGGCGTGCTGATGGACAGCTTTGGCTTTACCGGTTTGATGGACAAACTGGGTGTAGAGCGCCGCCTGATGACCGCTGGCGAGAACAAGGGATTCCTTGACCCCTTCAGCCCGCAAACCGAGAAGCAACGTGCCTTTGCGCAGTCTATGCTCAATCAGATCCACACCCAGTTTATTGACACCGTCAAAAAAGGCCGTGGCAAAAAGCTCAAAGAAACCCCCGAGATGTTCAGCGGTCTGTTCTGGAGCGGCCAGCAAGCCATCGAGCTGGGCTTGGCAGACAGCCTGGGTACGCTAGATTTTGTAGCCCGCGAAGTAGTGAAAGCCGAAGACATCGTCGACTACACCCGCCGCGACAACGTCGCCGAGCGCCTGGCCAAGCGCTTTGGTGCCGCCATGGGTGAGGGCGCAGTGAAGGCGCTGCGTACTTTGCCTGCTTTGAAGTAATCGTTTGCTGAAGATTTCAGTTCTGGCTTGGTAGCGTTGTGATGATTGCTTGAAGAGTTCTCGGCTACCTTGGTCAGGTTGCGGCTAGGGCTTGAAGAGTTCTTCCCAGCCTCGGTCACGTTGCGGCGACGGAGGAATTTGCGCTGCAAAAATCTTGCGAAAACACGCGACTGGTGGAGTAGTAATCTTCAGTTGGTCACCGCGCCTTTCTCCAGATTTTTCATCGCAAACACACTCCATCACCGCTTGCTGCCTCATGTACTTTTTGTCTCGCGCGTACGTGTGTGCGGTCTGTGGGTTGTGCGAGTTCAGGTGTTTTACACGCAACGTGGGTATGTTTCTGCGTCGTTTTTCACTACAAAAATCGTAGCTGCTACCGTAATGATTTGATGGGCTAGAGGGCTAAACTTCTTGCAATAGTGACATCTCAGCGCGCAGCGGAGTGACACAACGTCTGGTCAGCGGTAGTTCGGCGTGGTTTTGATGAAAAATCTGGAGAAAGGCGCGGTGAACAACTGAAGATTACTACCAACTAGCCCGCGTATTTTCGTAGGATTTTTGCAGCGAAACTTCCCGAGCTGCCGCCAGCCAACCATCTACGGGTGAGATATTCAAACCGAGCTGCCGCTAGCCAACCAAGGTTAGCGTAACATCCCCAAGCCCATTCACTGCCAGCTAACTCGCCACCACCCGCACCGCCCGCAGCACAGTAGGGGTACGAATCAGGGTGCGCAGCACCGCCTCCAGGTGCGTGGTGTCGCGCAGGCCTATGACAAAGCGCAGATCAGCCGTGGGGGCACCTACCTCGCTGTCGCGACCCAAGTCTACTTGCATGATGTCGGCCTCGGCGCCGGCCATTGCCGCAGCCACTTTGGCCAGCACGCCTTTGCCGCTTTGCACGGTAACAACGACGGCGGTTTGAAACGGGCGCACCAGCTCGTCTGCCCACTCTACGGTGATAAAACGCTCGCTGTCTTTTTGCAGCAGCTTCTTGGCCACGGTACAACTGGCGGTGTGCACGATCAGGCCCTCGCCTCGGCCCAGGTAGCCCGCTATGGCATCACCCGGCAGAGGGCGGCAACACGGGGCGTACTGCACCGTGGCGCTCTCTGATCCGTCCAGCACGATAGCGCCTTGCGAGATCGACTCATGCGCCGTAAAGCGCTCTTTACTCATTAACAAGGCGTTGGGCCGCTCACCCAGTTCTTCGGCCAGCAGGTTGACGGTGCGCTTGGCCACGATGCTGGCAATACGCTTGCCCAAGCCAATGTCCATCAGCAGTTCAGCGCGGGTTTTGTTGCCCGAAAAGCGCAGTAGCTTGTCCCATAGGCTCTGATGGTCTGCATCGTCTGCGGGCAGGTGCGCAATGCCCTCGGCGCGCAGGGCTTGCGCCAGCAGCTTCTCGCCCAGGGCTTGCGATTCGTCATGCGCCAGCGTTTTCAGGTGGTGGCGGATTTTGCTGCGCGCGCGAGCGGTGCGCACAAAGCCCAGCCACGCGGGGTTGGGGTTGGATACCGGCGCGGTGATCACCTCGATCACATCGCCGTTTTTAATCTCGGTGCGCAGTGGCACCTGCTCGCCATTGATCTTCGCGGCCACGGTGCGGTCGCCTACATCGGTGTGCACGGCGTAGGCAAAGTCCACCACAGTAGCGCCGCGCGGCATGGCCATGATTTTGCTTTTGGGGGTGAACACATAGACCGCATCAGGGAACAAGTCCACCTTCACATGGTCCCAAAACTCAGCGGCATCACCGGTTTCGTTTTGAATGTCCAGCAAAGACTGCAGCCACTGCGTGCCCAGGCGCTCGGCCTCTGCGCCCTCGGGCGCGCTGGCTTTGTACAGCCAGTGCGCGGCCACGCCCGACTCGGCCACCACATGCATGGCCTCGGTGCGCATTTGAAACTCCACATTCACGCCGGAGGGCCCCACTACGGTGGTGTGCAGCGATTGGTAGCCGTTGAGTTTGCCAATGGCAATATGGTCTTTGAATTTGCCGGGCACGGGCTGGTACATCTGGTGCAGCACGCCCATGGCGGTGTAGCAATCGATCACCGTAGGCACTACCAACCTGAAGCCGTACATGTCTGTCACCTGCGCAAAGCTCAGGTGTTTTTCGTCCATCTTGCGGTAGATGGAGAACAGCGTTTTTTCGCGGCCCGACAAGTTGATGTACATGCCCGCTTGCGCAAACGCGGCCTGCACATCGCGTTCTACTTTTTGAATCAAATCGCGCCTGCGGCTGCGCGCTTTGTCTACCGCTTTGGACAATGTGGCGTAGCGCCACGGGCGCAGGTAACGAAAGCTCAGCTCTTGCAGTTCGCGGTAGGTTTGGTTCAGACCCAGGCGGTGGGCGATGGGGGCGTAGATGTCCAGCGTCTCGCGTGAGATGCGGGCCCACTTGGGGCGCGGCATGTCACCCATGGTGCGCATATTGTGGCTGCGGTCGGCCAGCTTGATCAAGATCACCCGAACATCGCGGGCCATGGCCAGCAGCATTTTGCGGAAGGACTCGGCCTGGTTTTCTTCGCGGGTAGTGAACTCCAGCTTTTCCAGTTTAGTGAGCCCGTCAACCAGCTCGGCCACGGGCGCGCCAAATTTCTCAATCAGTTCGAGCTTGCTGATGCCGCAGTCTTCCATCGCGTCGTGCATCAGCGCGGCCATGATGGCTTGGGCATCGAGCTTCCATTCAGCGCATTGGGCGGCAACCGCAATGGGGTGGGTGATATAGGGCTCGCCGCTGGCACGCAGTTGGCCCAGGTGGGCCTCGTCGGCAAAGCGGTAGGCTTTGCGGATGCGCTCGATATCGGGTTTGTCCAGATAGTCCAGCTTGCTGGTCAAGGCCGCAAAGCTGGCCGATGCGGCGTTGGATGCGGCTTTGGTGACAGCTTTGGCGGCTGCGCTGGTGCTTGCGGGGATAAGCGCGCGTACTGGTGCCGCCTTGCGCGGGGCGCGGCTGGACTTGGTTGGCGAAAGGGGTAAAACGGGGGTGTCCAAGCCCCTTACTCTACAGAATTTGCCCGTCAGTGCGCCGCAAGGGCAAAAAAAAGCACCTCGGGTGAGGTGCTTTTACATCAGGCGCGTGGTGCGCCACGGTGTTTTTGCGGCTTACAGCGGCACTTTTTTCAGCATTTCGATACCGATTTTGCCTTGGGCGATCTCGCGCAGGGCGGTCACGCCGGGCTTGTTTTTGCTCTCGATCTTGGGCGTATGACCTTGGCTGAGCATGCGAGCGCGGTAGCTGGCAGCCAGCACCAGTTGGAAGCGGTTAGGAATTTGCACGAGGCAATCTTCAACGGTAATGCGGGCCATGGGGTGAGATCCTTTAAACAGTAATTGCTGTGTTTAGCCTATTTCCAGCGCCCGAAACGTGTCGGCTCGGGCGCGGCGCTGGGCAACAAATTTGAGCCGCTGGGCATGAACGACCGCTTTGAGGTCGAAAAGTGCGCTGTCAAATAACTCATTGATTATAACGAAGTCAAACTGGTGGGCCTGGGCGATCTCGGTGCGGGCGTTTTGCATGCGCAGTTCGATCTTCTCGGCGCTGTCTTCGCCCCGGCGCTCAATGCGGGCGCGCAGTTCTTCCATGCTGGGGGGCAAAATGAAAATCAGCACGGTGTTGGCATAAATCTTTTTGATCTGGAACGCGCCCTGGTAGTCAATCTCCAAAATCACATCCTCGCCGTGGGCGATGCGCGCCTCAATCGCTCCGCGCGAGGTGCCATAGCGGTAACCGTGCACATGGGCGGACTCTAAAAACTGGTTGGCAGCCACCATCGCGTCAAACTCCGCGTCGCTCACAAAATAATATTCGCGGCCATGCTTTTCCTGCCCGCGCGGGGCGCGGGTGGTGTGCGACACCGAGGGTTGCACCTTGGAGTCCAGCTCACGCAAAGCGTTGACCAGGCTGGACTTGCCCGCCCCGCTGGGGGCAGCCACCACAAAAAGATTACCAGGAAAATCCACTTCTAGCCCTTTAGATATATGCGTACGCAGCTATTCGTCGCATACCATATTGTGTGCGATACGCTTCTAGGTAACGCAAAAACCGCTAAAAACTCGTAAAAACGCAAAAGTGAATGCGCGGCATGTCCAACTCACAGATATTTTTGGCGTTTTTGGTAACTCGTTTTCGGCGCTTTTTGCGTTACCTGTCTTTTCATTCTCTTCAATTACTCAATATTTTGCACCTGCTCGCGCATTTGCTCGATCAGCACCTTCATGTCCACGCTGATCCGGGTGATTTCCAGGGTGGATGATTTGGAGCCCAGAGTATTGGCCTCGCGGTGCAGCTCCTGAATGACAAAGTCCAGTCGCTTGCCGATTTCTACAGATTTTGCCTCCGGTTTGGTGCTTTTAGCGGTTTTGGCGCTGCTGGCGTCTGCCGGGGTCAAAAGTCGCTCAATCTCCTGCAAATGCGCACCGAGGCGGGTGATTTCTTCGGCCACGTCAATGCGGATGGCAAAGGCGGTGGCCTCGGTCAAGGCGCGGTCATGGGCGGCTTGCTGGCTGATAGGGCTGGCGCCAGAGGTATCGCTGGCGGTCAGGGCCTGCGTAAAGCGGTCGATAAACTTTTGCTTTTGCTGCTCTACCAGTTGGGGGATGAGTGGGGTGGCGACCAAGGTCAATTCGCGCAGTTGGGCGGTGTGGCCCAGCAGCATTTCGGTCAGGCGCGCGCCCTCGCGCTCGCGGGAGGCCATCAGCTCAGCCAAGGCTTGCTTGGCCAGGGGTAGCACCTGTTCGGCCAAGCCAGTTTCGCTGCCAGAGGGGCCGTGGTCGTTGGTGGCCAAGCGCATCACGTCGGCCACGCTCAGAGGGCGGGCGCTGGGCAGCCAGGCCAGCACGTTGTCTTGAATCTGGTTCAGGCGCTGCAGCAAGGCAGCGCTGGGGGGTTGGCTGGCGCTGTCTTTGGCCGCGCTCACAAACGCGCGCAGCTCTACTTTGCCGCGCTTGAGGCCCAGGGTCAGCAGCTCGCGCAGAGCGGGCTCGCAGTGGCGTAGCTCGTCAGAGAGTTTGAAGCTCAGGTCTAAAAATCGGCTGTTGACGGCGCGAATCTCCAGCCCAATGCGTGGGCTGTCCGCCACAGCGTGGGCGCTATCGGACGGATCGGCGGATGTGTTGGGCGATTGCACGCTGGCATAGCCCGTCATGCTGTAAACTGGCATAAGTTCGGTTCCTACCCATCAAAACAAACATTTGTAAGGCAATAAAGCGCGTTGTACAGTCTTTGGTTGATTCCAAAGGCTTAGAAACAGATTGAAGCGTTATCAGCGATTATGTCAAAGGTTAAGCCCGCATCCCTTCCACCTGACACCGTCATCGGCGGTTACCGCGTTGTGCGCAAGGTGTCTTCGGGCGGTTTCGGCGTGGTGTATCTGGCTGTGGACAACGAAGGCCAGCAGATCGCCGTCAAAGAATACCTGCCCTCGTCGCTCGCCACCCGCGCCCCTGGCGAGCTGCTGCCCCAAGTGCAGCCCGACAAATTGTCTCTCTACCGGCTGGGCCTGAAAAGCTTTTTTGAAGAAGGCCGCTCATTGGCGCAAATCTCCCATCCCTCGGTAGTGAGTGTGCTGAACTTCTTTCGTGAGAACGAAACCGTCTACATGGTGATGAACTACCTGGAGGGTGCCACTCTGCAAGACTTCATCATCACGGCCCGCGAGCTGAAGAAACAAAAAGTCTTCCGCGAATCGACCATCCGCAGCCTGTTTGACGAGATTTTGCGCGGCCTGCGCATCGTGCACCAGCACAAAATGCTGCACTTGGATATCAAACCGGCCAACCTTTTTGTCACTGACGAGAATAAAGCCGTGCTGATCGACTTTGGCGCGGCACGCGAAGTGCTGTCCAAAGAAGGTAACTTTATCCGCCCCATGTACACGCCCGGCTTTGCTGCGCCCGAGATGTACCGACGCGACTCGTCGATGGGCCCTTGGACTGACATCTACGCCATTGGCGCTTGCATTTACGCCACCATGCAGGGCTACCCGCCCAACGACGCACCCCAGCGCCTGGAAAAAGACCGCCTCTCGCTGGCACTTTCGCGCCTGCGT
>JANMTF010000024.1:0-31609 GCA_031390175.1 Polaromonas sp.
GCCTTGAACGCCCATGTAGCCCCATTTATTAAAGAGAATAAACCTCTAGCGCAATTAAATATCGCGGGAGCAGCTATAGAAAACATAGTAATTCAATACGCCAGCGAGATGACGCTGCATGTGAAAGTTGCCGACAGCACCTTCGCTGCACTGCAAAAGCACTTTAATACGACGCAGATTGTGGAGCTGACCAGCGCGATTGCCACCTACAATATGGTGGCCCGGTTTTTGGTGGCTTTGGGCGTTTCTCCAGAATAGCATTCACGCCTGGATGAGTGCTTATGTTGTACAGCTATTTATAGGTATGATTTGACCACCTCAACTCGTGAAAAAGACTGATAAATGAGACTGAAAATCACCGCGCACTTCCTTGCAATGGCGCTCGTTTTTACGCAAGGTCTTTTGATTACAACCGTGACGCAGGCAGAGATTTTGATTGGACAAACTGCGGGGTTCACAGGCCCTGCGGCAGCAGCCATGAAAGAAATCAACGAAGGTGCCAATTTGTATTTTGACGCTATCAACAAAAATGGTGGCATCAGAGGCGCGCAGTTAAAGCTGGTCAGCATGGACGACAAGTTTGATGCAGCGCTGGCAGTGCAAAACGCCAAAGAATTGACAGAGAAGAAAAATGTACTAGCGCTGTTCTTGAGTCGGGGGACTTCGCAGACCGAGGCCTTGCTGCCTGTATTGGCGCAAAATCAGGTCGCTTTGGTTGCGCCCTCCACAGGCGCCATGAGCCTGCACGATCCCGTCAATCGCTACGTATTTAACGTGCGCGCCACTTACCAAAGTGAGGCCCGCAAAGGCATTTTGCAATTGGCCTCGACCAGCGTTGACAAAATCGCTGTCATATACCGGGATGATGGTTTTGGCAAGGATGGTCTCGCTGGTGCTGATAAGGGTTTTGTCGCTGCCAAAATAAAACCTGTGTTCGTCGAAAAAGTGGACAAAACCAAGGCCGATTTTGCGGCCGCCGTCGCCAAAGCGGTGGCCCTCAACCCCCAAGCCATTTTGATTATTGAGGCCCCCGCTACCACCGCCAGGGCAGTGCAGGAGCTGCGGGCTGCAGGCGTCAAAAGTCAAATCATCACCTTGTCTAACTGCGCCTCTACAGGCTTTATCAAAGCGCTAGGCTCCCACGCTCGCGGCGTGATGGTCACGCAGGTGTTTCCGGGTGAGAACGCCTCCGCTTTGCCCATCATCAATGAGCTGTTGGATCTTGCCAAGGCGCGCAAGGTGGATGTGTCGCCCGCAACCATTGAGGGCTTTGCGGCCGCTAAAGTTCTGGTGGCGGCATTGCAGTCCATCAAGGGCACGCCCACCCGTGCCAGCCTCATCAATGCCCTGGACAGCATGCTTCGAGTAGACCTGGGCGGTTTAACTTTATCGTTTAGCCCTGCTAACCACACTGGCTTGAGCTTTGTAGACATGAGCATCATCGGCCACGACGGCAAATTCAAGCGCTAAGGTGTGCCGTGTGCTGACACCCAAACGCCCCTGCAATTACTAACTTCAAGAAACACTCCATGAACAGAAAACAATGGCTCCAACTGGTCGCAATTTTGGGTTTATCGGCTCTGACCGGCGGCTTGGCTGCGCAAACATTCCCTACCAAACCGATTCGCTTTGTGGTGCCCTACCCACCTGGTGGTGGCACCGATGTCATCGCCCGTATCGTGCAAGAGCCGTTGTCGCGCGCCTTGGGCCAGCCCATCATCATTGACAACCGGGGCGGTGCTGGTGGTTCGTTAGGCACTGAACTGGTTGCCAAAGCCCCGGCAGATGGCTACAGCATCTTGTTTACTTTGTCCTCGCACACCATCAACCCCAAGGTGTTCAAAGTCAACTACGACGTGGAGCGCGATTTTGCATCGATCTCGATGGTGGCCAGTTTGCCGCAAATGATTTTTGCCAGCCCCAACGCCCCATTCAATACCCTGCCAGAGATGATCACTTACGCTCGCGCTAACGTAGGGCGTTTGAGTTTTTCGTCCGTCGGCAACGGCTCGCCCTCCCATATTGCGGGCGAGATGATCAAGCAAATGACAGGGGTTTACATGGTGCACATCCCCTACCGTGGCGGTGGCCCTGCGGTAACCGATGTCATGGCCGGGCAGCTGGACCTGGGCATTGTGTCTATCCCGGCCGTAGCCACACAGGCCAAGGCCGGGCGCGTCAAGCCGTTAGCGGTCACGACCAAAATGCGAAATCCTAGCTTTCCCGACGTACCGACGGTGGCCGAGGCTTTAAAACTCAAAGACTACGAGGTGGATTCGTGGTACGCCATGTTCGCACCCCAAGGCACGCCTGCAGCAGTTGTGCAAAGGCTGCAAACTGAGCTGGCCAAAGTGGTGGCCACACCCGAGATCAAAGAAAAGCTGCTGCTCCAGGGCGCAGTAGGCGTGGGCGGCACCCCCGCCCAACTCGATGCGGTGGTCAAGAAAGAGCTGGTGCAGTGGGAAAAGTTGGTGAAAGACCGCAGCATCAAAGCGGACTGATCGCCCTGTGCGGCTCAGGCCTGCACTGCCCAGGCCTTTTGATTCAATCCTGTACCGTTAGGCCGCCTGATATGCCCGCGGCCGCGCTTGGCCAGCCACTTGGGTACGGTGCATGACGCGGCGCTGGTCTGCAGGAAACGGGTCACGCCGGTGCATGGTGCAGCGGTTGTCCCACAGCACCAGGTCACCCAATTGCCATTGGTGCTTGTAGATGCGTGCAGACTGCTCGGTATGCTGCCACAGCGTATCGAGCAGCGCCTCGCTATCGGCACGGCTTAGCCCCGAGACATAGGCCATGCGCCTGCGGCCCAGGTACAGCGCAGCGGCCTGCATTTCAGGCAGCAAGGTCACGGCGGGATGCAAGGTGCCAGGCGCCAAACTCGGGTCGTCAGTAGCAGTTACGCCAGCGCGCAGGTAGCCACCCGAGTTGTACGTGCCGTCGTGCTTGATTTGCAAACCCAGCAGGCGCTCACGCAGTTCCTTGGGCAGGTCTTGGTAGATACCGATCATGTCGCAAAACCAGGTGCTTCCCCCTGTGTTGGGAATCTCCAAGGCGGTCAACATCGATGCCAGCGGCGGCATGGCCTCGTAGCTCATGTCGGTGTGCCACACGGCCTCGCCGTCACCTAATGCGCCAATCGGTTTGCCTGCACCGTCCTTCACGTTAGACACCACGTAAATCTGTGGGTAACCCTCGGGTGACTGGCGGCCGTGTTCCTGGTTGGGGGGAGAGTCCAGCTTGCCCAGGCGCTTGGAGAAAATCAGTAAATCGTCATCCGACACAAAAGCGCGGGTAAAGGCTACCAAACCACGGTGGGCGTGCCATGCAGCTTTAATCTGCGCGAACTCTGGGTCACTGAGCTTTCCCAGCGCTACGTCTTCGATTTGCACGCCAAAATGCGGGCTCAATGGGGTAATTTTCAAAGTAATCTCCAGTACAGAAAAAAGACTGCCAATAGGGCTGGTATTTTATGCGGCCTTGGGCTGTGCCCAGCCTGTGCCCAGCCTGTGCCCAGCCTCGCTGGAGACAGCGCGGACAAACCAAAGCCACTTAATCTGCCTTGATGTTGTTGTCCTTCACCACCTTAGCCCAAATATCCATCTGCTTGCCAATGTACGTGCGCGCTACCTCAGCGGTGCCGCCGACGATGTCGATGCCCTGCGCGTCCAGCTTCTTGGCCAGGTCTGGCGTCTTCAAAGCCTTGTTCACTTCTTCGTTCATGCGCTTCAAAATTTCGGATGGCGTTTTAGCTGGAGCCAAAATCGCCCACCAAGCCGGTGCGTCAAAACCGGTGATGCCGCTCTCGGCCATGGTCGGCACGTTGGGCAAATCAGGGCTGCGCTTGCTGGTGGTGACGACCAAGGGGCGCATGCGGCCGCTGTCGATGTGCGGCTTGGTGACGAAGACCGAGCCGATGGACAAGGGCACATGGCCTGCAACGGCATCGTTCATCAGCGGGCCGCCGCCTTTGTAGGGGATATGCTGCCAGTCTAGGCCGTTGTTTTTGCCAATCAAGGCCATGGCCAGGTGGCCTAGCGAGCCGCTGCCGATGGTGCCGTAGCTGACGTTTTTCTTGGCCTTGGCCGCGGCCAGCACATCGGCAAAGGTTTTGTATTCACTGCCTACGTGGGTGGCCAGCACCATCGCGGCGGTGCCTATCAGGGCGATGGGTTCGAGGTCTTTGCGGGTGTCAAAGCTGATGTTGGGGATCAGCGCGGGGTTGACCGCATGCGTGTCAAACACCACCGCGTAGGTGTAGCCGTCCGCTGCGGCCTGCGCCACTAGGGCGGTGCCAATCGCGCCGGATGCGCCACCTTTGTTTTCTACCACCACGCTTTGGCCTAGTTGGGTTTGCAGTTGCTGCGCCAAGATGCGGCCTACCTGGTCGGTCGAGCCGCCGGGCGGGAACACCACCACCAATTTAATCGGCTGCTTGGTAGGCCAGGCTTGCGCAAAGGCTTGCAAAGGGAAGGCAGCAGCAGCGGCGACGGCCAAAGTTAAAACCCAGATTTTTTTCATACAGTTCCCAAAAAAGTTACCACTTCAATTTTACGGAGGCCTGCTGCGAACTAACTGGTATTTTTACGTATCCATTTTTGCTGCATCCAGCGTGTAAACCCACGCGCCATGCGGTTGTCGGTGATCATCGATCCTTTTTGCAACACCTTGGGTGTCTGCGCCAAATGAAAGCCGTCAAACTTTTCGTTGCTGCCGCCCATACCCACCAGCGGCCAGTGACGGCGTGCAGTGGGCGCTGCGCCGTCGATCTTCAGGCAGGCACCGCTCACAAACGCGGCTGCGCTCGAGAGCAGGTAGCAAATGGCGCTGGCCACCTCGCTCTCGGTGCCCAGGCGCTGCAAGGGCACGTCTTCGTGGATGCGGCGAATCAAGGGGCTCATGATGCTGGGGTATTTGTCCATGCCGCTGGTGGCGATAAAGCCCGGGGCCACGGCGTTGGCGCGGATGGGCGCCCACTCCAGCGCCATGGTCTCGGTAAGCGACAGCATACCCGCCCGCGCCGCGCCGCTGTGCCCCATATTGGGCATCGAGCCCCAGATGTCGGCCACGATGTTGACCACCGCGCCGCCGTGTGTCTGCATGCTCTGCACATAGCATTCACGCGCCATCAAAAAGCCGCCCGTTAAATTGGTGTTCACCACCGCCTCCCAGCCCTTGGCGCTGATGGCGTGCAGCGGCGTAATGTACTGCCCGCCCGCGTTGTTCACCAGCCCGTCAATGCGCCCGTGTGTAGCCACCACGGCGGTTACCAGTGTTTTGACCGCTGCTTCATCGCGAATATCGCAACTGTGAAACTGCGCCTGCCAGCCATCGGCAATAATTTCCTCTGCCACGCTTTGCAGCTTTCCCAGCTTGCGCCCCACCAGTACCACCTGCGCGCCCAGCGCGGCCAGTTCGTGCGCCGTGCAGCGCCCAATACCCGAGCCGCCGCCGGTGACGATGATGGTTTTGGTTTTAAATAAACCGGCAGCGAAGGCGCTTCGGTAGCGGGACGATTTGGGGGGAGGAAGTGGGGTCTGCATACAGAGCCCCACAATAGCAACTTTGCCCGTGTTTCGCAATCACACAAGCGTTGCGAAATGCTATCTCAAGGGTTATACCTTAGAGAAATCTGGTTTGCGCTTTTCCATGAAAGCGCCAAAGGCCTCGCGCGCGGCGGGCTCTTTAAGCATGCGGCCAAAGCTCACACTTTCCTCGGCCATGGCTTGCAGCACGGCGGTGCTGTTGTGCTTTTTGAGGAGGCGCTTGGTTTCCACCAGCGCAGTGATGGGTTTGGCGGCTAGCTTGCGTGCGGTACTTTGCGCGTAGTTATTGGCCTCCAGCGGCGGCAGCACGCGGTTGACCAGGCCTACCTCCAGCGCGGCCTCGGCCATGAAGGGTTCGCCTAACAGCAGCGCTTCGGCTGCGCGGTGGTAGCCCATCATTTGCGGCACCAAAAGGCTCGACGCTGCCTCGGGGCACAGCCCCAAGTTGACGAAGGGCATGGAAAACGCCGCGTTGTCGCCTGCGTACACCAAATCGCAATGGAACAGCATGGTGGTGCCCACGCCCACGGCCGGGCCGCAGACAGCGGCGATCAAAGGCTTGGGGAAGGCGGCGATGGCGTGCAAGAACTTGAACACCGGGCTCTCGGCGTTGGAGGGCGGATTGTTTAAAAAATCTGCAATGTCGTTGCCAGCGCTGAACACTGCCTCGTGACCCTGGAAGACGACTACGCGGATGGCGGCATCGTCTTTGGCTGCGGCCAGTGCGTCGGCCATGCTTTGGTACATGGCCGCGGTAAGGGAGTTCTTTTTGGCTGCACGGTTGATGGTGATGGTGCACACGCCTGCTTCGGTGTGGGTGAGGATGTCGCTCATGGGGTTCTCTCAGGATAAAAAGGATACAGGATTCAGGAAGACAGGTTTTAGGTGTCAGATCTCAGGTCGTGAGGGCTTCGCGCACAAAGTCAATGCGGTCTTGGCCCCAGAACATCTGCTCGCCTACAAAGAAGGTGGGTGCGCCGAACACCCCGCGTGCTACTGCCTCTTCAGTCGCAGCCTTGAGTGCATCTTTGGTGCTTTGCGCATTGGCCAGCGCCACCATGGCCATGGGGTCAAAGCCTGCTTTGGCCAGTGCTTGGCTTACGGTGGCGGGGTCGTTCAGGTTGAGTGAATCTACCCAGATGGCGTGGTACACCGCCGTGCAATAGGGGATAAAGCGCGCGGCATCCGTCAGCTGCAAACCTATCGCACCGCGCATGAGCATGAGGGTGTTGATGGGGAAGTGCGGGTTCGAGTTAAGCGGTACGTTGTATCGCTTTGCAAAGCGCGCAAAGTCTTTGAAGGTGTATTTGCCTTTGGCGGGGATGGTGGCGGGCGAGTGGTTGCCCGTGGCTTGGAACACGCCGCCGAGTAGCATGGGTTTGTAGACGGTGGTTGCGCCTGTCTCTGCTGACAGTTTGTTTAGCTGGGTGAAGGCGAGGTACGAGGCGGGGCTGCCGAAGTCGAAGTAGTAGTCGAAGGTCTTTGTCATCTTTATGTCCTAGTGAGTGTTGCTGAATGCTGCGTCTTGGGGCGTGTGAGGGTGCAACGGCCAAACGCCAGCCAAGTTTGCAAGATCGGGGCAGTGGTGCGCTCAGCGCAGCGGCATAAAGGAGGAGGCAGCGGCCCTAGGCCGCAACGGGGGACAGCCGCGGAGCTGAGCGCGCCACTGCCCCGATTCCACGAGGTGTAACCCAGCGCCTGTACGAACGTGATAGCGCAATGATGCATCGTGAAAAACATGGCGTCAAAATTTCTCCATGTATGGACGCAAATCAAGCTCATGCGTCCATGCATCGCGCGGTTGGTTATGCAGCATCCAATACGCGTCCGCAATATGCTCGGGGTTGACGATGCCGTCTTGATCTTTCATGGCATAGCGCTGGGGGAATTGGGTGCGGATAAATTCGGTGTCTATCGCGCCGTCGATGATGGGGTGCGCTACATGCACGCCCATGGGCCCCAGCTCGCGGGCCATGCTTTGCGCCAACGCGCGCAGCGCCATCTTGCCGCCGGAGAAGCCTGCAAAGCCTGCGCTGCCGCGTAGCGATGCGGTGGCACCTGTGAAGATGATGGTGCCCTTGTGTTGAACACCTTGTGTACTACCGGACGACGCATCCCCCCGCGCCACCATGCGTTTAGCCACCTCACGCCCCGTTAAAAACCCGGCCAGGCAGGCCATCTCCCACATCTTGGTGTAGCGGCGCGCGGTCTCGGTGAGGATGCTGTTCGGCGAATTGGCACCGATGTTGAACACCATCACCTGGATAGGCGCTATCTCGGTTTCAATTTTTTCTACCAACGCCACCACTTCTTCCTCTACCCGCGCGTCGCTGCCAAAAGCGTAGCACACACCGCCTGCGGATTCGATCTGCGCTTTGAGGGGGTGCAGTTTTTCCAGGCTGCGGCGCGTCACGCAGGCAATGTAGCCCTCGCGTGCAAAGCGCCGCGCCACAGCGCCGCCGGTGGCATCGCCTGCGCCAATCACCAAACATACGCCTTTGCTGGGCGGGCTGGGGTTTGCGCTAGAGGGCATAGCGGTTTATTCCTTGTAGTAGACGACTTGGTGTGTGGTGGCTAGCAGTGTGCCAGCTTGCGACCACAATTGCGCGCTGTGGTCAAAAAATCCATTGAAAAAACGCTGCGCTCTGGCCTGACCTAGCAAATAGCCGCTGCCTACCGCATCCAGCTCGGCCTGCCCTGCGTGGAAGTACACCGTCATCGACACCGTGCCAATCGGCACCCGCGTGGCGCGGCGAAAAAACACGCGGGGGAAGAACAGGTCTGAAATGGTCGTTAAGGATGCAAAATCCAGCGGACGCTCCTGCGCATCGCGCGCCCACAGACGTGAGAGGGTGTCAGACTCGCGTCCGTCCCACACCCTGGGCAAGTCGCCCGTGATGGGGCGCATGTCAAAGCGCTGCACCCAGGGAAAAGGCAGGGGCTTGGCGCGCTCTAAGGCCTCGGGTGCGGGCACGGTGGGCATGGCGGTTTCGTCACTGCTCCAGGTGCTGCGGCGGGCGGCGGTGACCAAGGTGGCGGTCGTCACCACCTCGCCGCCTTGCAGCATCTCTACCATCCAGTGCTGTGTAGAGCGGTTGGTGCGCACGGGGCGCGCCACGATGTCAAACGCTCCCTCGGCTACGCCTGCGCAGAAGTTGACGGTAAGAGAAATGGGTAGGCCCAGCAACTGCGGGTGTTGCATAACGGCTTGCACCATATTGGCTGCGGTAATGCCGCCAAACGGCCCCACCATGTTTTGCCACGCGGCTTGCGTAGCACCTGTGTAGCGGCCCGCCGCGCTGCTGTGCAAGGCGACGGCCTGGTCTAAATCAAATGGGGTGGGCATGGCTGTAATGCTATGGGTGAAGTAAATGCTACATATTACGTAGCTACTCCCGCATCATTCTAAAGGGCTGCAACGCTAAAACACAAGTGAAATGTGCTCTAGGCGACTATACCCGCTCAAAAATCCCCGCTGCGCCTTGCCCCATACCTACGCACATGGTCACCATGCCGTATTTCAGTTTATTGCGTTGCAGCGCGTGGATTACAGTGGCCGCGCGGATAGCGCCGGTAGCGCCCAGTGGGTGACCCAGTGCAATCGCGCCGCCCATGGGGTTGACTTTCGATGGGTCTAACCCCAGCGTGTTGATCACAGCCAGCGACTGCGCCGCAAAAGCTTCGTTCAGTTCAAACCAGTCGATGTCTTGGTGCTTGAGACCTGCGTACTTGAGCGCAGCGGGTATCGCCTCTATCGGGCCAATGCCCATGATGTGCGGTGGCACGCCACGGCTGGCATAGCTGCTGAACTTGGCCAGCGGTGTGAGGTTGTAGCGTTTGAGTGCTGCTTCGCTCACCAAGATCAAGGCGCCTGCGCCGTCCGATGTTTGGCTGCTATTGCCTGCCGTGACCGAGCCGCGTGCGGAGAACACGGCCTTGAGTTTGCCCAAGCCTTCTACGGTGGTGTCGGGCCGTGCGCCTTCGTCCAGGTTCACGCTGCGGGTTTTGGTGCTGACTTCTGCGGTATCTAAATCAACGCTGCGCTCGGTCACTTCCACCGCCGTCATTTCATTGGAAAAGTGGCCTGCCTTCATGGCAGCCAGGGCCTTCATGTGCGAGTTATAGGCAAACTCGTCCTGCGCTTCGCGGCTGATCTTCCACTGCGTGGCCACCTTCTCGGCCGTGAGGCCCATGCCGTAGGCGATGCCGTAGTTGTCGATGTTATTGGTGTCGGCAAACACAGCGGGCGACAGCGATGGCGAGTTGCCCATCATGGGCACCATGCTCATGCTCTCGGTACCCGCAGCAATCATCACGTCCGCCTCGCCCACGCGAATACGATCCGCCGCCATTTGCACCGCGCTGATACCCGATGCGCAAAAACGGTTCACGGTAATGCCGCCCACACTCTTGGGCAGGCCCGCCAGCACCGCACCAATGCGCGCCACGTTCAGGCCCTGCTGCGCCTCAGGGATGGCGCAGCCGCAGATCACGTCTTCAATGGTGGCGGGGTCCAGGCCGGGTACTTGCGCCAGGGCGCTTTTTAAAACCGCAGCCAGCAAATCGTCCGGCCGCGTGTTGCGGAAAAAGCCTTTGTGCGAACGGCCAATCGGCGTGCGCGTAGCAGCGACGATATAGGCTTCTTGAACTTGTTTGGTCATGGTGAGATTCCTTTAAACCGAGTGAGTAATACGTTTTGTGCGCAACGTAATGTCTTGCTCCCTCTCCCGCACGCGGGAGAGGGCTGGGGTGAGGGCCACCGAAGTAGTTCCCAGACTATCTAGCTCCCTCTCCCGCCTGCGGGAGAGGGCCGGGGTGAGGGCATCCAAAACAAATAAATCCATATGCCTCCTCAAGCAGCAACTTTTTCCGGTCGCTTAGTAGGAATCCAAGCCCAGATAAATTCGCATTCCACAGGCTGGTTGCCCGATTCATCCGTAACCACCACAGCCACCGTCACTTCGCCTTTGTCCGTCGTCTGCATCAAGGCGCGCTGCTCGGGTGTGAGTGTGGCTACAGCGCGCATGGCACCCATGCCGCGCTTTTTAAACTGCACGCGCATGTCCTTGACGACAGGCACACAGTCGTCGCGCACGTTCATGCCCATCACCATACCAGTGGCCGTCTCGGCCGCTAGCGTGGTAGCCACGGCATGCACGCCTTCGATATGGTTTTGCACGCGGTGGCGGTTAGCTACGCTGATAACCACCTGCTCAGGCGACATGACTTCGTAGCGCAGCTTGGAGGTGCCGGTATAGGGCACGGCACGGCCTAGCACCACAGACTGAAACCAGGGACGGAAGTACGCGGGTACTTCGTTCATGCGGCTGAGCTGGCGTTGTAGGCGGTTGGGGTGAGTGGTTTGCATTGGAGGTTTCATGTATCGCTAAAAACGCAAAAATAACGCAAAAAACGCTAAAAATAATTTAGAAAAATAGATTGGCTTTTCTTGTTTTGCGATTTTTGCGATTTTTTAGCGTTTTTTGCGTTACCTGGAATTTAGTTGCGCACAGGTTTCCCAGTAGAGAGCATCCCCATAATCCGCTCCTGCGTCTTAGCCATCGTCAGCAAACTGGTGAAGGCCTGTCGCTCCAGGGTCATCAAATACTCTTCGGTGACCATCGTGCCTGCCTCGACATCGCCTCCGCAGACTACGTTGGCAATCAAGGTCGCAATATGAAAGTCATGCTGGCTGATAAAGCCGCCGTCGCGCATGTTGATGAGGGAGCCGGTGATGGTGGCCTTGCCGTTGCGGCCTGCTACCGGGAACTGGCGCTTCAAAGGGGCGCGGTAGCCAGAGGCAGCAAGCGCCTTCGCTTCGTTGATGGCCACAAACAGCAGCTCGTCTTTGTTGGGCACAATCACGTCCGTCCACAGCAGGTAGCCTAGCTTGCGCGACTCGATGGCGCTGGTGCCTACCTTGGCCATGGCGGCATTTGTAAAACCTTCGGTGAGGAAGGGCAATAGATCTTTGCCATTGCTGCTGGCCATGTTTTCCGCCGCGCGGCGCGCGATGTAGGTGAGGCCACCGGCGCCAGGCACCAGGCCCACGCCCACTTCTACCAGGCCGATATAGCTCTCCATCGCTACGGCGCGCTTGGCAGAATACACCGCCAGTTCGCAACCTCCGCCCAGCGCCAAGCCGCGCACGGCGCTGACCACGGGCACGTTGGCGTAGCGCAGGCGCAGCATCACACGCTGCACTTCCTGCATCGCCTCGCTGAGCAAGCTCACGCCGCCACTCATGAAGGCGGGGAGCATGCCTTGCAGGTCGGCACCCGCGCAAAAGGGCTCGTCGCCCGACCAGATGACCACGCCCTGGTAGTCGGCCTCTGCGAGCTCCACGGCCTTTTCAAGCCCTGCCATCACGTCCATGCTGATGACATGCATTTTGGTTTTAATACTGGCGATGACGACGCCTGTGCCTGCTGCGCGATTGGCATCTGCGTCCAAAGTCCACAGGCGAATGGCCGCGTCTTCAAACAGGGTTGTGCCAGCAGTCTCAAAAGCAGCCGCGCCAATGCCTTGTGCAAAGCCCGACACGTTCTCAGGGAAGTGCTGGCGCTCGTACGCGGGCAGGTTGTGGCGGGGCACAAACGTTTTCGTCGCGGGGTTCCACGAACCGTCTTTGGTATGCACGCCGCCTGCTTCAGCCACGGGGCCTTTGTACACCCAGCTAGGCAGTGGCGCCTTGCACAGGGCTTTGCCTGCATCAATGTCTTCTTGCACCATCTTGGCAACTTCCAGCCAACCGGCTTCTTGCCACAGCTCAAACGGGCCTTGCTTCAAACCAAAACCCCAACGCATGGCCAAGTCCACATCGCGTGCGGTCTCGGCAATGCTTTCCAAATGAACCGCGGCGTAGTGAAAGCCGTCGCGCAAGATGGCCCACAAAAACTGGCCTTGCTTGCCTTCGGCATTGCGCAAAAGTTTCAGGCGTTCAGCCGCAGGCTTCTTCAACATGCGGCCATACACTTCGTCAGCCTTCTCGCCACCCGCTACATAGTCTTTTTTGTCTGCGTCAAAGCGCAAAATATCGCGGCCTACTTTTTTGTAAAACCCGGCACCAGTTTTTTGCCCCAATGCGCCCGCTTCCAGCAAGCCCTTGAGTACGGGTGGTGTGGCAAAGTTGCCGTAGAAGGGATCGGTCGCTTCGCTTAAATTGTCTTGCAGGGTCTTGATCACATGGCCCATGGTGTCCAGGCCCACCACGTCTGCCGTGCGGAAGGTGCCGCTGCTGGCGCGGCCCAGCTTTTTGCCAGTCAGGTCGTCTACCACGTCGTAGGTGAGGCCAAAGTTTTCTACCTGCTTCATCACGCCCAGCATGCCGGCGATGCCTACGCGGTTGGCAATAAAGTTAGGCGTGTCTTTGGCGCGTACCACACCCTTGCCCAAACCACTGGTGACAAACGCTTCCAGTTGGTCGAGCACTACGGGCTGGGTCGTAGGTGTGTTGATCAGCTCCACCAAATACATGTAGCGCGGTGGGTTGAAAAAGTGAATGCCGCAAAAGCGTGGCTTGATGTTCTCAGGCAGCGCCTCGCTCAGCTTGGTAATCGACAGGCCCGAGGTGTTGGACGCCACGATGGCATCAGCATTCACATAGGGCGCTATTTTTTTGTACAAGTCTAGCTTCCAGTCCATGCGCTCTGCAATCGCCTCGATGATGAGGTCGCAGCCGCGCAGCAGCTCCAGGTGCTCTTCGTAGTTGGCTTGCTGGATCAGCGCTGCGTCCTCGGGGATACCGAGGGGCGAAGGCTTTAATTTCTTCAGCCTCTCCACTGCTTTGGTGACGATGCCGTTCTTGGCGCCGTCTTTGGCAGGCAGGTCAAACAAAACAACTGGCACTTTGACGTTGACTAAATGCGCAGCAATCTGCGCACCCATCACACCTGCGCCGAGCACGGCGACTTTTTTAACTTGGAATCTGGACATTCATTACTCCGTTCGGGCTGAGCTTGTCGAAGCCCATTTACAAAAAATAAACAACCCTAACGACAAGCTCAGGGTGAACGGCGCAGCGTTACTCCACGCGCACCCAGGTCTGGGTACGACCAAAGGGGCCAATACTGCCGCGCACGGCGAGTTTTTTGCCACCGTCTTCGGGAGTCATTTTGAGGGTGTATTCTTTGCCGTTTTCAGGGTCTAGAATCTTGCCGCCCACCCACACATCAGCGTCGGCTTCTTTCTTGGCACCGCGAATAATTTCCAGGCCAAGCATGGGCTTGCCTTTGCGTGCGTCTTTGCACTCTTCGCACACAGCAGCAGGCTTGGCATCTTTGCGCAGGATTTGGCTGACCTTGCCGCTCAGCGCACCACCAGACTCGGTGATGGTGATCTCAGACTTGATCTCTTTGGTTTTATCGTCCACCGTGTGCCACTTGCCCACCGGGGTGTTTTGTGCCAAAGCCAATGTTGACACCAGCGCAGCAGCTGCAAAGAAACCCAAGGAATGCAATTTTTTCATAATAACTCCAGTTGATAAAAGTATGAAAGAGGGTTGCGCCTACTAGGCACCACCGAGGTTTTACGCGAAGACGGCGTCGGTGTCCATCAGCACCTTGCTGCCAGAACGTGCCGTGCGCATGAGGGTAGCGGTCTCGGGGAACAACTTGGCAAAGTAAAAGCGTGCGGTTTGCAGCTTGGCTACATAAAACTGCTCGGCGTTGCCCGCGCCGTCTGTGGCGCTTTGTTTCTCGATTTGTTGCAAAGCGGTTTGCGCCATGCGTGCCCAGAAGTAACCAAACACCAAGTGCCCCGCTACGCGCAGGTAGTCTACCGCCGCTGCGCCTACTTCATCAGGGTTTTGAAAGCCCTTAAAGCCCAGCTCGGTAGTGAACTTGGTCATCTGCTCGCCCAAAATGGCAATCGGTGTGATGAACTCGGCCATCTTCTCGTTAACGCCTTCTTCTTCTACCAACTTGCCAATCAGCTTGCCAAACTTGGCCAGCGTAGCGCCGTTGTTACCCAGCACTTTGCGGCCCAGCAGGTCGAGCGACTGGATGGTGTTGGTGCCTTCGTAGATCATGTTGATGCGGTTGTCGCGCACATACTGCTCCATGCCCCACTCTTTGATAAAACCGTGGCCGCCAAACACCTGCATGCACATGTTGGTGGAGATGTGGCCGTTGTCGGTGATGAAAGCTTTGACGATAGGGGTCAGCAAAGAGAGCATTTCGCCGCTGTCTTTACGCACTTTTTCATCCGGGTGGCTGTGCTCTTTGTCCAGAAGCACAGCGCAGTAAGTAGCCAGTGCACGGCCACCTTCGGCATAGGCCTTGGCGGTCAGCAGCATCTTGCGCACATCAGGGTGCACGATGATCGGATCCGCCGGCTTGTCTTTGGCCTTGGGGCCTGACAGTGATCGCATCTGGATACGGTCTTTAGCGTAGGCCAGTGCGTTTTGGTAAGCCACTTCGGTCAGACCCAGCGACTGGTTGCCCACGCCCAAGCGTGCAGCATTCATCATCACAAACATGCCTTGCATGCCTTTGTTGGGCTGGCCCACCAAGGTGCCAATCGCGCCGTCAATGACGATCTGCGCGGTGGCATTGCCATTGATGCCCATCTTGTGCTCGAGGCCGCCGCAGTAAATGCCGTTGCGCGCGCCCAGAGAGCCGTCTTTGTTCACCATGAATTTAGGCACGATAAACAAGCTCACGCCCTTGATACCGGGAGGCGCGTCAGTCAGGCGTGCCAGCACCAGGTGAATGATGTTACCCGCCATGTCGTGTTCACCTGCGCTGATGAAGATCTTGTTGCCGGTGATTTTGTAGGTGCCGTCGGGCAGGGCCTCGGCCTTGGTGCGCATCAGGCCCAGGTCGGTGCCGCAGTGTGGCTCGGTCAGGCACATGGTGCCGGTCCATTCGCCGCTGGTCATTTTGTGCAGGTACGTTTGCTTTTGCTCTTCGGTGCCGTGGCTGTGCAGTGCGGCATGCGCGCCGTGCGTCAGGCCCGGGTACATGGTCCAGGCTTGGTTGGCGCTGTTGAGCATTTCATAAAAGCACTGGTTCACCACCAGCGGCAGGCCCTGGCCGCCATAGGCGGGGTCGCAGCTGAGCGCAGGCCAGCCACCTTCTACATATTTGGCATAGGCCTCTTTAAAGCCTTTGGGTGTCGTCACCTCATGGGTGACCTTGTCCAGCGTGCAGCCTTCCTGGTCGCCACTGATGTTGAGTGGGAAAGCCACCTCAGAGGCGAACTTGCCAGCCTCTTCCAGCACCGCGTTGATGGTGCTCTCGTCGGCTTCCGCGTACTTCGGAATGGCTTTAAAGTCATCGGTCACTTTAAGCACTTCATGCATCACAAACTGCATGTCACGTAGGGGTGGGGTATAGGTGGGCATAGTGCTCTCTCTTCAGATCAAAAAGTGGAAAATGATAGTTAGCTGTTAAACATCAAGCTTTGGAAGCAGCTACTTTTTTAGTAGCTGCTCCCGCAATATTTGTTTGGGCTACAGCCCCATAACGCTGCAAAATATTCTCAAAACCAGTCATCGCGCGGTCCATGGACCCCGGGGTCTTTAAAAATCGCGCTTCGTAGTGCAGGGCCAAAATCAGGCCGTGGATTTCAAACAAGATTTGCTGGGCATTGGCGTGGGTATCCAGGTGGCCTTCTTCCTGCGCGTTCGTCACCGCGCGGTGCATGGCGGCCAGCCAGGTTTTGACGGAAGAAGCAATCGCATCGCGCACCGGGCCGGGCCGGTCGTCAAACTCCACCGCACCGCTGATGTAGATGCAGCCCGAGTCAATCTCTACCGAGGTGCGCTGCATCCAGTTGGCAAACAGCGCCCGCACGCGTGGCAGGCCACGCGGGGCTTGCAGGGCAGGGTAAAACACCTCTTCCTCAAAGCGCGCATGGTATTCAAGCACGACAGATATTTGCAGCTCTTCGCGCGAGCCAAAGTGCGCAAACACACCCGACTTGCTCATCTGCGTGACCTCAGCCACTGCGCCGATGCTCAAACCCTCCAGGCCAATCTGCGTTGCCAGCCCCAGGGCCGCGTCCACAATCGTCGCTTTGGTTTGCAGGCCCTTTTGCTGCCCCTTAGCTGCAGTGCCCGGTGCAGCGCTCTTTACCGCACCCATCCCGGCACCTTGCGCACGGCGTGTGGCAGGCTTTGCAGATGGGGTAAGCAGATGAATGTCAGACATGGTCAATACGCATTAAAACAAAAAAGAACGGTCGTGCTATTTTGCAGTAATTTTATGACCAATGCATGAAATGCCCAGTTTCTAGAGGTAAATAACTAGCTTCGTGGCGGGGAAACCCTAGTTAGCGACCCGATTCAGGCAGCTTTACTATTGATTTAGTAGCTGCTACCGCAATATTCTATTGGGCTAGAGGCTAAATTGATGTGCAGTCCACCCGTCAAACATACCAAGCTGCAGCACTGTGGTGTTTCCGTGCATGAATTAGCTTCCCACATCTCTGGCACGTACCGTGTTAAAAATCCCCGCTTGGTGAATATCTATTGCCCTGATGTATTTTTCTGCATGCAGCTAGCCAAAGCCATCGGCCTCTCGGTGCCCGACGTCCAGTACCTGGAACTGCCCGAGCCCGTGTTGCTAGTGCAGCGCTACGACCGCCGGTGGACAGCCGATGGCGGCTTGCTGCGCATCCACCAAATAAACGGATGCCAAACGCTGAACCTGCAACCCGAACAAAAGTACGAAGAACCGCATTACGCCACCGCCCCACCCGGCGCCACCTTCGCCCAACTTTTCCAATTGCATAAGCTGTTCAGCGTGCCTGCCGCAGCGCAAGTGCAAATGCTGCACTGGTTGCTGTTCAACACTCTGATTGGCAGCAGCAATGCGCATGCTAAAAATTTGTCGGTTTTGGTAGATGCCAACGGCATGCGCGTAGCGCCAGTGTACGACTTGGTGTGCGGCAGTGTGTATGGCTACACCGACATGGCGCAGAGTGTGGGTGGGGAGACTAATTTTTCGGTGATAGACACTGTGGAATGGACTCGGCAGGCGAAGGACTGTGGAGTACAAGTGGCTTTGGTGCAAAGACTGGCTCAGCAGTTGATCAAAAATATAGCCTTAAAACTCTCTTTCACTAACGACGCATGTAAAAATGGCATGCATGTAGAAGCCCGAACCCTGATCGCCCAACTAGTTCAGCAAATAGCAGGTAAAAATCAGCACTTTAGGTTAAAGTAAAACAATGCGACACATTGGACGTTCTATGCCCGTAGTTAGTACTGAACCCAGTACGCAAGCCCTGCGCGATGCTGCAATCCATCAAGCTACAGGGCAATCTTTGGCTGTACTCTCAAGTACGGGTATTCGCAAAGGTGTCTATCGCTTTAAATCCCATGACGAAGCTGATGCACAAGTACAAGCTGGTTTGGTGTGGGTAATTGCACGCAATGTGC
Source organism: Polaromonas sp. (assembly GCA_031390175.1). GTDB lineage: Bacteria > Pseudomonadota > Gammaproteobacteria > Burkholderiales > Burkholderiaceae_C > JAAFIP01. The sequence continues at coordinate 17,932 of JANMTF010000024.1, forward strand.
GTCTTCGGAAAGTAGTCAACTAGCCCATGACTCATAAAGCTGACTCAAACGGTTCGAAGCCAGAGCAATTGGCTAGTGACACAGCTGACCAAGTAGCTAGACCTGCAAGCGTAGAAGATCTAAAGACATTGCTTAAAGCGCTGCATCAAGAAAAGGTGGACTATCTGCTCATCGGAGGCTATGCCCTCTACACATTAGGCTATCAACGCGGCACCACCGATATTGATGTACTCATGCGACCTACCCGAGAGCAAGGTGAGCGCGCACAGAGAGCATTATTGCTATTGCCAGATCAGGCCGCCAAAGATTTAGACCCAGCGTGGTTTATTGAAGGCGAAACCATACGTGTAGCGGATGCATTTGTTGTGGACGTGATGTTTAATGCCTGCGGTGAAAGCTACGAATCGTTGCAGCCGCATGCAGTCACCATCGATTTTGATGGTGTTCCCGTGCGGACGCTCAATATTGAAGGTTTGCTAAAGACAAAGCAAACTTCGCGTGACAAAGACAAGTTAGATCGCATGATTCTTGAGCGCGCAATTCAAGCAAATTCAAAATCTACAAAGTGATATTGCAATCGTGGCAGCAACAGCCAAGTTACTTTAGATCAATCTGGTCGATATAGGTCATCAAGTCAGCTTGCCATAAAGCCTGCATCGCAGTCAAGCCATGACCACTTTGACCAGCAATGGGTGAAAAGACTTTGAAGACTCCTTTTCCTCCAGCGGCGATGAAGGCGTTGAAGTTTTTTCGGCTGTGCGCTATTTTGTAAAACGGATCGTTTTCACCGTAGAGCCATAGCATGGGTTTTGCGAAAGCTGCACCACGTTTGAAGCTGACGGTATTGATGGCTTCTACGGTTCCGCAGTCATCCCCTACCCAGCCGCCGACGAAATTGATAACGCCAGTGAAGCGAGTGGGCCGCGTGCCTGCGTACACAACAGAAGCAATGCCGCCGCGTGATACACCGCCAATCAGCATGCGCTTGTTATCTACATCGGGCCGGGTTGAAAGATAGTCGGTTGCAGCGTCCATATCTGCGAGCGCGCGTTCCAGCCCAGGTAGCGACAAATTGGGATTGCACGAATAACCAGTTGCACGGTTCACCTCAAAGCCCTCGTCGTAAGTGCCATCTGATTTGCCGCGTCCACGGCGCTGCGGGAAAGCCACCAACCAGCCTTTGTCAGTGAAGAACTTTGTCAGCGCAGGATTCGTCCAGGTCGTTTTGAACTCTGCAGGCCTATTCCCATTACCGGTAGATCCGTGGTTAAACATCAGCGTCGGAAAAGGACCTGAGCCAGCAGGCTTGTAAATGACGACCTCCAACGAAATGTGTTTGCTATTCTCAACAAACCTCGTAGGAATGCGATCAGTATCACGCTTAGGCAGTACTCCTTGCGAGAGCACTCCGCCATAGCGGACGACTCCTTCTGCATGCGAGATGAATTCAACTACGCCATCGCTTCTCATGCGAAAACTAAGCTGCGTGCCGCTGGTGAGGGTGCCTTGGAGTTCATTCGCATTGGAGTGTGCTTGTATGCGTTCACAAATTGTCCCCGACGCCGTAGCGCCCAAATAGACGATAGTGGCTGCATCCAAAGATACCTTTTCAACAACCAGCTTAACGTCGCAAAGTCGTCCAGAAAACGCCCACCCAAACCAATGCCCGCTCCAGCGGGCTTTATCCTGTGCAAGATGCGGGTCGGGGTGTTGTGCTACAGCATCTTGCGGTAGCACAGCAGATACTGGGCTTTCAGACACATCGGGTTCAAGCGACGATATGTAGTCAGGCCATGGTGTCTGGATAGATGTTGTTGTGGACATGAAGCAGTTTGCGGGAAGATGAACCAAGCATAAAGAAAGCTTCTTCAGTTTGCCATCCAAAGATTCTACATATTGCGCCGACACTGCCCACCCACCTCAAACAGCGCATTGGTAATCTGCCCGAGTGAGCACACGCGCACGGCGTCCATCAGCACGTCGAAGACGTTTTGGTTGGTGATGACGGCTTGTTGCAGGCGTTTTAGCATGGCGCGGTAGAACAGCTTCAAATTCGACACTTCCCACCCCATTTATCGCTTCTGGTCGGTCAATGGGCGCGCAGGCATTACAGGGCTGCGCGGTCTGCCAAGCTTATTTATGGGGGTGACCGGGGCCTGTGGTGGATCTGCTGTTGCACCATGCTGCTTAGCAGCCGCGTGAACGGCTGGATGTCTTGGTCTGTGGAAGCGGCATCCAGTGCCCGCATGTACTCGCTGCGCACATCCAGCGTCACCACAGTCCACGGCCAGCCGCCTTCGGCCAGCAACAGGTTCATGATGAACCGTGCGAGCCGACCGTTGCCATCCATATAGGGGTGAATAAAGACAAACACGAAGTGCCCGAGGACGGTGCGCACCGCAGGCGCATCCTCCTCGGTCAGCAGCTCGAACAGCAGCGGCATCGCATCGCGCACCGCCTCGGGTGGCAGTGGTACGTGACGGGCGTTCTTGATGCACGCCGCCGCATTGCGCCAGCCAGCGAGATCTTGCGGTTTAAGCACGCCAGCCTGGACCGAGGGTGCCCACATGGCGCGGTACCAGCCTTGAAGATCCACTTTCAAGGTGGTGCCGGGATTGGCGCCGGTCATGACCGTTCGGATACTGCCCTGCACCGCCAGGTGGGCCTCGAAATAACCGCGTGCCGCGAGGGCGTTGCGGTCACGCTGGTCGTTCTCGTTGGAATCGGGCTGCCAGTTGCTATTGCGAATTTTTTCAATCAACTCGGCGTTGACTTGATAGCCCTCGATGGAAAGCGAGTGGTATGCATCAGTAATGTAGCGTTCCTCCGCCTCTACCAAGTATTCATCAATCGGGGTAAGGGCGCGCGTAGGCGTGGTCCATGCCTGCAGGACCTGGGGACGCATGTGCTCCCACATCGCGCGAATGCGCGCGCAATAGGGTGACTCGGGCCGTTGTCGCGTCGGCGCAATCGGTGCCGCGAAAGGGTTTGTCTCTGCTACCGTGTAGCCCGCAGAGCGCATGGTGGCCACCACATCCGCAGCCAGATCGGTTCGTCCCACGGCCCGCAATCCACCGGCAATTCGGCCCGCCACCACCGAGTGGTCTCCACCCAGCAACACGCGGTTGAGTTCGGAGCTGTCTTTGAGCAGCTGCAAGGCTAAGCGTAGGGTGAGCGGGTCGGACTGCCAGACGTTGGGCGTGACGCGCACCAGAGCCGCTTCCAGTGTCATGGCGCGCAGATTTTGGGCGACGGTGCGTTGTTGCGCGGGGACGATGTCTTTTGCCTTGTAGTCGAACAGGGATGTTCCAGCGGGAAGGGTCAGTTTATTGTTGGATGCTGCGGGGCTGTTGATCTGGATCTGTAGGGGTAGGCTCGTAGCCCCGGTCTGCAACTTCAAGCTCAACTCGGCATTGACGTGCCAATCCTCACCGAATCGCGCGTCGCAGTAGCCCCGCACGAAGTCCCGCATCGACGCAAACCAAGTGGTGGTGTCGCCAGCCTGCTCCTCTGGCCGCGAGGGCATGTACCAGCCTTTGACGATGGGGCGCAGAAAGCCTGTGGCTACCAGGCGCTCAATATGGGTGCGGGTCAGGTCGGTCGAGCGCAGTACCACCTTGCCTGCCAGTTACAGGGCGCGAAGCTTCTGTAGCGAGCTTGCGAGTTTGATGTTGCGTGCGACCATTTAACGTTTTTCGCGTTATGTTCACGCAAGTGTATTGCGTTTTTCTATACGCAGTGTATTGTGTTGTGTGAAATCCAGTTTTTCATGTCAAATGGATTTTTACACAACCAACGTGCGTCGATTAAGCCACCGGTTGATACCCAGGCCCGCGTAGCATTCACACGCGGCTTTGACTTTTTGGGATGACTAGCCCTGCAGCACACCCGCAATATTCGTGAGCGCAATCACCTCTACCTGTTCTGAAAACGCGTAGCGTTTGTCTACTTGCGCCACAATGAAGGTGGCCGTGGGCTTTAGATCTTGCATGGCGTTGTAAAAGCCTTGCGTGACCTTGGGGGCAGACGAAGATTTGATTTCAAAGCAGATGGTTTGGCTGCCGTATTGCACCACCACATCCATCTCTGCACCGGCGGCGGTGCGGTAGAACATCACCTCTGCGCCGCGCGGCGCGAGCTGGCTGATGTGCTCTAGTACAAAGCCTTCCCACGAGTAGCCCAACATGGGGTGGGACAGCAAATCGTCCACGCTCTTAATGCCCAGTAAGGCATGCAGCAGGCCCGAGTCGCGCAGGTACGTTTTCGGCGTTTTGACCAGGCGTTTGTTCAGATTGACGTGCATGGGCTGCAAGCGGCGCAGCATGCGGGCGGCCTCCAGCAGGTCAATATAGCGCCCCACGGTGGGCACGCTGATACCCATGCTGGTAGCCAACTGGCTCATGTTGGTCATTTGGCTATGGCTGTTGGCCACCATACGCCAAAAGCGCTGCAAAGTCGGGGCGGCTACCTGCACGCCAAACTGCGGCAGGTCGCGCTCCAGCAGCAGTCGCATAAAGTCGAGCCGCCATTCAAACGAGTCCTCGTCTGTAGAAGACGTAAAGCTTTCTGGAAACCCACCACGCAGCCACAGTTGCTGTTGGCGGGCAAAGGTTGGCTCTATTTCTTGCACCAGCAGGCCACCCAGCTCCACCGTGGCCAGACGGCCCGCTAACGACTCGGCACTTTGTTTAAGCAAGGAAAATGATGCCGAACCCAAGAGTAAAAATCGGCCTTTACTGCGGTCGCGGTCAATCTCTGGCCGTAGGTGGCGAAAAATATCAGGGGTGTACTGTACCTCGTCCAGCACGATCAAAGCGTCGGGGTGCGTCTTGAAAAAAACATTCGGATCTGCAAGACGTGCGCGGTCGCGCTCGTCTTGCAGGTCAAGGTAAACGGACTTACGTTGGGTCATGGCGGCCAGTTGCTTAGCCAAGGTGGTTTTGCCCACTTGACGTGGGCCGAGCACGGCTACGGCGGGGGAGCGGCGCAGAGCGGCGGCTATTTGGGTAAAAGCGCTACGTTGATACATCCTTGCAATTTTAACTTATACAATTAAAATTGCAAGGTAAGTATCGAGTTCTTGACTTGTAGTCTCCGGGCCGGCGCAAAAAGTGGGGTCAGAGCAAATTTTCGTAACTGCGGTGTGTGCGCCGGACAGACCACGTCCTGAAATTTGATCTGACCCCATTTTTGCTCATCTTTGCTGGCAGCGACCACGGCAGCTTGCCTTACATATTGCGCCGATACTGTCCACCCACTTCAAACAACGCATTGGTAATCTGCCCCAGGGAACAAACGCGCACGGCGTCCATCAGTACATCGAAGACGTTTTGGTTGGCGATAACGGCTTGTTGCAGGCGTTTGAGCATGGCGGGGGACTCTGCGGCGTGCAGGGTGTGAAAGTCTTGCAGGCGCTTGAGCTGTGATTGCTTCTCTTCTTCGGTGCTGCGTGCCAGTTCTAGCTTGTCTTGCACCACATCGCCCTTGGGATTGCGGAAAGTGTTGACGCCGATGATGGGCAGTTCGCCGGTGTGTTTCAGCATTTCGTAGTGCATGCTCTCGTCCTGGATGCGGCCGCGTTGGTAGCCGGTTTCCATCGCGCCCAGCACGCCGCCGCGTTCGCTGATGCGCTCGAATTCGTCTAGTACGGCTTCTTCTACCAGCTCGGTGAGTTCTTCGATGATGAATGAACCCTGCGAGGGGTTTTCGTTTTTCGCCAAGCCCCATTCGCGGTTGATGATCATCTGGATGGCCATCGCGCGGCGCACGCTGTCTTCGGTGGGCGTGGTGATGGCTTCGTCGAAGGCGTTGGTGTGCAGGCTGTTGCAGTTGTCGTAGATGGCGATGAGGGCTTGCAGGGTGGTGCGGATGTCGTTGAACTGGATTTCTTGTGCGTGCAGGCTGCGGCCACTGGTTTGGACGTGGTATTTGAGTTTTTGTGAGCGCTCGTTAGCGCCGTATTTGTCGCGCATGCTAGTGGCCCAGATGCGGCGGGCAACGCGGCCCAGCACGGTGTATTCGGGGTCCATGCCGTTGGAAAAGAAGAAGCTCAGGTTGGGCGCAAAGTCGTCGATGTGCATGCCGCGCGCAAGATAAGCCTCGACGAACGTGAAACCGTTGGACAAGGTAAGCGCGAGTTGGCTCAAAGGGTTGGCCCCGGCTTCGGCACTGTGGTAGCCGCTGATGGACACGCTGTAGAAGTTGCGCACTTTGTGGTGCACAAAATATTCGGCAATGTCGCCCATCACCTTCAATGAAAACTCGGTGCTGAAGATGCAGGTGTTTTGGCCTTGGTCTTCCTTCAAGATGTCGGCCTGCACGGTGCCGCGCACGTTTTCTTGCACCCATTCTTTGATTTTGGCGGCCTCGGTGTCGGTGGGTTCGCGCTTGTTGTCCAGCTTGAACTTGTCCAGGTTTTGGTCGATAGCGGTGTTCATGAACATGGCCAAAATCGTCGGTGCAGGGCCGTTGATGGTCATGCTGACTGACGTGCTGGGGTTGGTCAAATCAAAGCCGCTGTACAGCACTTTCATGTCTTCCAGCGTGGCAATGCTCACGCCGCTGTTGCCTACTTTGCCGTAAATGTCTGGGCGGGTGGCGGGGTCGGCACCGTACAAAGTCACCGAGTCAAACGCGGTGCTGAGGCGCTTGGCGGGCAGGCCTTCGCTTACCATCTTGAAGCGGCGGTTGGTGCGAAAGGCATCGCCTTCACCGGCAAACATGCGGGTCGGGTCTTCGCCTTCGCGTTTAAAGGCGAAGGTGCCTGCGGTGTAGGGGAAGCTGCCGGGCACGTTGTCTAGCATCAGCCACTTCAAAATCTCGCCGTGGTCTTCAAACTGCGGCAACGCGACTTTGCGGATTTTGGTACCGCTGAGGGATGTGCTTGTTAACGCCGTGCGAATTTCTTTGTCCCGGATTTTCACCACGTACTCGTCGCCTGCATACGCAGTTTGCATGTCGGGCCACTGCTGCAAGAGCTTGCGTGCGCCGGGGTCTTGCGCCGCTTTGCGTTGGGCGGCCAGGTCGAGCGCGGCCTCGGCGGCGGGGGCGCGGTCGGGCTTGCCTACTTTCAGCATGCGGGCAGCGGCCTGCAGTTGTTGGATCTCGCGTGCCAGCGTGGCTTGCTCGCGTGCTTTGCGTTTGTAGGCCCGCACGGTGTCGGATATCTCGCTCAAGTAGCGGGTGCGTGCTGCTGGGATGATGGGGGTTTGGTTGGTGCTGTGGCGGGTGGTAACCTGGGGCAAGGTGCTATCTTTTAGAGGCAAGCCCAGCGCAGCCAGGCGCGGCTTCATGGCCTGGTACAGCGCGGTCACGCCGTCGTCGTTAAAGCGTGCGGCCATGGTGCCAAAGACGGGCATGTCTTCCATGCGCTTGGTCCACGCCTCCTGGTTGCGCTGCACTTGTTTGCTTACGTCGCGCAGTGCGTCGTGCGAGCCTTTGCGGTCGAATTTGTTGATAGCCACAAACTCGGCAAAGTCCAGCATGTCGATTTTTTCCAGCTGCGATGCCGCGCCAAACTCGGGGGTCATCACATACATGGGCAAGTTCACATGCGGCACGATGGCCGCGTCGCCTTGGCCGATGCCGCTGGTCTCAACGATGATCAAATCGAAGCCTGCGCACTTGCAGGCGGCGATCACGTCGGGCAGGGCTTGCGATATTTCAGAGCCGAACTCGCGCGTGGCCAGCGAGCGCATGAACACTTTGGAGCCGCCAGACCACGGGCTGATGGCGTTCATGCGAATGCGGTCACCCAGCAACGCGCCGCCGGACTTGCGGCGTGACGGGTCGATGGAAATGAGGGCTATGCGCACGCTGTCGTTTTGGTCTAAGCGCAGGCGGCGGATCAGCTCGTCAGTCAGCGACGATTTTCCAGCACCGCCTGTGCCAGTAATGCCTATCACCGGAATTGCTGCAGTTTTAGCAGCTGCTTCCGCAATAATCTGATGGGCTAGAGGCGTTTTATCTTTAGAAGTCTCAATACCCGTAATGAGCTGCGCAAGCTTGCGCCAAGCCATTTCGCTATGGCCTTGGATCGCTTTGATGTCCGTCGGCGCATGGGTAGACAAGTCGCGGTCGCAGCTCATCACCATCTCACCAATCATCCCCGCCAAGCCCATGCGCTGGCCGTCCTCGGGGCTGAAAATGCGCACGCCGTGGGCAGCCAGGTCGCGGATTTCTTCCGGGATGATCACCCCGCCGCCGCCGCCATACACCTTGATATGCTCGCCCCCGCGCTCCTTCAAAAGCGCCGTCATGTATTTGAAGTACTCCACATGCCCGCCTTGGTACGAGCTGACCGCAATACCCTGCACATCCTCTTGCAGCGCAGCCGTCACCACATCGTCCACCGAGCGGTTATGCCCCAGGTGAATCACCTCTACGCCCATGCTCATCAAAATGCGCCGCATGATGTTGATCGCCGCATCGTGCCCGTCAAACAGCGAGGCGGCTGTGACAAAGCGCACCTTGTGCGTAGGGCGGTAGTTGGCAAGGGCTTGGTAGTCTTGGGACAAGTCGGTCATGGGGGGTGGCTCCGCTAGTTGACGTTTACGTAAACGTCAATCAGCCTATTTTCCACGATTTTTGTGGCCCACGCCGTTGTGGATAAAACTAACGCGCTGTTGTCAACACCCAGTTTGGGACACAATGCAGCATGAATACCGACTCCCTACTGCAACGCATCGAAGCCAAACGCGCTGAGGTCACCGCGCTCACGCAGGCGCTGGTGCGCATCCCCACCATCAACCCACCGGGCGATGCCTACGAGGCCTGCGCCCGCTTTTTAGGCGAACGCCTGGCCAAGCGCGGTTTTACGGTGGAATATGTGCGCGCTACAGGCGGGCCAGGTGACAGCGACAAATACCCTCGCACCAATGTGGTGGCGCGCTATGAAGGTGCAAAGGGCAGCGCGCAGCAGGGCGACTGCGTGCACTTCAACTCCCACATCGACGTGGTCGAAGCTGGCAGCGGCTGGACCTTCAACCCCTTTGCCGCCACCATCCAGGACGGCAAAATCTACGGCCGTGGCACCTGCGACATGAAGGGCGGCCTGGCCAGCAGCGTGATAGCCTGCGAGGCTTTGATAGAGAGCGGCCTGCCGCTGCCTGGCGTGCTGGAGATCAGCGGCACGGTGGACGAGGAGTCGGGCGGCTTCAGCGGCGTGGGCTATCTGGCCGAGCGCGGCTACTTCAGCAAACCGCGCGTGCACCACGTCATCATTCCCGAGCCACTGGGCGTAGACCGCATTTGCCTGGGTCACCGGGGTGTGTACTGGGCTGAGGTAGAGACCAAGGGCCGCATCGCCCACGGCTCCATGCCGTTTTTGGGAGACAGCGCCATCAACCACATGAGCGCCTTCATCCACCTGCTGGAAACGCAATTGGGCCCCAAGCTGGCGCAACGCAAAACCCAAGAGCCGGTGGAACCCCCGGGCGCAAGGGTGAGCACGCTCAACATCAACAGCATCCACGGCGGCCAGGTAGAGCAGCGCTACGCCACGGACGCACGCGGTTGGCCCACGGCAGACTTGCCTGCGCCCACGGTGGCGCACAGCTGCCGCACCGTGCTAGACCGCCGCTTTATCGCTGAGGAAAATCTGGACGAGGTGAAGCGCGAGATATTGGACATGCTGCAAGAGCTGCAGCGCACCCGCCCGGGCTTTGATTTCCACATCAAAGAAATCATGAGCTTCGTGCCCACCGCCACCCCCAAAGATGCGCCGGTGGTGGACGCCACTGCCCGCGCCATAGCCCGCGTGCTAGGCCGCGAGCCCAGCTACATCTCCAGCCCCGGCACCTACGACCAAAAGCACATCGTGCGCACCGGCAAGTTGCAAGACTGCATCGCCTACGGCCCCGGCATTCTGGACTTAGCCCACCAGCCCGATGAATACGTAGGCATTCAAGAGCTGGTAGACAGCGCCAAGATCATGGCGCTGGCGGCTTTGCAACTGATGGGGCGCTAGGGCAGCGGGCTGACCCAGATGGGCTAACCCAGATGCGCTAAACGGGCAGCCGCCCAGACTCCTAGCGCTGCAAAAACCGCCTGAAAACCCATCAACGTGCCTTCGTGAGAAAAAATATGCTGCATATTCAAAAGCTTCCCCCGCAATACTCTATGGGCGTGCAGCCCGATGGCTAGCTGAAAAATAACCGATAGCGGTTACTGAAAATAACTTCCCTCCACTTACCCTGAGCCTGTCCAAGGTTTGGACCGCCCCCCAAGCTCAGGACAGGGCAGGGCCGCCCCAGCTCAGAGCGAACAGGGTGCAACTGGCTGCATTGGCTTGCAGGATGAGCTAAAAGTGCCTTCTGGGTAGTTTGCACACGCTACATATACAGTAGCTGCTCCCGCATCATTCTAAAGGGCTGCAGGCCTATTGATATCTTAAAAACACCCTAAAATAGCAGTTTTTGAGGTTTTTTCGAACCTCGCGAGTCACCAAAAGTTGCCTGAGGTACATAAATTCGCATAATTTTATGTAATTAATGAAATTTAGGCTATTTTTAGCATAAAAATGTGAACAATTTAACTAAATAAATAGAGTTTTTATTTAAATAGTAAAAAATAATAATATTTATTGCTTTGAAAAGATGCTGCATTGCAGCAAAGTGCTTTACCCACTCCACAAACCGTGCTGGGCAAGCCATCGCCAAGTCCACCCATCAATACATCCCTACTAACTCCGTTCACGGTCAGCTTGGTCTGTCCTGAATTTGCCCGAGGGGCGACGCCGTTGCGAGTCCGTCGGCAGGCTCAGGGTGATCGGAGCGCGGTTATTTCTAGAAACAGCTTTAAAAATCAGGCAATGTGGGTGGTCGAAAGCCCTTTTTCAGCCTGTCAGAACCCTCGGAGCCTTGAAAATCAGTTTTTTAAAGTTATTTTTAAGATGCTAATCAGCCTGCAGGCCAATATAGCAAATAGAAAGTAGCTATGTAATATATAGCATTCAGGCCTATTCCTCAACCACCTGTTCAGCCCACGGCGAATCAGAGCAGGCTGTAATTTTTACCGGGGGTAGGTGAACTGGTCCGCGCTCAAAACACTACATTTTGTTAAATCTTGTTAATTGATGCTTTGATTTGATGGTTCAAACCGAGTGGGTTTTCTATCAAATGTCGATCCTAATTAGCAACAAAGTATACAAAATAGGCGGGTATTTATGTTTTTTGCAAAATTTATCCAAAGTATTCAATTACAAATTTGGAGTAAAACCGGGCAAAAGCGCTCGGCATTAAACAGCCAGAAGGCGCAGCCGCTTCAGCAAAGCAAGCGTGCGCGCAGGATACCAAAGCTGCTCTGGGCATTGGGCTTTGGATGTTTGGGCTTGGCTAGCGCGGTACAGGCCGACGGCATCTACATGACCAACATGAAGACGAGTTTGACGCCTGCGTCGGTCAGTCTTTTAACCAGCCTGGCGCGTGTACCGGGCGGACAACCGGGTGACATTGTTGAATATGTACTGAGTGCAACCGTGGCCAATGCCGTGGGCGGGCCCGGTGTTTACTTCACGGCCTACCCGGCACCGGGCACGACGATTGTGGGGGCGTCTTTTGTAACTGACGCTACCGGTGCCACGCCCCGGCCTGCGGGTCGGGGCGGGCATGCCAATGACGGATGGGGCGCGCGTGGTAGCCGCACGCCGTTTGGTGCTCCATTTGCCAGCGTGTTGAATGGCCGCGAAAACGATGTGTACGGCGACACGGGTATTTTTTATTCGACAGATACCCGCACGCGTCTGTTCACGGCGGACTCAAGCAATATCGCCCGGGGTCCTGTCGGCAGCCCCTCTAACACAAGCGCTGCTTCGAACGGCTACAACGTGCGTGCCACTTTTTATCTCGCGATTGATGCATTTAACCTGTGGGACGCAGATCAGGTCAACGCCTTTGGCATTGGCGGAACCTTGGGCACCACTCCTGTCAACCCCGCACCCACTTCAGTAGCCACTGTGATCAACAGCTTGGGTACAGGGGTGCCCCCCTTCGGGTCGGGCTCTTCGATTGCCGGACCGCAAACGGGGTACACGCTGGACAACACGGGAAATGTTGGCCCTTGGCAGCGCATTCAATATGCAGGTTCGGACATAGCGGATGTATCAGACGGCCCTGCAACGGCTGCAGGGCCTGCCGACACTCCGACTGTACTGGATGCCTCAGGTATGGGTTGGACTCTTGGTGACGCGAGCCCCCTGCCCGGGGCCACCAATGCCGTTCGTTGGTCCGATGGCTTGCGCCTGCTGGGCGAAACCGTGTTTATCAAGGTTCGTGTCCGTTTGGATGCAGGGGTTCTGTCGGCCAGCGATGGCGTCGTGGCGAATTTTGAAGCCAATGGCAGCGATAACTGGAATAACGGCTTCGCTACAAACTCTTCCAAAGACAATCCGTGGCGCTATTTTGGCCCGACGGTGGCACAAAGCGCCGCGCTGCATGTGTTCCAAGAAATCGTCAGCGTAAACGGGGCCGCCTATAGCGGCGGTGTGATCCCTGCCGGAGCCACTATCACTTACCGCATTCGCTATGTGAATTTGGGCAACTTGCCCGTGAACGTCACCTCGCTGACCAACAAGCTGCCGGCGGGCATTGCGACTGCGGGCTGCACTGCGTTGGCACCCACGCTTTCCAACCCCACTTCAGGAGTGACGCTGGCAAGCGTTTCCGCTGGCACTACTGAATGCCCTGCCAGTGGCGCGATTCTCACATTTGGCACATTGCCCAATGTGGTGGCCGGAAAAATAGGCGCTTTACGCGGTGGGCAATTTACCTTCGACGCAAAACTGTCGTCCACACTGGCAAATGGCACCGTGGTTGCAGCTACTGCAACTTTTGCTGGCACTGACGTGGTGACTGCCGTAGCGGTCAATACAACTTCGCCTGCAACGGCAACCATTGGCGCTGCGCCGCTGAGTACGGATGCCGACATGCGTGTGCTCCTGAGTGCCCCGGCCAGCGCACCCGTGGGTACGCCAGTCGACGCCACCGCCAGCTTCGCCAACATCGGCGCGAATGACGCGGTCAACCCCACGGTTGCACTGCAACTGAGCACCGGCCTGAGCGGTGTCAGCGTCAACGGGGGTCTGTTGGGCTCAGGCGCGTACAGTGCCACTTCCGGTCTGGTCAGCTTTACTATCCCGCTGGGAGCCACGGTGAGTGCGGGCTACATCACCACGGTCAGCATCAGCTACCTACAGCCCAGTACGCCGGTAGGCATCACGGCAAGCACTAGCGCCAGCAACGACACCGTCCCAGCCAACAACAGCCAGGCACTGAGCATTGCGGCGTTGGCCGTTGCCTTGAATACCGACATGCAAGTCACACTGAGCGCGCCCGCCAGCGCGCCCGTGGGTACGCAAGTCGACGCCACCGCCAGCTTCGCCAACATCGGTGCGAATGCTGCCGTCAATCCCACGGCCACGCTGCAACTGAGCAGCGGCCTGAGCGGTGTCAGCGTCAACTCCAGCGTGCTCGGCGTGGGCGCATACAGCGCCAGCACCGGCTTGGTCAGCTTTGCCAACCCCATGCCCGCCAGCCTGGCGGCTGGAGCCACGCTCAGCGCAGCCATCAGCTTCACGCAACCCAACAGTCCCGTCGGCATCACAGCGACGACCAATGCCACCAACGACACAGTTGGTACTAACAACAACCAGGCCATCAACATCGCCCCGCTGGCCAGTGAT
>JANMTF010000026.1:0-17797 GCA_031390175.1 Polaromonas sp.
TCAGAAATCGCTGTTTGCTGCCTTGGAGTTAGCCCTACCGACACCGTCGGACTTGGCCAAGCCCGTTTTGTAGTCTGCGCTTTGAACTTCGTTTTCAATGAAATCATAGACTTACGTGCGGGAAGTGTCGAACTTAAGAGGACTGATCAAAGCACAAGCGCGTTCGGTACGGCATTTGCATACATGACTTGCTGCCAGTAGGTGTTGTTTTCCAAGCTAACCGATATGTCTCGTGTCACGTGTTGACACAGGTCATGTGCTGCCTTACTGCGGTGAATTTTCACTTCGAAATAGCCTCTTGGGTCGGCAAATGTCAGCTCGACCACGTTGACATCCAGCGTCCAAGCGGCACAATCTTGTATGCACCCAAGGAGTACCTGCCACATGGACCGTCGTAACTTTATTGAATCCTGTTCCGCCAGCGCCGTATGTTTTACGGCCACTGCAGCGTTGCCAGCGTTTGCGGCAAATGCTGCGCCCAAGGCCTACGCCCGGGTGCTGCTCACAGACGAGCGCGGCGACCCGTTCAAGGCTGCCAAGCTCACCGCGCAAACCAACTACGTTTTTCACTACCCGTTTGAAGCCACGCCAGTGTTCTTGCTTAACTTGGGCAAGAGCGTGGCGGGCCACACCCTGGCCACTAAAACCCAAGACAACTACGCTTGGCCGGGTGGCGTGGGCGCTGGCAAAAGCGTGGTGGCCTTTAGTGCCATCTGCGCGCACCACTTGGTCTACCCCACTAAAGACGTGAGCTTTATCAGCTTTCGCAAAGGTGCAGCGCTGAACCCCAAAACGCCCAATGCAGGCAACGATTTGATCCACTGCTGCGCCGACCACAGCCAGTACGACCCCGCCCAAGGTGCCAAGGTGCTGAGCGGCCCCGCCAGCCAGCCCCTGTGCGCAGTGTTGCTTGAGCACAATGCCAAAGACGATACGCTGACTGCCTATGCCACATTGGGCGGAGAGCTGTTTGATGATTTCTTTAAAAAATACGAAGCCAAGCTCAGCATCGATGTCGGCAGCAAAGCGAAAAACAGCGTGCAGAGCAGGGCGGTGGTGCGGGAGTTGGACAAGTTTTGCCGCAACTCTGTTAAATGCTAAATTTAAAGTGTGATTAGCCTCTAGACCAATAGAATTGAGCGGGAGCAGCTATTTATAATATAGCGATTAAATACCTTGATTTAATCACCGTAAAGACTCCATATGGCCAGCCATCCCATCGTCAACATCCAAGCCCTCGGCTTCCCCTGGGTCACTATAGACCCGTTTTTGTTTTGCGCCTACCATGACGATGCTTACCCGGCGGGCAATGCGCAGATGGGGCCTGCCGCCTCGCTGGCCGGGCGCGATATGGGGCAAGACTTTAGCCGCAAAGACGGCTGGAGCATGTACCACGGGCAGGATGTGCCAGGCTTTCCCAGCCACCCGCACCGGGGCTTTGAAACCGTGACGATTGTGCGCAAGGGCTTGATTGACCACTCCGATTCTTTGGGCGCGGCCGCGCGCTTTGGCGGTGGCGACGTGCAGTGGGTGACTGCGGGAAAGGGCATCGTGCATTCCGAGATGTTTCCGCTGCTGGACGCTACCGCACCCAACCCGCTGGAGCTGTTTCAGATTTGGCTCAACCTGCCTGCCAAGAACAAGATGGCTGCGCCGCACTTCACCATGCTGTGGCACGAGCAGATACCGCGCCATACGGCCCACGACGCGCAGGGCCGCAGCACCGAGCTGGCCGTGATTGCTGGCACGCTGCCCGGCGCAGGCAAGCCGCTGGCCCCACCACCTGACTCATGGGCCGCGCAGGCTGATTCCGACGTGGCGATTTGGACCCTGCGCATGGCCCCGGGGGCGAGCTGGACCTTGCCCGCAGCTACAGGGCAGGGCACGCGGCGCACCTTGTATTTTTTCAAAGGCCAATCGGTGTCCATCGCCGGGCAGGCGGTGGGCAGCCACGCCGCCATAGAGCTGCGCGCTGACGCTGCGGTAGACATTGTCAATGGCGATACCGAGGCTGAATTTGTGCTGCTGCAAGGCAAGCCCATAGGCGAGGCCGTGGCGCAGTATGGGCCGTTTGTGATGAACACCCAAACCGAGATCCGCCAAGCCATTGCTGACTACCAGGCCACCCAGTTTGGCGGTTGGCCTTGGCAGGGCAGCGCGCCAGTGCATGGGCGCGATCCGGAGCGTTTTGCCAAGCATCCGGGTGGAGTACATGAAAAACAAGCCGCCAGCCGGGTATAGTTGGCGTCAAGGCGTGGATGAGGCCGGTGTACTCAGTTTGAGTGAGGTAGCCTGAGCTAAGCGGATACCCCTGTCGTCCGCATGCCGGGCAGAGGCGTTAGGCCATTGCACCATTCATGCTGCTTATTTTTAACTCACTTTCAAGGATGTTCATGTTTTCCCATTTTTGCAAAACCACATTGCTCGCCGCCGCATTGGCATTGGCTTGTACCAGCTGGGCGCAGTCTGACCCCGCCATCGCCGCCGCTACCAAAGAGGCTGGCGCAGTGGTGACCAAGACCGGTTTGGTCTACCGCTCGCTCACCGAGGGCAAGGGCGCCAGCCCCGTGCCTACCGACAAAGTCAAAGTGCATTACAAAGGCACCTTCCCCGATGGCAAAGAGTTTGACAGCTCGTACAAGCGCAACGAGCCCACCGAGTTCCCGCTGAACCGCGTGATCCCCTGCTGGACCGAAGGCGTAGGCATGATGAAGGTGGGCGGCAAAGCCAAGCTCACTTGCCCCGCATCCATCGCCTACGGTGCTCGCGGCGCCGGTGGCGTGATTCCTCCCAATGCAACTTTGCATTTTGAGGTCGAATTGTTGGCGATAAACGGCCAATAAACATTGCAATTTGACAGCGGTGCGCCAGGCACCGCTTTAATCAAGTCCGTTCACCCTGAGCTTGCCGACGCATTTACCAGCCCTTCGACAAGCTCAGCGTGAACGCGCAGAAGTTATCGATTTACTGCAAACTCTTTTTTTTCAAACACTTTCTCCAAAGCACCCCATGTCCAGCACGCCCAGCTTCATCTACACCAGCTCGATCCCCGTTTTCAAACAAATGCTGGGCGGCCTGAGCGCCGTGTTGGCCAAGGCACAGGCGCACGCCACCGCCAAGAAAATTGACCCCCAAGCGCTGCTGCAGTCGCGCCTGTACCCCGACATGTTTACGCTCTTGCGCCAGGTGCAAGTGGCGTGTGATTTTGCCAAAAGCGTGTCTGCCCGCCTCGCCGGTGCAGAGGTGCCCAAGACCGAGGACACCGAACAAAGCTTTGCCGACCTGCAAGCACGCATCGCTGGCGTATTGACTTTTATGGAAGGGCTGGGCGCCGCGCAGTTTGACGCCGCTGCCGCGCGAGAGATAGTGACGCAAGCCGGTACGCCGAAAGAAAAGCGTTTTACCGGCCAGTCGTATTTGCTCAACTACGGCCTGCCGCATTTCTTTTTCCACACCACTGCGGCCTACAGCATCCTGCGGCATAACGGTGTGGAGGTGGGCAAGAAAGATTACATCGGGTCTTACTAAACCCGTACTAAACACATGCTCCAGTCCATGCATGGGCATCAAGGTCAGCAATTGTTTCTAACTTGAATTTAACTGACACATAGCGGGAAATTTTGTACAAAATCAGTGGACTGTGAAAACTTTGCAACCGATCAACCTGAAAAGGCTTGCACGAAGCAAGTGTCTAAGCTTGGTTTGTATTTGAGGGAAAAACATGACCGCTGAGCACGCTCCCACTTCTCGCACTGCTTTGATGACTCGCATCAAGGACAAGCGAGCTGACGTGGCCAAATATATCCAAGTGACGGACAATAGAAATAAACGGCTCACCAACATCGCCATCATTTGTGGCACGGTAGCTGCTGCATTGACTGCAGGCCCAGCGCTGGGGGGTAAATCGTTGAACACGTGGTTCACTGAGATGACCCAGACGCAGTTGCCGATCTGGCAGCTACTGTGCTTTGCTGCCATGCTGTGCTCGGTGTGCGCCACCATTGCGACGAACCTGTCCAAATCCCATGACGTGACTGCCAAGCTCGTACAGGCCCAAGTATGCAACGCCAAGCTGGAGGGTTTGCACTCTCAAATTGAGCTTAAAACATTGGACGTTAAGCAGGCCACGGATCAGTTTGCCAAGCTGCTGACCGAGGTATCGTTTGTTTAGCGCGCAGCCAACTCTTTAGGCCCTTTGGCCCTGCGCAGTTTGATATGCGCAGCCAGCCCACCAGAGACGGTGTTGGCCAGCGCAAACATGCCGCCCATGCGTTGCACCGTCTTTTCGACAATCGCCAAACCCAAGCCAGCGCCTGTGGCCTCGGTGCGGGCGGCGTCGCCGCGAAAGAAGGGCTGGGTTAAGTGCTGCAGGGTTTCTTGCGTCACGCCTGCGCCATGGTCGCGCACTTTGAGCAGCACCCAATCGTCTTTGATGCGCACCACGATGTCCAGCTCGGTGATGTTGATGTGGGGCGATTTGCCATATTTGCGCGCATTTTCAATCAAGTTGGCCAGCACGCGGCTAAGCTCTATTTCCTCGGCCATCACATACACATCTTCTGGCGAATCCAGTTTAATGCGCATATCGCCACTGTCGTAGATGGCAAACATATTGGCCTCCAGCACATCGTTCAGACACACGGGTTGCATGCGGATTTGGTCTGGGCGGGCGTAGTCTAAAAACTTGTCAATGATGCCGTCTAGTTGTTCAATGTCGGCCACCATGTGCGCGCGGGCAGATTCGTCGGCTACGCTCATCTCTGTTTCTAGCCTCAGGCGTGCCAGGGGGGTGCGCAGGTCATGCGATATACCAGCCAGCATGACGGCTCTGTCTTGCTCTATCTTGGCCAAGCGCTGGGCCATCCGGTTAAAGCCCACGTTCACCTCGCGGATCTCACTGGTCACAGCGCTCTCGTCCAGGCGGCTGGCATCAAAGTCGCCATCCTTCACGCGGCTGGCGGCAAAGCTCAGCGCTTTGAGCGGGCGGTTAATCAACCTGGCTATCAAGGCTGCGCCAGCAAGTGACAGTGCGGTGGCTATCAGAAGCCAAATCAGCCATGTTTTGCCTGCTACGGGGCTTATGCGGGCTATATCAGTGAGCAGCCAGTAGGCATCGCCCTCGATCTCAAAGCCAACCCACAACCCGGGCTCGTTATTGACAGCGCGGGCCAGCAAGGTGTCTTTGCCCAAGCGTGCACGCAGCTCGTTGGTGACGATGGCGGTTTGCGCGCTGTTGTCAAAACTCAAGATCACATCGACCTTCTCGCGCGGCACCACGCGCACGCCCTCTAGCTCGGCCAGTTGCTTGATCAAGGACACGCGAGCGATAGCATCTGAGTGCACCAGCGCAGCACGGCTTAAATTAACTAAAGAGGCAATTTGCTGGGCACTTTGTGAAGCTTGGGGTGCGCTTTCGATCACCCGAAAGGTTTGCAGCCACGCCACGGCGCTGCCGATAAGCAGCAGAGCCAGCAGAAAAAAGGTGCGCCAAAATAAGCTTAGCCGTACGCGGTTAGCGATGGCTTGGCGCATTTCCAGTGGCGCAGGTGCAGTTTCTAGTGGGGCAGGGTTGGTAGCCTCAATGCTGGCCATAAATGAGGTGGCTGGGAGAGCGGTAGTAAGTTGATAAAACCGAAAGCACGCCTGCTGTCTGGCAGGCGTTGCGTAGCGGGCACAGTGCCCGCTACTTGATGCACTCAGAGCCTATCAGCTTTTGCCGTCCGGCACAAACACGTAGCCTACTCCCCATACCGTTTGAATGTAGCGCGGTGCAGCTACATCGGACTCCACCATTTTGCGCAGGCGCGAAACCTGCACATCCAAGCTGCGATCAAAGGGTTCAAACTCGCGGCCACGCGCCAGTTGGGCGAGCTTTTCGCGCGACAGCGGCTGGCGTGGGTGGCGCACCAAGGCTTTGAGCATGGCGAACTCGCCTGTGGTAAGCGGCATTTCTTCGCCGTTTTTCTTCAGAGTTCTCTGGCCCAGGTCAAAGTCAAACGGCCCGAAGGTGACGGTTTCGTTTTCGGTAGACGGCGCACCTGGTGATTCGTGCGCAGGGCGGCGGCGCAACACAGCGTGCACGCGGGCCAGGAGTTCGCGTGGGTTGAAGGGCTTGCCCAAGTAATCGTCAGCACCGACCTCCAAGCCAACGATGCGGTCTACGTCTTCGCCTTTGGCGGTCAGCATAATGATGGGTGTCCGGTCACCCGCAGCGCGCAGGCGGCGGCAGATGGACAGGCCGTCCTCGCCAGGCATCATCAAGTCCAGCACGATCAGGTCGATCGGGTCGCGCATCATGATGCGGGTGAGCGCCTTGCCGTCTTCGGCCACGATCACTTCAAAACCCTCTTGGGCTAAGTAGCGGCGTAGCAGGTCGCGAATGCGGGCATCGTCGTCCACCACCAAAATACGGTCAGCTTGTTTAGGAACCTGGGTCATACATCACCTCGCTTTGAATATGTAACAGAGCCTCGTTTTTACATCATAATTTTAAAAAACCCTATAAAAATCATTATCTTACGACACTCTGTTACACTTTTTGCATGCCCACGCATCCGCTTCACACAAGCGATGTGTACTTTTTGAGCGGCTGTTTCGTTATGGAGATGTGGCTGCCTGGCAAATGGTCACACACGTAGCTTTTTGACAATGGCAAAACGCTTCAAAGTAGATAGGATTAGCGATATGAATATTCGTGTTGCTTGGGTAATATTAAAGTCATCGCGCAACCTGGCAAGCGGCGCTATGCTGGGTTTGCTGCCATTGTTGGGCACCCCAGTGGCTTGGGCGCAAAGTGACAATACTCCACATAGTGCCAATGCACGGCGTCTCGAGCTGCGCAGCAGCGTGCGTCAGCCCCAGGCGACGCCTGCATCCACTAGCGGTAAAGCGGCTGAGCCACACCACCTGAATGCGCAAGAGCGCTCGCAATTGCGTCGGCAGCTTACCCGCGAGCTTCGTGCCCAAAACGCGGCACTGGCCGACGCCAGTCGTCCTTGAGCGGTCAATCACTCGAGCGCTGCTGCCACCGCAGTCCCTTTACTGCCAGTAGCCTGTGCCATGCCGCCTTGGCGTGGTAGGCTAAGTACCCCATCATTTGCGAGATTCTTATGTCATTGACTATCAAAAAAATAGCTGTTTGCGCAGTATTTGCTTGCGCGAACAGCAGTTTTTCTCAAACTCTTCGAACCGAAACTCCCCAAAACGTGGTCTCCTTGCAGTCCAGCGGCAGCGTAGAGGCCCAGCAAGATTTGCTGATGATTACCATGAGCACGACCAAAGACGGTGCTGACGCTGCCCTGGTGCAAACCCAGCTTAAAATCGCCTTGGATGCTGCTTTGACAGAGGCCAAGAAGGTGGCGCTACCTGGTCAGTTAGATGTGCGCACAGGAGCGTTCAGCCTGTACCCACGCTATGCCCGTGACGGCAAAATCAATGGCTGGCAAGGCAGCACCGAGCTGGTGCTGGAGGGACGCGACTTTGCCCGCATCAGCGCTACTGCCGGCAAGATCATCAGCCTCACTCTAGGCCAGGTCAGCTTTGCACTGTCACGCGAGGCGCGCGCCAAAGTAGAGGGCGAGGCGCAGGCGCAGGCCATCGAACGCTTTAAAACCAAGGCCGCTGAGATCAGCAAAAACTTTGGCTTTGGCGGCTACACCCTGCGCGAAGTAGCCGTGAACGCAAACGACCAAGGCTTTACCCCGCCACGCGGGCGCGTGATGACGATGGAAGCCAAGTCCATGTCGTCTGACGCACCCGTTCCGGTAGAAGCCGGACGCAGCACTGTGGTGGTGACCGTGAATGGTTCGGTGCAGATGAAATAAGCCGTCTCTCCATAACGAAAGCCGCACAAGCCTGCAAGGGCTTGGGCGGCTTTTTTTCAGGCCACAGCGCATGCTGTGGGCCTAGCCCGGCAGACTTACTGGAATATCACTGTGCTGGCTTTCAGGGGTGGCGGCGATGATGCCGTAAGTGGACTGATGGTATCGTCGCTGCACACTTGCACACGGCGGCCCAGCACGATGTTGGCCGCACTACCGTTGACAAACTTGGCTGTGCTGGCATCGAACGGAATACCGTTGATGTACTGGCCAATGCTGATGGTTTTGCCCACCTTGAACACTGTGGCTGAGATGATCTCGCTGATCTCTGCGCCTATGGCTACCCGTCCTGAGCAATTGTCGGCTCCCGGGTTGGGCATGGTGACCGTACCTGTAGTGGTGCCAGGTACCGTGCTGGTGGGCATGGGCGGTACGGTCACAGTGCCGGTGACGGTGCTGGTCACTGTACCGGTAACGGTGCCCGTTACTGTGCCAGTGGGAGTGCCTGTCGTGGTGCCAGGGGTGGTGCTGGTCGTGCCGGTCGGGTTGGGCAGGGTACCTGTCGGATTAGGCATGGTGGTGGTGCCGGTAGGTGTGCTGTCATCACACAAGATCGGGTTCGCTGTCCAAGTGCCTTTGTCGCCAGTGGCAGGGCCGGTGAATGTACCTGTGTACTTGCCTTTGGCGTCGCTTTGGCCAGTGCCCACAATCTGCTTGCCTGCGCCCAAGTCAAATACTAGCGAGATGCTGCCTTCTTTGGTCAGCGTACCCGTCACAGTAATGTCTGGCAAGGTAGTGGTGCCCATACTTGGCTTGATAGCTTGTAGCTCGGCTTGCAAGGTGTCGTTCAAAGCCTTCAAGTCTTTGCTCAAGGTGGCTTGCAGGGCATCGAGCTGTTTGCCAAAATCATCCAAAATAGCTTTCACCTTGGCCTCAATCGCTGTGTATTGCGCTTTGGCATCGGCGGCGTTGGCGGGTACGGCAAACCACGCGGCGCGCTGCACTTTGAGCAGCGCGTCAGTGCCTTTGGCCAGGGCCGATACGCCCAAGCGGAATTTTTCATAGTCTACTTTGGCGCCTGCGTAGAACTTGTTCAGTGCCAGTTTGACTTTTGCTTTGTCTGCATCGGTGTGCCGGGAGTCGTCTTCGCGCATCGCGTCGCGTTGGATTAACTTGCCCGTGACAGCAAAGCTTTTACCCCCATCCATACTTTTGGCGTTGAGCTGGAGTTTGCCTTTGAGCTGGGTGTCTTTGCTGGGCCCTTCTTTGACTTTGGCGTCAAAGTCCAGTGCAGCGCTGCGCATCACCTGCATGGTGCTGGTGGTGCTGGTAGTGCTGGTAGTGCTCGTGGTACCCGTGGCTGTAGAAATCACAGATTCGGTGTTGCTTACGCTGACCGAGGTGGCCTCGTCAGTAGAAATGCTTTGCAGTGAGGGTGGGGCACTGGCGACGAGCGCCGGGCTGGCGCCTGTCCCTGTGGTTGGAGCGCTGACGGTATTGTCAGAGCCACCGCCGCCGCAGGCGACCAAACCGAGTGTGCTGGCGGTCACCAATGCAAGGCCAAGGCGCTGGGCCCATCGGGGTACTGCCGCAAGGGGCAGCATGGTGTGGTTCAGATACGGCATGAAAATTCTCCTAAAAAAGTAGTTGAAGCGCATTGTTTGATTACCGATGCATTACTCACAACCCTCGACGTGTCACAGCCAGTGTCATCCGGTATATTTGGTGCGCCGCATGTGTGCAAGTACTGGTGTCTTGGTGCCAAAAAGGGGCTAGGGCCAAAAGGCGCTTCTCTTTCTGTCGCAAGGGTGTGCGGGAATGCGATGGTCTTCCAGCAGGCCGCGTACGCTTCTCGTGGGGCCTACCTGCTTTCACACAATCCACTAAACTTTACTTCCCGTTGGTGTGGGCAAGCAACACGTTCAGGTGGTAAAAAAATGCAAACGCCGCCTTTCTGCAGGCATACACGGTGGGGCAACATCCTGGCTGTAAGGTTGCCGCATTTGGCACGACATACTTGTTTACACTATGAATGTGCCCATTACTTTGCCAGTAGCAGCGCCCTCAACGATACTATTGCCCGGCTCGCAAGCCGGGCGCCTGGCGCGCATGGCCCGGCGCATGCAGAGCGCCGGCCAATGGGGCCCAGCCCAGGCGGCTGGCAGGCGCTGGACGATGGGCTGCGTGTCGCTGGAGGTGACCCAGCGCTGCAACCTGGACTGCACCTTGTGCTATCTGTCCGAGAGCGCCGAGGCTGTGCGCGATATTCCGCTGCAAGAGTTGTTTCGCCGCATCGACGATATTGCTGAGCAGTATGGCCCCAACACCGACGTGCAAATCTCTGGCGGTGACCCCACGCTGCGCGACAAGGGCGAGCTGTCCCAGATCGTGCGCTACGTGCGCGCCAAGGGCCTGCGGGCATCGTTGTTGACCAATGGCATATTGCTCACCCGCGCGTGGCTAGAGCGCCTGACGGGCGACGGCCTGAATGACGTGGCTTTTCATGTGGACACGACGCAAGAGCGCAAGGGCTTTGCTACAGAGTGCGAGATGAACAGCCTGCGTCTGCACTACATTAACATGGCGCGCGGCCTGCCGCTGTCGGTGATGTTTAACATCACAGTGTTTGCAGGCAATATGCATGAGGTGCCTGAGGTTGCAAGGTTTTTTGTGCAGCACAACGACGTGGTGCGGTTTGCCTCTTTTCAGCTGGGGGCTGATACCGGGCGTGGCACTGTGCATGGGCGTGACCCGGTGCTGGTGACCCAAGCCTCGGTATGCCAGGCCATAGAGCAGGGCGCAGGCATTGCGCTGAATTTTGATGCGTTGCACGGCGGCCACGGCAGCTGCAACCGATACGCCTTGCTGCTCAGCATTGGGCAGCACCACTTTGATGCGCTGCAAGACGCCGAATTGGCACAACGTGTGATGCACGAGACGGCCGACGTAGCGTTTGAACGGGACCAAAGCCTGAGCGGTGCCTGGGCCATGGCCAAAGCTCTGCTGCGCCATCGGCATCTGGCAGCCAGTGTGGCCAAGTACGCTGCGCGCATGCTGTGGCAGGCCCGGGGGCAGTGGTTTAGCCAAGGCCGCATGGTGCCTAGGCTGCGCAAAATATCGTTCTTTACCCATAACTTTATGGACGCTTGCAACCTGGACGCTGAAAGGGTGGATGCCTGCGTGTTCATGGCGGCTACGGCTGAGGGCCCCATGTCCATGTGCCAGTACAACGCCGAACGCGAGCGCATTTTGCTCAAGCCCATCGTGTTGGCCAGTGGCGAGACCTGGCAGCCCTTGGCCGTAGCGCCCGATGCCAATGGCGAGATTCGCATACCGCTCAAATGGCTGAAAGGCAAACCCCGTGAGGCCGCCATGTTTGAACGCGCCAAGCACCCCTTAGCCGAGATAAACTAATGACAAACAGACGCATTGACCATCTACATACTGCTTTCCAACCCAGCCCTAGCTTGCGCTTGGCGCGCATGACGCTTCTGGGATTGCTGATGCTGCTTTTGGCGGCATGCAGCACGGTAGTCAAAGTGAGCCAGCCTGATACGCCGCTGGTGAGCCTTGCGCTAGCCGAGCGCGGCTACGCAGCGGTACTGGAGCGGCATGTCAATGGGCTTGGCGAGGTAGATTTTGCAGCCTTGCAAAAAGATGCCAGTGCCAACGGCTTCAAGGCGCTAGAAAGCTATGTGCAAGCCATCGCCGTCACTCCACTGGACGCAGCGGCTACGCCTGACGCCCGGCTGGCCCATATGGTCAACGCCTACAACGCACTGTCGATGTTCAACGTGATAGCCTCCGGTATCCCGCATACCCATGCGGGCTGGGCCAAAGTAAAGTTTTTTTTGCTGCGAAAGTTTGAAATAGGCGGTGCGCTGCTGTCGCTGTATGCGTTTGAAAACGACATCATCCGCAAGCTGGGCGAGCCGCGTATCCACTTTGCGCTGAATTGCTCTGCGGTATCTTGCCCCGTGCTGCCACGCAAACCTTTCACAGCCGATCAACTGAACCAGGAGCTAGACCGCGAGGCACGCGCCTTCTTTGCTCGGCCAGACAACGTGATCGTAGACCATGCCAAGCGCACCGTGTTCTTTAATGAAATCTTGAAGTTTTATACCGAAGACTTCACGCCCACCCACGCCCCCAGCTTGATCGACTACGCCCAGCGCTACACCAGCCAAACCCTGCCCAAAGACTACGCCACCGCCTTCTCGCCTTACGACTGGACAGTGGCCAACAGCCAGGCAAGGCGCTAGTGCCGGTACCTGCAAACTGGGCAGCAGACTGCGCTTGTTCAATGGGTTGAAGATTTAAGTGCTGGCTTACCCACGACAGACAGATTCTTACAATAAAATAGACGCTATGCTTTAAATAGCTGCTCCCGCGATATTTTATTGGTCTGCAGCCTTGTTTGTATCTCAAAAACCAGTCAAAATCATCGTTTTTTTGATGCTGCGGGGCCTCTGGGAGCTTGCAAATCGGCTGAAAACTGGAAATTTACCCTTTTGGGAGCCATTTTTAGGGTATCCATCGGGCTGCAGACAAATAGAATATAGCGGGAGCAGCTACTAAATATGGAGCACTTTCTGTGTCCTAAATGATTCGTGCGCATCTCACAAAAGCAAATCACAATCGGCTACACGCCTAATTTGTTTTAACCGAACCCACAGGTACTCCATGCTGACCCCCCACCTCCTGCGCAACCTGACGATGAACCCAGCGCTGCACCCACGCGGTCAGCCCCATCTGAGCGCAGCCAGCGGCCTGGTGCAGGTGCAAGAGCGCCTGTATGTAGTGGCAGACGATGAGCACCATTTGGGTAAATTTAAGACTAAACCAGATTCACCCTTGAAGCTGGTGCGCCTGTTTGCAGGCGATTTGCCGGACAGCGCGAAGCAGCGCAAAGCCGAAAAGCCTGACCTGGAAACCCTTGCCCTTGTGCCGGCCATGCCTGGTTACCCGCACGGGGCCTTGCTGGCGCTAGGTTCAGGCTCCAAGCCTAACCGCGAGCGCGGTGTGCTGCTAGCGCTGGACGCGCAGGGCCGCGTGGGCAAAGGGCCAGGCCCCGCAGCCAAGCTGATTGACATGTCCGTCCTGTACGCGGGCCTGCGCGCAACGTTTGTTCATCTGAATATTGAGGGCTGCTTTGTCGCCAGCGGCGTGCTGCACCTCTTGCAGCGCAGCAACCAGGGAGATCAGCGCAGCGCCTGTCTGCGCCTGGACTGGCACCATACCCAAGCCTGGCTATTAGACCCAGACAACGAAGTCCCGCAAGCTGTACAAGTAGACCCCATCGATCTGGGTCCCGCTGACCCTGCCCACGGCGTAGCCCTGAGCATCACTGACGCATGCAGCCTGCCGGGCGGTGCGTGGGCCTTTAGCGCCGTGGCAGAGAACACGAAAGACAGCTACCACGACGGAGCGTGCATCGCCAGCGCTGTTGGCATAGTCAACGCCAGTCACAAGGTAGTGCAGTTGCATCACCTGCAAGGCGCTCCCAAGGTGGAGGGCATCAGCGTGCAAATATCCGGCAATCAACTTACACTGACTCTGGTGACCGACGCGGACGATCCCGCTGCCGCGTCTGAGCTGTTGCAAGTGACGTTGCCATATTGAGCACGCCGCACAAAAATGCCCTGAATTGGAGAAAATTCCAGACCCGTGTTTTGAATAAAAGGGTGACAACCAGGTCACAAAATACGCTGGCGTAAACGGAGCACCGTTGGTTGAGCAGGCCGCCGACAATGGATCCCGAAAAGTGGGTCATGGTTGTGCGTTGCCGCACAGACGAGGAGTGCTCTGTTTGGGTACAACTGGGCTGCCGAGCGAGGTAATCGCACCCATCCCAAGGACTCCAATGCATGATTCCCTGTCAGCCGACATGCTGCAGAAAATACACGCCTACTGGCGCGCTGCCAACTACCTCTCGGTGGGGCAAATTTACCTGCAAGACAACGCGTTGCTGGATGTACCGCTCACGCTAGCGCACGTCAAGCCGCGCTTGCTGGGTCACTGGGGCACAACACCTGGACTGAACCTCATCTATGTTCATTTGAATCGCTTGATCCAACAGCAACGCCTGAACATGATGTACATCATGGGCCCAGGTCATGGCGGGCCAGGCATCGTGGCGAACTCGTATCTGGAAGGCTCCTACACCGAGCGCTATCCTGCCATTGAGCGCAATCGCGATGGTTTGCAGCGGCTGTTTCGACAGTTCTCCTGGCCGGGAGGTATTTCCAGCCACGTTTCACCCGAGATACCCGGCTCCATTCACGAAGGCGGCGAGTTGGGCTACGCCTTGGTGCATGCCTATGGCGCTGCGTTTGACAACCCGGATTTGATTGTTGCCTGTGTCATTGGCGACGGTGAAGCTGAGACCGGCGCTCTGGCGACCAGTTGGCATTCCAACAAGTTCTTGAATCCGAAGGGCGACGGTGCGGTGCTGCCCATTCTCCATCTCAACGGTTATAAAATCGCCAACCCCACGGTGCTGGCGCGGATCAGCCGCGAGGAGTTGACCGACTTGATGCGCGGATACGGCCATGAACCGTTTTTTGTGGAGGGCGACGACCCGATGCTGGTGCACCAAAGCTTGGCGGGTACCCTGGATACGGCTTTGGCACAGATTCAGCAGATTCAAAACAAGGCACGGTCGGCGCCGGCCAGTGACAACATCGAGCGGCCACGCTGGCCGATGATCGTGCTGCGCACACCCAAGGGATGGACGGGCCCAAAATTTGTCGATGGCAAACCGGTTGAAGGTACTTGGCGTTCGCACCAGGTGCCGATTGCTGACTTCAAAACGCCCGAACACTTGCAACAACTCGAAGACTGGCTCAAGAGCTACCGACCAAAAGAGCTGTTTGACGAAGCGGGCACATTGCGCGGTGAGCTGGCCGCGCTTGCGCCCAGCGGCAATCTTCGCATGGGCTGCAACCCCCATGCCAACGGCGGCGGCTTGTTGCGCGATTTGATCATGCCCAATTTCCGCGACTATGCAGTGGCGGTGCCAAAGCCCGGTAGCGTGGACGCCGAGGCCACGCGCGTCATGGGCGGGTGGCTACGCGATGTGATGAAGCGCAATCTGAGCGCCCACAACTTCAGGATTTTTGGCCCGGACGAGACCGCCTCCAACCGCCTGGATGCGGTTTATGCCGTCACTGGCAAAGCCTGGATGGCAGACGTCGAGGACAACGATACCAACCTCAGCCAGCAAGGCCGGGTGATGGACGTATTGAGCGAGCACCTGTGCCAGGGCTGGCTTGAAGGCTACTTGTTGACCGGGCGCCACGGCCTGTTCTCGTGTTACGAGGCCTTCATCCACATCATCGATTCGATGTTCAACCAGCACGCTAAATGGCTGAAGGTGAGCCAGCACATTGCCTGGCGCGAGCCGATTGCGTCGCTGAACTATTTGCTCACCTCGCATGTCTGGCGGCAAGACCACAACGGCTTTTCGCACCAAGACCCAGGCTTCATAGACCATGTGGTGAACAAAAAATCTGAAATCGTGCGCATCTACCTACCACCCGATGCCAACTGCCTGCTGTCTGTCACTGACCACTGCCTGCGCAGCCGTAACTATGTCAA
Organism: Polaromonas sp.; assembly: GCA_031390175.1. GTDB lineage: Bacteria > Pseudomonadota > Gammaproteobacteria > Burkholderiales > Burkholderiaceae_C > JAAFIP01. Next base: position 15,420 of record JANMTF010000026.1, read on the forward strand.
TGTGATCATCGCTGGCAAACAGCCCCAAGCGCAATGGCTGGACATGGACGCTGCGGTGCGCCACTGCACGGTGGGCGCCAGCGTCTGGGAGTGGGCCAGCCACGGCGGTGCACAAAGCAAGGCCGACCCCGATGTGGTGATTGCCTGCGCGGGCGACGTGCCCACACTCGAAGCGCTGGCTGCCGTGACCCTGTTGCGTGCCTATGTGCCCGGCATCCGCATCCGCTTTGTCAACGTGGTGGATTTGATGGTGCTACAGAGCGCGTCTGATCATCCGCACGGCCTGCACGATGATGATTTTGACGCGCTTTTCACGCAAGACAAACCGGTGATTTTTGCCTTTCATGGCTATCCCGCACTAATTCATAAACTAACCTACCGCCGCCGCAACCATAGCAACATGCACGTGCGAGGCTACAACGAAGAGGGCACCACCACCACCGCCTTTGATATGGTGGTTTTGAACAAGCTTGACCGCTATCAGTTGGCGCTGGATGCCATCACGAGAATTCCACGCTTTGAGAACTTGGTCGCAGCCGAAACCGCGCGCCACCACAGCAGCATTGAGCAACATAAACGCTACATCCGCACGCACGGCGACGACATGCCCGAAGTCAAGGACTGGCGTTGGAGCCCATAGTCCCATGACGAAGCGCACAACCGGCTCGCCCACAACCCAGACAACGCGGCGGCTTCGCGCTGCATGGTGCAGCGTGACAGCGATCGACATACATCAGACGACAGATCAGTACACCAGGAGAATTGACATGAAAATTGCAATGATTGGCTTGGGCCGAATGGGCGGAAACATGGTTCGCCGTTTGCTCGCCAAGGGCCACGACTGCGTTGTCCACTCATGACTGCACTGCAAGACACGGTGTTTTTGATCGATGTAGACAATACCCTGCTCGACAACGACCAGGTCATCGCTGACCTGCGCGCCCACCTTGCGCAGGAATTTGGCACCTTCTGTGCGGGCCACTATTGGGCGCACTTCGAGACTTTGCGCGAGGAACTTGGATATGCTGACTATCTGGGCGCGCTGCAGCGTTACCGCCTCAACCCCGGGCACGGGCACGCACACGGGGACGATGACGGCTCACGCCTGCTGCAGATGTCAAGCTACCTGATTAACTACCCGTTCGCCACCCGCCTCTACAGCGGCGCGCTGGAGGTGATAGCGCGCCTGAACACCTTGGGCCGTACCGTCATTCTCTCGGACGGCGACGTGGTTTTTCAGCCGCGCAAGGTGCAGCGCTCGGGCCTGTGGGATGCCGTGGCGGGGCGCGTGCTGATCTATATCCACAAGGAGCACCAGCTTGACGCGGTGCAACGCCATTACCCGGCGCAGCACTATGTGATGGTGGACGACAAACTGAGGGTGCTTGCCGCGATGAAAAGCGTCATGGCCCATAGACTGACCACCGTGTTCCCGCGACAAGGCCACTATGCACTCGACCCCACCGTGGTTGCTGCCTACCCATCGGCCGATCTCAGCCTGGAGCGTATTGGTGACCTGCTGGATGTTGACATTCCCAATATCCTGGCGCTCAAGGAGACACGATGAACCACAACACCCAAAAACTCCATAACCTTGGGCAACGCCTCTGGCTGGACAACATCACCCGGGAGCTGCTGACCAGTGGGACACTGGCGCGCTACATCGCCGAGCTGTCAGTGACCGGGCTGACGTCCAACCCGACCATTTTTGAGCAGGCGATCAGCAAAAGCAGCGTCTACGACGAAGCCATCCAAAAGCTGGCCGGCCAAGGTTTGACTGTGGAAGGCATCTTCTTCGCTGTGGCGCTGCAAGACCTGACGCAGGCCGCCGATCTGTTCAGGCCGATCTTTGACAAAAGTGCAGGTTCTGATGGTTGGGTCTCGCTTGAAGTCTCGCCGCTGCTCGCCAAAGACACGGCAGGTACTGTCAAAGCCGCCCTGCAACTACAGGCGCAGGCGGCGATCCCTAACCTCTTCATCAAAATTCCTGGGTCGCCTGAAGGCATTGCAGCCATCGAGCAGTCCATCTTCAAGGGCGTTCCCGTCAATGTGACCTTGCTGTTCTCGCGGGAACACTATATGGCAGCTGCCCAGGCGTATTTGCGGGGCATTGAGCGGCGGGTCGCTGCCGGGCTCAACCCCCGTGTGGAATCGGTAGCGTCGATGTTCGTCAGCCGCTGGGACACCAGTGTGAAGGACGAAATTTCGCCCCCATTTCACAACCGGCTGGGCATTGCCATGGCCATGCGAACCTACCGGGCCTACCGCAATGTGCTTGCGTCCCCTCGCTGGAAAAAATTGGCGCAGGCTGGCGCAGCACCCCAGCGGCTGCTTTGGGCGAGCACGGGTACGAAAGATGCGGCGGCCCCCGACACGCT
>JANMTF010000072.1:0-4950 GCA_031390175.1 Polaromonas sp.
AAACAGCATGATCTGGCGGTCCGGGTAAATCACGTTGCCCTCTTTGGTCACCACGCCCAGGCGGTCGCCGTCGCCGTCAAAGGCAAAGCCTATTTCTGCGTTGGTGGTTTGCAAGGCGTGGATCACATCGCGCAGGTTCTCGGGCTTGCTGGGGTCCGGATGGTGGTTAGGAAAGGTGCCGTCCACTTCGCTGAACAGCTCGATCACATCGCAACCAATAGCCCGCAAAATGCCCGGTGCGGTAGCTCCCGCAATGCCATTGCCCGAGTCCACCACCACCTTCATGCGGCGCTTGAGTTGGATGTCCGAGACAATACGAGCTTGGTACGGTGCCTCGATATTGATATTGCGCACCCGCCCGCCGCTGGCAAGCTGCCAAGCCTCGTCCTCGATCATCTGGCGCAGGCCCTGGATCTCTTCGCCATAAATCGCCCGGCCGCCCAGCACCATCTTGAAACCGTTGTAGTCCTTCGGGTTGTGGCTACCGGTCACCTGGATACCGCTCTCGCACAAGGTGTTGGCCGCAAAATACAACATGGGTGTGGTAACCATGCCTACGTCAATCACGTCCACCCCCGCAGCCACCAGGCCGCGCGTCAGGGCCGCTACCAAAGCCGGGCCACTCAAACGACCATCGCGCCCTACGGCGACGGCTTTTTGCCCCTCGCGCAGCGCGCAGGTGCCAAAGGCTTTGCCCAGGGCCTCGGCCATCGGCTCATTGAGGGCAGCGGGCACGATGCCGCGAATGTCGTAGGCTTTAAACGCCGCAGTGCTAACTTGCATAGTGAGCTGATCTTTCTAGTGTTGTAGGGCGATTGTAATTAAGCTTCTGCTAAGCTCATGCCACGATAGAATTTGATTCCCCATGAAAAAAACCGTAGCCGTGATCTTATCTGGAGGCAGTGGCGCCAGACTGTGGCCATTGTCGCGCCACGACGCGCCCAAACAGTTTCAAGCTTTTACAGACAGTACGTCGCTTTTGTCACACACGGTGCAGCGTGCCGATGCTTTGGCCGCCGTCTCGGAGATCATGGTGGTGTGCAGCGCTGCCCACCAAGCCCTGGTAGAGGCCCATTGCGCGCCCCACACCCGTAAACCCATCACCTATGTGCTCGAGCCCGTGGCCCGCAACACCGCGGCGGCCATAGCCTGCGCCGCCGCCTATTTGCAAACCGCGCACCCCGGCACGGATGTGTGCATGCTGGTGCTGCCCTCTGACCACGCGGTAGGCCAAGCCGCGTTGTTTGCACAAGCCATTGGCCACGCCATGGCCGGTGCCGATGCGGGCTATTTGGTGACCCTGGGCGTAGCCGCCACCCACCCCGAGACGGGCTATGGCTATCTGGAAATGGGCGCACTGCTGGAGGTAGACCACGTCTACAAGGTAGCCCGCTTCACAGAGAAACCTTCGCTTGCGCGCGCCCAAGCCATGCTGGCCAGTGGTATCACCTCTGGAACAGCGGCATGTTCGTGATGCGGGCCGCCCAGTTTTTAGACGAACTCAAGCGCTACGAGCCCAGCATCTACGCCGCATGTACCCAGAGCGTGGCGCGCGCACCTGCGGGCGCTCGTGCTGGCACTGGTGCTGGCCACCATGTGGCGCTGGAGCGTGCATCTCTGGAAGAGTGCACCAGCAAAAGCGTAGACCACGCCGTGTTTGAGCGCAGCGGGCGCGTGGGCATGGTATCGCTGGGCAGCGCATGGACCGATCTAGGCTCTTGGGCTGCCGTAGCCGCGCTGGATGAGCGCGCCGCGCACTCTGGCGCTGGCGCAAGCAGGCGCATTAACATCGGTGCCGAGCACAACTACGTCAGAGCCAACAAGATGGTGGCTTTGATAGGCGTCAGCGACTTGCTGATAGTAGATACGCCCGATGCACTGCTGATCTCACACCACACGCGCGCGCAAGAGGTCAAAGATGTGGTGGCGGCGCTGGATGCGCAACAATCTACGCTCACCCAGTTTCATGCTGCGCCTGCTACCGGCGCAGACACTCTGCAAACCCCTCGCCCTGGCGCGCCGCCCTACACGCGGCACATCGTGGTGCAGCCGCGTGCGCAGCTGCAGTTGCCCGTGCAGGCGCAGCACGCCCGGCATTGGATTGTGCTGACAGGCCAAGCCAGCATCACGCTTGACGGTCATCAGCTTAGCTGCCTGGCCGGGCAGCATCTGCGCATAGAAAAGGGCCAAACTTGCGCGTTGCAAAACACTAGTGATGCGCGATTGGAAATCGTTGAGGTAGTGGCCGATACGCGATAAAAGCACCTGTGGCGCACCCATGCGCAGCCGCAACAACATGTCCGAAAACGGCTAGCTTTGCCAGCCAATCAGCGTACCATCACGGTATGACGCTGAACAACGACGACGCTTACTACCAAGCCATGCTGGGCCGTGACACGCGCTTTGACGGCTGCTTTTTTACCGGGGTCACATCCACCGGCATCTACTGTCGCCCGGTCTGCCGAGTGAAAGCGCCCAAGCGGGAAAACTGCCGGTTTTTTAGCCATGCAGCGCAGGCCGAGAGCGCCGGGTTTCGGCCCTGCATGCGCTGCCGGCCCGAGCTGGCACCGCACTCGCTGGTGTGGTCTACGCAAGACGCATCGCATACGCTGGCTTTGCAGGCCGCGCATTTGCTGGGCAACTTTTTCAGCAGCACTGCGCACACAGATGCCGCGCCTGACTTGCCCACGGTAGCCAGCGTGGCGGCGCGGCTGGGGGTGAGCGATAGGCATTTGCGGCGCATCTTTGAGGCGCACCTGGGTGTGTCGCCGGTGCAGTATTTGCAAACCCGCAGGCTGCTATCGGCCAAGCAGTTGCTCACCGACACGGCCTTGCCAATGACGCAGATTGCGCAGGCCAGTGGCTTTGCAAGCTTGCGGCGCTTTAACGCGGCGTTTTTGCAGCACTACCGGTTTAGCCCTACACAGTTGCGGCGTGGCAGCTTGGGCGATGGCAGCGCGGGCAGCAAGACGGCCAAGGCCCTCGCAGGTACCATCCGTGTGCAAATGGCCTACCGACCGCCGTATGACGTCGATGCGCTGCTTGGTTTTATGCACAAGCGCCAGCTAATTACTATCGAAACAGTAGCTGCTCCCGCAAGTCTTTATGGGGCTACACGCACGTTCGGTATACAAATAGCTGGCAAACAGCATACGGGCTGGGTGCGCTTTGGCTTTGACACCTCGCGCAGCGTGGTGCAGCTAGAGGTGAGCGACAGCCTGGGCCATGTGCTGCCCACAGTGATCGCCCGCATGCGCGCCGCGCTAGACCTGGACGCCGACCCCAAAGCCATCAACGCCGTGCTGGGCGCGCACTTTGCAGGCACCGAAGGGTTGCGCGTGCCCGGCAGCATCGACGGCTACGAGGTAGCGCTGCGCGCCATTGTGGGCCAGCAGGTGACGGTGGCTGCGGGCCGCACACTGGTGCAGCGCATTGCGGATGCGTATGGCCTGCCCATCACCACACCCTACCCCGAGCTCACGCGCCTGTTCCCCACGCCCAGCGCGCTGGCGCAGGCCACGCCCGACGCACTGGGCGCGCTAGGCATTGTGAAGCAGCGCCAAGCGGCCATCATCGCGCTGTCCCGCGCGGTGGACAGTGGCGCGCTAGATCTGAATACCCCTGCCAACGCACTGGCCACGATAGAGCAGCTTAAAACTCTGCCCGGCATTGGCGACTGGACGGCGCAGTACATCGCCATGCGCGCCCTGCGCTGGCCCGATGCCTTCCCGGCGGGTGACGTAGCGCTGCACAACGCGCTGGGTGTGCGCAGCGAGAAGCACCCCGCCCGCGCCGCCGAGGCCGCCTCCCAAGCCTGGAGGCCGTGGCGCAGCTATGCGGTGCTGCGGGCCTGGCATACGCTCTCTATTTAGTAGCTGCTCCCGCAATATTCTATTGACCTAGAGGCCTGTTTGATTATGAAAACCACCACTTTCCCTCTCCTACACCGCACCGCATCACCCCTGGGCGACATCTTGCTGGCCGCTACCGACCAAGGCCTGTGCGGCCTGTGGTTTGCTGACGGCCAAAAGCATATGCCTGATATGCACGGCTGGCCTACGGGGCACAACGCGGTGATCGACCTTGCGCAGCAGCAAATGGCGCAGTATTTTGCCAAGCAGCGCACGGTGTTTGACCTGCCGCTAGACCTGCGCGTGGGCACGCCGTTTCAGCAAGCGGTGTGGCGCGCACTGCTGGCAATTGGTAGTGGGCAGCACAGCAGCTACGGCAGCATTGCCAAGCACATTGGTAACCCGCAAGCCGTGCGCGCGGTAGGCGCAGCGGTGGGGCGCAACCCTATCAGCGTCATCGTGCCCTGCCACCGCGTGCTGGGGGCCAGCGGCGCGCTGACGGGCTATGCGGGTGGGCTGGAGCGCAAGACGGCGCTGCTGCAACTAGAGGGCGTGCTGCAAGGCACTGCGGATGCGCAGGCCTCCTTGCTTTAGGCGCCGCGCGCATCAATCCCCCGCACCATCGTCATCCATCGCCAGCGCGTGGCCCGTCTGGCCCATGCATACTCAGCCCATGAACAGCCCCATTGCATTTGAATTTGTTTTGCTAGCCGCGATATGGGGCGGCTCGTTTTTGCTGATGAAGCTGGGGGCAGCGGAGTTTGGACCGTTTGCTACGGCGTTTATGCGGGTGGTGCTGGCCTCGCTGTTTCTGCTGCCCTTGTTGGTGTGGCGTGGCCAACTGGCTGCGCTACGCCAGCATCTCAAGCCCATCTTGTTGGTAGGCGCTCTCAACAGCGGTATTCCGTTTGTGCTGTTTGGCTTTTCGGTGCTGCACATCAGCACCGGGTTGAACTCCATTTTGAACGCCACCACACCGCTGTGGGGCGCGGTGGTGGCCTGGGTGTGGCTGCGCGACAAGCCCACGCCGCTGCGCATACTGGGTTTGGTCATAGGTTTCGCAGGCGTGGCCGCGCTGGCCTGGGACAAGGCCACTTTC
>JANMTF010000096.1:0-6277 GCA_031390175.1 Polaromonas sp.
CGCGCGCGCGGCGTCGACCCAGCGCGTGGTCTCGTCGGGCGTCGCGCCCGCCATGATGTGGACACCGTGGCCGATCCGGGTGGCGCCGAGTCGCGCGGCCTCGAGCACGCGGGCACCGCTGTCGGATTCGCCGGCATGGCAGGTCAGGCCGAGCCCTGCATCGCGGGCGCGCGCGAAGGCGGCGGCGTGCGCTGCGGGCGGATAGCCGCGTTCGGCGCCGGCGAGATCGAAGCCGATGACGCCGCGGCCGGCGTGGCGGGCAGCGAGCTCGGCCGCACGCAGGGTCTCGTCGGGCGTGTCGGTACGCATCGCGCAGACGATGAGCCCGCAGGAAAGCGTGCTGCGAGCCAGACCCGCGACGAGCGCCTCGACAACGGCGTCGCCGCGCAGGCCGTGCGGCTCGAGCAGCAGCGGGGCCATGCGAAATTCGGCCAGCACGCAGCCGTCGAGGCGCGCGTCTTCGGCGGCCTCGAACGCCACGCGCTCGCAAGCCTCCGGCGTGGCCATCGCACCGACCGTCAGCGCGAAGCCGCGCAGGTAGCGCTCGAGGCTGCCCGAGTCGGCATTGGCGTGCATCCAGTCGGCCAGCGCATCGGGGTCGTCGGTCGGCACGACCAGGCCGCGTGCCAGTGCCAGCTCGAGCAGCGTCGAAGGCCGCAAGCCGCCATCGACGTGTTCGTGGAGCAACGCCTTCGGCAGCCGGCGGAAATCGGGAGTGCCGGCAGAGAGCAGACGGGTCGGAGTCAAGGGCGCAGCTTTCTCGAAGAGGTTCACGGCGGTCCGGTCGGAACGCGCCGCGGGGCCCGTGGCCGTTGCGTGGAACCCCCGAGCCGAACGAGCCCGGATTCTGCTCAAATCGCCGGGCCCGGATCTTCTAGCCCCGGGCGCGTGTGCAACTGCGGCCATCATGCACCTCCTGCAAGAACGACACGAGACCGATCATGAACATCTTCCAGCACTTCGGAGTTCTTGCCCTGGCGGTTGCCGCCGGCACCACGGCCCACGCGCAACCCGCGGTCGTCTACGACATGGGCGGCAAGTTCGACAAGTCGTTCAACGAGGCCGCTTTTCGCGGCATCGAGCAGTGGAAAAAGGAAACCGGCAAGCCCTACCTCGAGTTCGAGATCGCCAACGAGACCCAGCGTGAGCAGGCGCTGCGCCGCATGGCCGAGCGCGGGGCGAGCCCGATCATCGGCATCGGCTTCGGCCAGGCCGCGGCGCTCGAAAAGATCGCCAAGGAGTTTCCGAAGCTGCAATTCACGCTGATCGACATGGTGGTCGCGCTGCCCAATGTGCAGTCGGTGGTCTTCAAGGAGCAGGAGGGCAGCTTCCTGGTCGGCGTGATGGCGTCGACCGCCAGCAAGACCGGCAAGGTCGGCTTCATCGGCGGCATGGACATTCCGCTGATCCGCAAGTTCCAGTGCGGCTACGAGCAGGGGGCCAAGTACGCCAACCCCAAAATTGAAACCTTCGCCAACATGACCGGCACCACCGGCGCGGCCTGGAACGACCCCGGCCGTGGCGGTGAGCTGACCAAGGCGCAGTTTGCCAAAGGTGCTGACGTGGTGTTTGCCGCAGCAGGCGGCACTGGCACCGGCGTGTACCAGGCCGCTAAAGACGCTGGCAAACTGGCCATTGGTGTAGACAGCAACCAAAACCATTTGCAGCCCGGCACCATGCTCACCTCCATGCTCAAGCGCGTGGACGTAGCGGTGTACAACGTGGCCAAAAACCACACCTCCGGCATCAGCGCGCTGGGCCTGAAAGAAGGCGGCGTAGACTACGCCATGGACAGCAACAACGACAAGCTGGTGTCCGCCGACATGCGCAAAAAAGTAGACGCTGCCAAGGCCGACATCGTCAGCGGCAAAATCAAGGTCGTAGATTACATGGCTGCCAACAAATGTGAGTAAGCACGCCATGCTGCTCTGGGCATGGACTGTGCTACGCTAAAGCGTGACCACTGACACTCACGGCCCTATTGAAAACCCAAGCCGCACCGCGCCAGCCGCCGTGCGGCTTTCGTCTATGGCCGTGCAGCTTTTGCCTGCTGCCGTGCGCATGGTGGCGATTGAAAAACGCTTTGGCAGCGTGCGCGCCAACCAAGGTGTCAACCTGACGGTACAAGCGGGCACCATCCACGGCCTGGTAGGCGAGAACGGTGCAGGCAAAAGCACGCTGATGTCCATTCTGTATGGCTTCTACACCGCCGACTCTGGGCAAATCGAGGTAGAAGGCCAGGCGGTGCGCATTCGCCACTCCGACGAAGCCATTCGCCTGGGGATAGGCATGGTGCACCAGCACTTTATGCTGGTGGGCACCTTGTCGGCGCTGGACAATGTGCTGCTGGGCGTGGAGCCCTTTTTTGACCTGCGCCGCTCGCAAAGCGTGACGCGCGAGAAGCTGCAAGCGCTGATGGCCGAGACCGGCCTGCAGGTGCCGCTGGACACCTTGGTAGAAGACCTTAGCGTAGGCGACAGGCAGCGGCTGGAGATACTGAAAGCATTGCACCGTGGCGCGCGGATTTTGATTTTGGACGAACCTACTGCGGTACTGACTGCGCAAGAAACTGATGCCTTGTTTGAGGTGCTGAGCCGCCTGCGCGAGCAAGGTAAAACGATTATTTTGATCACCCACAAACTGCGCGAAGTGCTGGCCCTGTGCGACTTCGTGACCGTGATGCGGGCAGGCCAAGTGGTGCACGAATGCTCCACTACAGGGGCCACGGTGGAGCAACTGGCCCACGCCATGGTGGGGCGTAAACTGCAAGCCCCGGCCGCTCGCAGTGCGCTGCGGGCTGACGCACCCGTGCGCCTGTTGGCCAATGGCATCCATTGCGTGGACGGGCACGGCGTGCAGCGCCTGCGCGGCGTGTCGCTGCAAGTGCGCGCAGGCGAGATCGTGGGAGTGGCAGGCGTAGCAGGCAACGGGCAAACCGAGCTGCTGGAGATTTTGAGTGGCATGCGCCGCCCATCAAGCGGCAGCATGCAGGTGGGCGGGGTAACTTACACAGCCGCGCAGTGGCTTGACCCGCAGGCCGCCCGCCGCGCAGGCCTGGCCCATGTGCCTGAAGACCGGCACGAGCGCGGCCTGGTCATGCCTTTTGCCGCGTGGGAGTCTGCCGTGCTGGGCTACGAGCGCCTGGCCACCTACAGCCAAGGCCTGTGGATGAAAACCCGCGCCATGCTGAACGACACTGGCACCCTAATGCAGCGCTTTGACGTGCGGCCACCGCACCCATTGCTCGGTTCATCCAAGTTCTCTGGCGGCAACCAGCAAAAGCTGATTTTGGCGCGCGAGTTTAACCAAGCCCCTCAAGTGCTGCTGGTAGGCCAGCCCACACGCGGTGTAGACATTGGCGCGATTGAATTTATCCACGGCCAGCTGCGCGCTCTGCGCGATGCAGGCTGCGCCATACTGTTAGTCTCCAGCGAGCTGGAAGAAATACTCGCCCTGTCGGATCGCGTGCTGGTGATGAACCAGGGCCACATCACCGGCGAGCTGCCGGTGCAAGAATGCAATGAGCACAACTTGGGGCTGCTGATGGTGTCGCAAGATTCATCGCAAAGCCATTCGCCAGATGCCGCCTGTGCAACGCCAAAGGCAAGCGCGGCCCACAGTGTGCGCGCCACCGCCAACGAGAGCACTCTATGAGCCAGGGCACACAAGACTTACCGCGTTGGGTCGATGTGGGTGTAGTGCCTTTGGTCAATTTATTCATCGCTTTAGTTGCATCCGGTGTCGTCATCGCATTGGTAGGGCAAAGCCCCACCGAAGTACTGAATGCATTGATCAAGGGCGCGCTGGGCACGCCGCGCGGCCTGAGCTACACGCTGTACTACGCCACCACCTTTGTGTTCACCGGCCTCGCAGTGGCAGTGGCCTTTCATGCAGGTTTGTTCAATATTGGTGGCGAAGGCCAGGCCATGCTGGGCGGCTTGGGTGCGGGCTTGCTGGCGCTGTGGCTGGCGCCTAGCTTACCTGCATGGGTGGTGCTGCCGCTGATGGTGCTGGCCGCTGCCGCGTTTGCCATGCTGTGGGCCCTGATCCCCGCGTATCTGCAAGCGTACCGGGGCAGCCACATCGTCATCACCACCATCATGTTTAACTTTTTGGCCAGCAGCTTGCTGGTGTATTTGCTGGTGAACGTACTGAAACCCGCTGGCGAGATGAACGTGCAAAGCGCCGTGTTTGCCGCCAGCGCCAAAATGCCCGGTGTGCACACGGCGCTGGGCTGGCTGGGCATAGAGTGGCCTTCCTCACCACTGAACCTGAGCGTGCTGCTGGCCATCGCCGCGTCAGTGGGTGTGTACTTGCTGCTGTGGAAAACGCGCATTGGCTACCAGCTGCGCGCCAGCGGTGCCAGCCAGGGCGCGGCCGTCTACGCAGGCATCACGCCGCAGCGCCAGGTGCTGATTGCCATGGCCGTGTCGGGCGCGCTCGCAGGCATGGTGGCCATGAACGAGGTGTCGGGTGTGCACGGCAAGCTGCTGCCCGATTTTGTAGCGGGCGCAGGCTTTACCGGCATCGCCGTGGCCCTGATGGGGCGCAACCACCCTGTAGGCATCGTGTTGTCCAGCCTGCTGTTTGGTTTGATTTTTCAGGGTGGTGCCGAGGTGGCTTTTGAGGTGAAAAACTTCACCAAAGACATGGTGGTGATGTTGCAAGGTTTTATCGTGCTGTTCTCGGGCGCTATGGCGTATGCCACTGCGCCGCTGGTGGCGCGGGTCTACCATTTGCTGGCCCCAAAGCCGCGCACCGACAGCGTGGAGGCCGCCCATGGATAGCGCCCTGCTGCTCGACCTGTTGGCCTCTACTTTGCGGCTGGCCACGCCGCTTATTTTTTGCGCCCTGGCAGGCGTGCTGGCCGAGCGCGCTGGTGTGATCGACATCGGACTGGAAGGCAAAATGCTGTTCGCCGCGTTTGCCGCAGCCGCCGTGGGCGTGACGACCCAGTCCACCACCTTGGCCATGCTGGCCGCCATCGCAGTAGCCATCGCCCTGTCTTGCCTGCACGGCTTTGCCTGCGTCACTCACCATGGCAACCAGGTGATATCCGGCTTGGCTATCAACATCATCGCCGCAGGTCTCACGGTAGTGCTGGGCATTGCATGGTTTGCACAAGGCGGGCAAACTCCCCCAGTGATCGACGCAGTGCGCCTCAAAGCCGTCACGCAAGTTCCGCTGCTAGCCCACAACGTGTTGGTCTACGTAGCCCTGGCCTTGGTAGCCGCCGTCTGGTGGCTGCTGTTCCGCACCCGCTTTGGCCTGCGCCTGCGCGCCGTAGGCGAGAACCCCGCCATGGTCGATGCCGCAGGCGTATCCGTCTCAGGCGTGCGCTACTTGGCACTCATCGGCAACGGCGCGCTGTGCGGCTTGGCAGGCTGCTACCTGGTACTGGCGCAAAACGCCGCATTCGCCCCCCACATGACAGCAGGCCGAGGCTTCATGGCCCTGGCCGCCATGATCTTCGGCAAATGGCACCCCGTAGGCGCCCTGTGGGCCTGCTTGCTGTTCGGCTTTCTAGACGCATCCTCCATCCGCCTGCAAGGCACCAAGCTGCCCGGCTTGGGCGAAGTGCCGGTGCAACTGATTCAGGCCTTGCCGTATTTGCTGACAGTTATTTTGCTGGCGGGGTTTATTGGCAAGGCTACTGCGCCCAAGGCCCTGGGTTCACCGTATGTCAAGACCCGGTAAATTACTTTTTACCCAACCCGAATACTATCAATACACTAGCTGCTCCCGCAGTATTCTATTGGGCTACAGCCAGAAATCACTTGAAAACTAGTTAACCCAACCCATTCCCAGTGTGATAAACGCCATGCATATATCCCAAGCCATTCAAGACTCCATGCTCAGCGCAGCCCGCGCCGCGCGCGAGAAGGCCTATGCGCCCTACTCCAAATTTTTAGTCGGAGCTGCGGTACTCGACGAGCATGGCCACATTCACGCAGGCTGCAACGTAGAAAACGCAGCCTATCCGCAAGGCGTATGCGCAGAAGCGGGTGCGCTGAGCGCGATGGTGCTGGCGGGTGGCCGCAAAGCGGTGGCTGTGGTGGTGGTAGGCATAGCCGACAGCCCCGTCACGCCCTGCGGTGGCTGCCGCCAAAAGCTGCGAGAGTTTGCTGCGCCGGATACACCCATCTGGATAGCCAACGCCACGGGTGTATTGCTCACGCTCACCCTAGAGCAACTGTTGCCGCACAGCTTCGGGCCTGAGCATTTGACCTAGTGGTCGTTTTGGAAATTTGCGACACTGGTCAGCATGAGTCAGTGT
>JANMTF010000172.1:0-4071 GCA_031390175.1 Polaromonas sp.
TTTGCCGTGTGCTGCGCAGTGCCCATCGACGCACCGGGCCTGACCATTGTGGCCCGCCCCGCTGGCCGCCCGGGGGAAAAGCTAGAGCACGGCGCGGCGCTGTTCAGCGCCAAATACGGGCAAAGCACGGGGGTTTGTCTGTTTGACAAAGTGTTTGTGCCGATGGAGAACGTTTTCTACGCAGGCGAGTGGGAGCACACCGGGCATCTGACCTACAGCTACGCCACGCACCACCGCCACACCTGCATAGGCGCGCGCGCGGGCTTTGGCGATTTGCTGATAGGTGCGGGCGCATTGATGTGCGAGGCCAATGGTTTTGACCCGGCGAAAGAGACGCACCTGAAAGAGCAAATGGTCGAACTGATCACCATCACCGAGAGCTTTTTTGCCTGCGGCGTGGCGGCCAGTGTGTATGGCAAGGCCGATGAGCACAGCCACACCTTTATGCCCGACCCGGTGTTCTCCAACATCGGCAAACTGCTACTGGCCACCAAAATTTACGACATGCACCGCATCGCCCACTATGTGAGCGGCGGCATCATCGTCACCCTGCCCGGCCCGGACGAAGACCACAACCCCGAGACCGCTGCGCGCCTGAGTGAAGTGTTGCGCGCCAACCCCGATGTGCCCTACGAGCAGCGCATAGAGACCGCGCGTTTTATCGAAGACCTCACCGCCGGTTACCAAGGCGGCTGGTACAGCACCATCAGCCTGCACGGCGGCGGCAGCCCTGCCGCGATGAAGCAGGAGATCTACCGCAATTACCCCGTAGGCAGCAAAGTAGAGCTGGTAGAGCGCCTGCTAGAGCGCGGCATAGCAGCCGATGGATCGGCCGCCGCTGCGCCACACGACCCTGCACGCGCCATCACGCAAAACCGCCAACCCGGCAAATGCTGCGACATGGGTTGCACCACGCCTGGGCAGCCGGTGATGGTGGATTTGCCCAGCGTGGTGGCTACGCTGCCGTCGGTGCAAAAGCTGGCGCTGACGCCCGCCGAAAAAACGGGCTCCATGTGATTTGTAGCGGGCAGGTTTGGCGTGGAAGCAAATGGGGTCTGATCAAAATTCAGGAAGACCCTCAGTTCGGAGCGTAGAAGCAAATGGGGTCAGATCAAAAGTCAAGATGCCTCTCGGTTTGGAGCGTAGAAGCAAATGGGGTCAGATCAAAATTCAGGACGACCCTCGGTTCGGAGCGCGCAGCTCCATAACGAAATTTTGCTCTGACCCCTTTTGCGTAGCCTCCGGCGCGCGAGGTCTTCCCTGCACCCTCTGCGCGCGAAGAATTCCAAGCACAGACCTCGCAACGCGCGCCAGAGCCAGCAAGGAGGCGTTTGCAAGCTACGGTGACGTGCCGGGCTGGCTGGCGGGCGGTTCTGCCCGCCTGTAGGTGCCCGCAAACGCCCAGATGCCACTGTAGGCACCTGCATACCCATTGCAGCGTGCTACACATACAGTAGCTGCTCCCGCAATATTCTATTGGGCTGCAGAGCGATTAGTATCTTAAAAACGCCTCAAAATCGTGTTTTTCAGCCCTTTTTCGTGACGCAAATGCCGTTGGCGAGCCTGCGAGGTACACTAAATTATGCGAATTTGTGTACCTTGCCAGAGCGTGAAAAATTCACGTCGTGTTTTGATTGTTTGGTAGTGAAATATCTTGCTAACAGCTAGTTTAGTAGTGAAAAAATTGGTATTTTTGTCTTTGTAGCAACGATAAAATTATGCGTAAAAAGTCACCGCACACAAGCAGTGCCCGTTGCAGCGACTTGTCGCCCTGCAACCCCCCTCGCTCGTGCGAGGTCTGTGCAAGGGACTCTTCGTTCGCAAAAACAACCGGTGGAAGACCTCACGCGCCGGAGACTGCGCGCTACCAGCCCGCTACAAACCACATATTGCCAAAAAACGCTGATTGACGCCCGACAGAGATGCATTTGCTGTACAGTGCAAGAGCGGCACTCAGTCGCATTTCACACCATTTTTCTACATTATTTTTTGAAAGTAAAACCATGAAATTGACCGCCCTTTGCCTTAGCCTGTTTGCCGCCCTCGCGTTCAGTGCCGCAGCCCATGCCAGCCCGCAAGGCGAGAAAATGAAGGCGTGTAGCGCTGCCGCCAAAGCCCAAGACCTCAAGGGCGACGCACGCAAAGCGCATATGAAAACCTGCCTCAAGGGCACACCCGAAGAGCAGGCCGCATCGGTCGCCAAAAAGGCTGAGAAAAAAGCCAAAATGCAAGCTTGTAACGCCAGCGCCAAAGAAAAAGGCCTTAAAGGCGCAGAGCGCAAAGAGACGGTGAAAGCCTGTGTGAAAGCATAAATTGAGAGCATAAAAAAATGGCCAAAGACTTCAGCACCATGGAGAGCAGCAACTGCTCGTCCAACCCCCGCATCCACAGCGTCAGCCTGCCCTCGCGCCGCACCGTGTTGCAGGCAGGTGCTGGGGTCGCGGCCAGCGCCCTGCTGGCACCTTTTGTAGCGGGCTGCGCCAGCGCGGCCAACCCCACCTTCACCGGGCCACGCATCAGCTTCAAAGCCATCCCCATCGACAAAACCGACCGCTTGGTGGTGCCCGAGGGCTACGTCGCCACCGCGCTGGCGCAGTGGGGCGAACCCATCGGCGTGCCTGGCAATATGCCGGCCTTTAAATGGGACGGCAGCAACAGCGCCGCCGACCAGGCCGTGCAAATGGGCATGCACCACGATGGCATCCACTTCTACCCACTGCCCGGCGCGCAGCGCGGCCTGCTGGTGATGAACCATGAGTATGTGGACGACGGCCTGCTGCATGTAGGAGGCCTGAAAGACTGGACAGCAGAGAAGGTGAAAAAGTCCCAAGCCGCGCATGGCATCAGCGTTATTGAAGTCACGCAAAAGGGCAACACCTGGGAGATGGTGCGCCCCTCCAGCTTGGCCCGGCGCATCACCGCCACCACTCCCTTTGCCATCCAAGGCCCCGCCGCTGGCCATGCCATGATGCGCACTGCCGCTGACCCCGCAGGCCGCACCATCCTGGGCACTATCAACAACTGCGCCTCTGGCAAAACCCCATGGGGCACCTACCTGAGCGGCGAAGAAAACTTTCGCTTTTACTTTGCCGGTGGCGACGCACCCGACGCACACCAAAAGCGCTGGGGCATGCCCAAAACTGCCTTCTACGGCTGGCCTGCACACGACGAGCGCTTTGACGCCACCAAGCACCCCAACGAGTTCAACCGCTTTGGCTGGGTGGTGGAAGTAGACCCGATGGACCCCACCAGCACCCCCATCAAGCGCACCGCGCTGGGCCGCGCCGCGCACGAGGGCGCTTGGGTGGCAGTCACCAAAGACAAGCGCGCCGTGGTGTACAGCGGCGAAGACGCGCGCGAAGAATACATTTACAAGTTCATCAGCAGGGACACCATCCGACCAGCAGGCGGCGGCCTGACCCAAGCCCAAGCCAACCGCGAGCTGCTAGACCATGGCACCTTGTACGTAGCCCGCTTTGATGCCAACGGCACTGGCGTATGGCTGCCCTTGGTGCACGGCCAAGGCCCCCTCACAGCGGCCAACGGCTTTGCCGACCAAGGCGAGGTGCTCATCAAAGCCCGCCAGGCCAGCGACGCACTGGGTGCCACCAAAATGGACCGCCCCGAATGGCTGGCCATTGACGAGCAAAGCGGCTGGGTGTACTGCACCCTCACCAACAACAGCTCACGCGGCCAGCCCGGACAAGCCGCGGTAGACGCAGCCAACCCGCGCGCCAACAACGTCATGGGCAACATCATCCGCTGGAAAGAAAACGGCGACTTTGACGGCCTGCGCATGCAATGGAACCACATGGTGTTGGCAGGTGACCCCGCGCAAGCACGCGTCGAGGCCAAAGGCAACATCCAAGGCGATATTTTTGCCTGCGCCGATGGCTTGGCCTTCGACGCACGCGGCACGCTGTGGGTGCAAACCGATATGCACGCCAGCCAAATGTACAAAGGCGAGCTGCAAAACATGGGCAGCAACCAAATGCTCGCCTGCGACACCGCCACAGGCGAGATGCGCCGCTTTTTAACCGGCCCGGTCAACTGCGAAATCACCGGCGTCAC
>JANMTF010000245.1:0-37210 GCA_031390175.1 Polaromonas sp.
GGGGCCGCTCAGCGCTGATGCTTGCTCGACGAAAGCAAGAACCTTTTCTTGGGTGGTTGTGAGGGATATCGCCATCTTAACAATAATACCGTAACTTCATACGGTATTCCATCCATCGGAACCAGTGGCAAGAATTCGGCCACGGTGATGCCGTCTTTGTGCATTTGCAGCAGCTCCACCTGTTCGCGGCAGGATTCGGCGCACAGGATGAGGCCGATGGGAGCCTCTTCGTCCGGCTGGCGTAAAACTGGCGGGCTGGCTCGGTTTGGTGCGGTAGCAGGTTTACAAAATGGCTCCAGCTTAATTGTCGTGACAGTGTCGCGACCATCTCGCTCTGGGCAAATGTCTGGGCGGTGCACAGGCGTGCGCCCACGCTCCAATGCAGCCGGGTCAGCTCTGCATTAACCGCACCGGCCAGGCGCTGGCGGCTGCTGGCAATCAGGCTGCGCAGTTCGGCGTGCAGGGTGGCAAAAGGCGCGGGCACCACGTTGTGTGTTGTCTCGTTCATGTGGTTTCCCTAGTCATGTGCGGGGTGATGAAGTACGGGTGGCCATCCGAGCGCTGCTTGCCTGCTAACAATTTGGTACAGACATCATGCCGGGATTTGGGCGGACCGTACGCTTTATTGGTGTGCAAACAACTCGTTATGGCAAATATTATTGGCAACTAATACCCAAATGCGATCAGGCTCCCCGCTTTTGCATGGTGGGCTGGCTGGTGTCGTGGCGCTGGATGCCTGGATGTGGCGAGGTGGTCGCAGTGTGCGACCAGTATGGGCACTAGCGCCAGATCGGGAGCTGTTTGAGATGTTTGGTAATGGTATTGGCCTCTAGCCCAATAGAATATTGCGGGGGAAGCTACTTAATTTATAGCAAACCTAAGCCAACACGGTCAACCCATGCTTTTGCACCACGGCCAGCAGCTTGAGCGCCATGCCGCTGGGCCGCTTGGCGCCGGTCTCCCACTTTTGCACGGTGGACTGGCTGGTGTTGAGGTAGCGGGCAAAGATGGGCTGGCTGACGTGATGCAGCTCGCGTAGCTTTTTGATCTGCTGGGGCTGGATGTCGGTAGGCACGGCCAAGCAGCCTTGGTCAAAACCGCGCATGGTGGTTTTGTCTATGGCCCCGATTTTGAGCAGGGCACTGGCCGAGGTGTGGATGGCCTGGAAGGCATCGGATTTGAATTTGGGCTTAGTTACGGGCTTAGTTACGAGCTTACTTACGAGCTTGGGGGCCATGGCATATCTCCACAAAATGTTGGTCGTCTATCAGTTGCTGCACTTGCTGGGCGCTAAGTGCAGCGTAGCCTTTGGCAAGCTGGCGAAACTGCGTTAGCTCCTCGCTGTCAATGTTGTCGCGGTCTTTCTTGGCAAACATATATTCATACACCCACCAGCGGCCTGCTTTGGCCAGAATGATGGAGCGGTGCATGTTGTCGTTTAAACGCTTTTTAAACACGCCGCCACCCAAATCGTCAGCCAAGCCTTGCATGGCCTGCCGTACCGCTGTGCAAAGCTCTTTATCGTGAATATCAGCTTTTTTAGCTAGTTTGCTGAACCATGTGGTTTTGAAGACTCTGGCTGCGTTATGGGTGCTTTCTGGCATGGTTTAGTGTAGCACTGGGTGCTGTATTTCTCAAAACTTATCTTGCCTCAAGCGACGGGAGGCGCTACACCCACTTGCAGCGACAGCCCCAGCGCCTTGACCACTTTCAGGATGGTGGCGAACTCGGGGTTGCCGTCGGCGGAGAGCGAGCGGTACAGGCCTTCGCGGCTCAGGCCGGTGTCTTTGGCCAGTTGCACCATGCCGCGTGCGCGGGCTATTACGCCCAGGGCGTGCTGCGCCAGGGCGGGGTCGCCTGCCTGCAAGCATTCTTGAAAGTACTGCTGCATGTCGTCTTGGGTTTGCAGGTAGTCGGCGCTGTCGTAGCGCTGGATGCCCAGAGTTTTGCGTGCGTTGGGGTGCAAGCGCATCGGATGACAGGATACGGCGGGTTGGTCACAGTTTGTGACCAGCTTTTGAGAATTTACCGAGCGGGAAGTTTTGCAAGCTGTTGGCGGCATATTTTAGGTGTCAATATAAGCCTCTAGACCAATGGAATATAGCGTAAGCAGCTACTGAATGCGTAGCGGTTAGCGATGTAGCTGGGCTGTATCAAGAGCTCCAGACCAGCCACCTTTAGCTAGCCATCTCGATCAGCTCGATATCTTTCTTGAGCAGGCTGTTGACCAGGTCGGTCAGGTCGATGCCTTTTGCGTGGGCCAGCTTGGACAGGCGCGATTGCACGGCAGAGTCGAGGTACAGGGGCATTTGCAGCGTCAGGTTGAGGCGGTGAAACTTGCCGCGCACGCCGCCAGAAAAGTCGATTTCAGCGGGCATGTCGTCGTTGGGCTGGGCTGCTTGGGTCATGGTGGTCACCTTGGGTCGTGTAGCTGGCTTAGTGGGCTTCGTTTTCGTACTGTTGGCGCTCGGCTCGGATGGCTTGCCGGGCTTCAAATTGGCTATGGGCTGCGTCAAATACCGTCACGGCCAATGGGTCTAGCAACACGGTGCCGTAGTTGGCACGCTCGGGGCGCTCGCTGTCTGGCGCAATGTCAGGGCCATGCAGGTAGGTGTAGCCCAACCGTTCAAACAGCTTGATGGCAAAGCCTTCAATGGCGGACTCGGTCAGCATGGGCATGTACCTGTGATGGACGTGTCTCTTTAATTCAAAACAAATTCTTCAAGTTATGAGAGACTAACTCATTGATTTATATAGATAATTTAACAACATTGTCCAGCACAGCTCTCATAAGCTCTCATAAATTTTCAGCTTTTACGAGAGACCAAGCCGGGCGCGTGTCGCTGCCTTTATTGGCAATCTTGTTGGCCCGGCGCAGCTCAGCCACCAGGTTTCCTACCTTCACTTTGCGCTGCCTGTCATCCATCCAGTCCGGCAGCTTGTTCCACAGCAGTTCGTCAATATCTTTGCGCGCCAGCGAGCCATGCTCTTTCAAGGCCTTGCAAATCAGGTCCAGGTAATACTGCTTGTCAAAAGCCAGGTTTTTGCTGTAGCGCGCCTTTTGGCCGGTTTGCTGCGCCAAGGTTTTGGCCACAAAAAAGTTGGGCTTGCGGCCCTCTATCAAGGCTTTGGCTTTAAGCAGCTTTTCTTCATCCGCTGTCAGCGCCAAACGCTTTTGCACCTTGTCTAGCGCCATGATGTCTTGCAGCGTCAGCCCGCCATCCCGCGCCAGTAGGCGGGCGTAGTCAATATCCAGCACCTTGCCGGTCAGCGTTAGCACCACGCGGTTGTCCGACAGGTCATAGTCGGGCATGGGGAAGAAGCGCTGGCGCTGGAACATAAACAGCTTGCGTATGCCGCTGCCTGCGGTGTCCACCATCTTCAGGTTAAACATAGCCGTGGCTAAAAAGCGGTTGCGGTAGTGCTCCTCTGGCGCGTCTTCCATCACCACCCGGCGCACATCACCCGGTACAAAGCTGCCCTTGTTGGTAAAGCTCAGGCTCTCTTCCCGCTCTATCACGTTGATGCGCGCAGCCAGCGTGTAGTCTTGGTGCGCAATGCAGTTGTTCAGCGCCTCACGGATAGCGTAGGGCTCGTACTGGTCTATCTCGTCCGGGAACAGCGTGCCCTCGCGGATGTAGCGGTACTTGAGGTTGCGAATTTTCGCGTACACCTTGTCCACCGCCAGCAGCAGGGGCATGCCAAACAGCGCATAGTCCCGGTCATTGCCCAAGTGGTCTTTCAGCAGCCAGCGAATCTTGGCCTCAGCAGGTAGTAAAAAATGCTCTGCCTCTTCGCGCCCCAGCAGTAGCAGCGCGGCGCGGGTCATGCGCCCCTTGATCGTCAGCTTGGCTTTGTTCAAAAAGGTGGGCACATCCCAACCGTCCACCTCCGCCGCCTTGTCTGGAAACTTGTTCTTATAGTTGCGCCGCGCCACTAGCAGTGCCTCGTCGTCCAAATCAGCCAGGCCCGCGGCGGGCACCACCACGGCGCTCCAGTCCTCCACCATCGACTGCGCGCGGATGCGCTCGATCTCTTCCAGGTTCAGCGGCGACAGCGCCTCGCCATCCCGCCCATAGTAATGCCCGTCAAAAGCCACAGGCAGGCCCTTGGGCGCAGCGGGTATTTCAAACAGCACCACACGCCCGTTGGCGTGCGCCACCTCGTGGATCTCGATAAAGGTAATCCGGTTAGTCGTCTTGTTGGCGATCTCTTCTTTCAGGCTGTCCAAGTCTTTGCGCGTTGCGCGAAAGTGCGAGCCCACCACTCTACGCTGGTCGTTCACACCAAACACCAACCAGGCCGAGGGCTGGCGCTTTAAGTTAGCCTCGTTGCACAGCGCCGAAAAATACTTACCCAGCTTGCTAAAGTCGTAGCCGTTTTTGGCCTCTTTAAACTCCACCACTTCGGTTTCAGCCGACATGGCCAGCAATGAACTCAGTTTTTCAGGCACATTAAGAAAAGAATTTTTCACAGTGTGACGAACTTTTCAGACTGCACAAACATGCCGCCAGAGCCGCAGCAGGGGTCAAACACGCGGCCTTTGTAGGGCTCTAGCATCTGCACCAGCAGCTCGACAATGGAGCGCGGGGTGTAGAACTGCCCGCCCTGCTTGCCTTCGGCCAGTGCAAATTCGCCTAAAAAATACTCAAACACATGGCCCAGCACGTCGGCGCTGCGGGCTTTGGCATCGCCCAAGGCGATGTTACTTACCAAGTCTATCAAGCCGCACAGGCTAGCGGGGTCAAGGTTTTGGCGGGCAAAAACCTTGGGCAGCACGCCTTTGAGGGAGGGGTTTTCTTTCTCAATCGCGTCCATGGCGGCATCGACAAAGCTGCCCACGGTGGGCAGCCGGGCTTTGCTGAGCAGGAAGGACCAACGGGCCTCGGGCGGTACAAAAAAGACGCTTTCTGCCTTGTATTCGTCTTTGTCCTCTGGGTCGGCCCCGGCGTAGTCGCCCAAGCCGCTTTGCAGCTTGGCGAACATTTCTTCAAACGAGTCGGAGATGTATTTAAGGAAAATCAGGCCGAGCACAACGTGTTTGTATTCGGCGGCGTCGATGTTTTTGCGCAGTTTGTCTGCGGCTTTCCACTGTTGCTTTTCCAATGGCTCTTCTTTGCTGGGTGTGGGCGAGAGGGCACGGGCCATTGGCGTTTCTTTCTTAGCTTGCAGGGTAATGGGCTACTTTAATCTATTAATGGGGCGGCTAAGAGTGTGGGTAGCGCAGGTTTGCACCTGCGCACGAGGGGCTGCGGGGATGCGGCAATGCGCGCTTAGCTGACTTTCGACCCCACTTGCAGCGACAACCCCAGCGCCTTGACCACTTTCAGGATGGTGGCGAACTCGGGGTTGCCGTCGGCGGACAGCGAGCGGTACAGGCCTTCGCGGCTCAGGCCGGTGTCTTTGGCCAATTGCACCATGCCGCGTGCGCGGGCTATCACGCCCAGGGCGTGCTGCGCCAGGGCGGGGTCGCCTGCCTGCAAGCATTCTTGAAAGTACTGCTGCATGTCGTCTTGGGTTTGCAGGTAGTCGGCGCTGTCGTAGCGCTGGATGCCGAGGGTTTTGCGTGCGTTTGGGTTCATGTTGCTGTCCTTTCAACTGTCATTGTCGGCAGACTTGAGGATCTGCACCATGGCTTTGGCCTCTGCAATATCGCGCTGTTGGCTCGACTTATCGCCTCCGCACAAAACCACCACCACCACCGCGCCGTCTTGCCAGCAGTACACGCGGTAGCCAGGGCCGACGTGTATTTTTAGCTCTGACACACCCTCGCCCACCGCCTTGCAATCGCCCCAATGACCCAGCGACAGCATGTCGAGCCGCGCCAAAATGCGGCGCTTGGCCACCATGTCTTTGAGGCCCTTAACCCATGTGTCAAATTGGGCGGTGCGTTCGATTTCAAACATGCGTTAGTGTAACTCATGGATTACATTGAGGCAAGTCCAAGCGTTGGGATGACAAAATAAGATGGAGCGGTCGCAGTCTGCGACTATCTTTAGAAAATTTACCGAACGGAAAATTTTGCGGACTGTTTGCGCTATGCAATTGGTGCCAATATAGGGCTCTAGACCAATGTAATATTGCGGGAGCAGCTACTGAATGCGTAGCGCATCAAGCGGCCATCAGCACCTGCATTGCGCCTCTGCGGGTGCTGGGCGCGGGGCGGATGAGCAGGTCTACGTCGTAGCCCAGGGCGTTGAAGAACTCCAGCAGTTTTTCGGACGAGAAGTTGTCTAGCCGGTAGTTTTGCAGGGCGGACACGTTGGGCTGGGCGATGCCCAGGCGTTTGGCTAGCTCGGCTTGTTTGAGGCCTAGCGCTTGGATGCGTTCGTTCAGGCGCACGGCCAGCACCAGCTTGGTTTTAAGCTCTTCGGGCTCGGCCAGGCCCAAGTCGGCAAAGACGTTGCCGCTGCTGCGCTGGATGGGAATGCCTTGAACGGTGGTGGGTTTATCTGCTTTCATTGCGCATTTTATATACGAACCTATATTTTTGAATAAGCCGCTGAATCCGTGAGATTAGTGGACGTGGTGCAGTTATTGACACAGCAGGCGGACGATTAAACTGCACGCACGCACTGGAACAAGCTGAAGGAACGTCTGCGCAAGGAGGGCGGTGAGTCGGTGACAGACTGTCACCGACTGACATTGTCCGATGGGGATGACGAATTAACCACCAATAACGCGACAAACTTACCGTGACGCATAATTAATTCGCATAAAACGACATATGTGAAATAATAGCTATCATTAACACGACAAATCACCGTGAACGCTAAGTTAAACCCCAAAAACACGACCGACCTGCGGGACGATGCTTTGCTGCTGTATGCCGAGCTGACTAGCGCCCAAAAGCGGGCGGTGCAGCGCAGGCTGCAAGCGGGTGCGCTGGTGCTGCTGGCCAAGGGCGTGGCCAGCAGCGCGCCCGCCGCGCAGTGGCCTGCGCTGATTGCACGCGAGCGGGTGCGGGTGCTGGCTGCGCTGCTGCCGGGGGCGGTGCTGGGCTACCGCAGCGCGTTTAATGGCGGGCTGCCTGAAGATGGGGTGATGCACCTTAGCGGCACGTACAACCGCACGGTGGCACTGCCGGGGCTGACGCTGGCGGTGCAAAAAGGCGCGGCTGCGCTTGCGGGCGACATGCCTATGCAGGGGCGTGATTTGTACTTTCCGTCCGAGCCGCGCTTGCTGCTGGAGAATCTGACGCAAAGCCGGGGGTTGGCCAAAAAGTCGGTAGGTAAAGAGGCCGTAGAGGCGAGGCTGCTGAGCATTTGCGACACGCGCGGGGAAGAGGCGCTACAGCGCCTGCGCGAGGCTGCCAGTGCCCTAGCCCCCTCACTGGGTTTTGCCAAAGAGTATGCCCAGCTGGATGCTTTGGTGGGCAGCATTTTGCGTACCCGCGCCTCGCTGCTCACCACGGTGGCTGGCAAGGCACGCACCGCGCGCATACCGTACGATGCCGAGCGACTGGCGCTGCTAGAAAAACTGGCTGCAGCGCTGCGCTCCACCCCGTTGCGCCAGCCTGCGCACGTGGCGCAAAGCGTGCAGGCGCGCACGCATTTTGCTTTTTTAGAATCGTACTTTTCCAACTTTATTGAGGGCACCGAGTTTGACGTGCAGGAGGCGCGGGGCTTTGCGCTGGATGGCAAGCCGATTGCTGACAGGCCTAAAGATTCGCACGACATTATGGGTGTGATGCGCCAAGCGCTAAGCCCGGCGTGGGCCCAGCAAACCATGGCTACCGGTGAGCCGGTGCTAGCCCAGTTGCGCGCCAGGTATGCAGACCAAATGGCTGAGCGACCCGAGGTTAACCCGGGCGAGTTCAAGGCACGGGCTAACCGCGCAGGCAACACCGAGTTTGTAGACCCGGTGCTGGTGCGGGGCACGCTGGTAGAGGGGTCGAAAATTTTGCCGTCGGTGCCCGCAGGCACGGCGCGGGCATTGCTGGCCATGTTTTTGGTGGCTGAGGTGCACCCGTTTGCAGATGGCAACGGGCGGCTGGCGCGCCTGGTGATGAACGCGGAGCTGACAGCGGTGGGGGCGTGCCCGATCATCATCCCTACGCTGTTCAGGGAAGAATACCTGGACTGCCTGCGCGTGCTCAGCCGCGCGCATGACCCGGTGCCATTTATCGCCGCCATGCAAAAGATTCAGGCATGGACAGCGGCTTTTGATTATCAAAGTATCGACCAAGTGATTGCCACCATGCAGCACTGCAACGCGTTTGAACGCTCGCGGGTGCAGTTTGAACTGTTGATGCCTTAGAGAACGGGTGCGACAGACGTCCAATGAACAGCTTGGTTAAGGCCCTAAAACTATCATTTTTATAGCTTCTCGCGCAATATTCTATTGGGCTGAAGCCTGATTAAGAATTTAATTATCGCCCAATATACGCGCCCAATATCCGCGCCCGACTTCAACGGGCGTCCCGGGCGCAGCGAAAGCCGATGTACACGGCTGACATAGTGGCTGGCTTGCTCTGCACATGCGCGTCCGTCATGCTGGCTGCGCCATACCACCAGGAGCCGCCGCGCGTGCGCTTGTCACTGCCGGGGCCGCTGTCGACCCACTCCCAGGCGTTGGCGCCCATGTCAAACAGACCGTTCACACCGCGTTTGGTAGTGGCCACCTCGGAGTGGCCCTTGCCGCGCGACGTGACCGCGTGCGACACCGCCTTGACCGCGCCACAGTCTCCCAGGCAGTTGGCGCCTTGAGGGCTGTCGCCGGTGGGGTAGCGGTAGGTGCGGCCTGCCATCAAGCCGTCGGTCGGCTGGGCTCTGCGTTCTGTGTAGGCGGCCTCGCCCCACTCGGCATCGGTAGGCAGGCGCTTGCCTGCCCAGCTGCAGTAGGCGGCGGCCTCTGGGTAGTTCACATGCACTGCGGGTTCGTTGGCCGCTGCAGGTTTGCCAAACGGGGTGCGCCAGTTCCAGCCTTTGCGCTGCTCCCACCCAGCTTCATAGGTGCTGCCGCCGGTTCGCTCGGCAGAGGTGACGGTTTGGGTGGCGTCCACAAAGCGCTGAAACTGCGCCACGGTCACTTCGGTGGTGTCGATGTCAAAGCGCCCCACGCGTTGCATGTCGGCAGCTTGCGCCAAGACAGGCAGGCTGGGCAATGCCAGGCCGGTAAAACACAGAATGAATGAAGAATTTAGCATGCCCAAAGTATGTGGTATCCCGCAAAACGCTCTGACGCTTGGGGTTATTGGCGCTATCCACCAAGAAGGCGGGGTGCGATGGCGCTGCTAAAGGATTAAATTTACTATTGTTAATATAGCTGCTCCCGCAACATTCTATTGGGCTACAGCCTGATTAGCCATTAAACTGTCAACCAAAACGCGCACCCGCGCAGCCTGGTGCCGGTTTTGCGGATACAGCACGTAAAACGGCCAGGTGCGGCAGACAGCAAAACCCTGGGCGAAGGCGCCCGCCAGACCAACACCGACTTTGGCAGCCCAGGCTGAGGCGGCCCCTGCCCTCCCCATGGCCGCAAACCGCACCGCTATAACTTTACGGTGTATGCACTGAAAGTGGACAAGCTGGAGCTGCCACCTCACGCCACCGCCTCCATCACCGGGTTTATGGTCAATGGCAATGCTTTGGCCAAGGCGAGCATCACGGCCAAATACGGGCGCTGATTAACAGGCGTTAGTGGGTTTAGTGGGCCTGTAGTTCCCGCGAGCTCTTGGGGTCTCGAAACACCAGGGGCTTGACGACAGTGCGCTGCGCATCGGGCACATGCGCGTAGGCCACGGCTTGTTGGATAACGTGGTGGTGCGGTGACTTGTCGCACACCGGGTCGGCGTTGGTAGCATCACCGGTCAGCATGTAGGCTTGGCAGCGGCAGCCGCCCAGGTCTTTTTCTTTCTCAGGGCAGGTGCGGCAGGGTTCTTTCATCCAGC
Organism: Polaromonas sp.; assembly: GCA_031390175.1. Classification (GTDB taxonomy): domain Bacteria; phylum Pseudomonadota; class Gammaproteobacteria; order Burkholderiales; family Burkholderiaceae_C; genus JAAFIP01. Next base: position 9,893 of record JANMTF010000245.1, read on the forward strand.
TGTCACCTCTGAAGTGGTTAAAGCCTGGCGAGCTGTTCCAGATGTCTTGTACGCTCATGTCGCGCACATTGGGAAAGTCGATGCCCTTGAGCATTTTGGCGGTGTGGCAGGGCAGCGCGGTGCCGTCGGGCGTGACGGTGAGGAAGATGTTGCCCCAGCCGTTGGTGCATTTCTTGGGGCGGTTTTCGTAGTAGTCGGGCACTACGAAGAAAATGCGCAGCTTGTCGCCCAGCTTGTCGCGGCAGGCGTTGGTAACGCGCTCGGCGCGCTCTAGCTGCTCGCGTGATGGCAGTAGCTGGTCGCGGTTCAGCTCAGCCCACGAGTAGTACTGCGTGTTGGCCAGCTCCAGGTATTCAGCTCCCAGCTCTACAGCCAGGTCGATGATCTGCTCGATGTAGTCGATATTCAGCCGGTGCACCACGCAGTTAAGCACCATGGGCCAGCCGTTGGCCTTGATCATTTGCGCGGTGCGGCGCTTCAAGTCAAAGGTTTTGGTGTGGGATAAAAAGTCGTTCAGCTCTTTGGTGGAGTCTTGGAACGAGAGCTGGATATGGTCTAGCCCTGCTTGCTTGAGGGCAGCGGCGCGCGCCTCGGTCAGGCCCACGCCAGAGGTGAGCAGGTTGGTGTAGAAGCCTAGCTGATGCGCCTCGGCCACCAGCACTTCCAGGTCGTCCCGCAGCATCGGCTCGCCACCCGAAAAGCCACACTGCACGCTGCCAGCGGCCCGCGCTTGGCGCAGCACGCGCAGCCAGTCGTCGGTGGACAGCTCGGCCTGTGCGCCGGTCTTGGCGAAGTTGACGGGGTTGTAGCAAAACACACAGTGCAGGGGGCAGCGGTAGGTGAGCTCGGCGAGTAGCCATAAAGGCGGGCCGGGTTGTGGCGCGCTGGTGATTGGGTTATCTACAGTAGTTGCGAGCGCGGTGTTCATGCTTTCACCCACCCTTGGCGCTGCGCTATGGCCAAAAAATCCAGCACATCGGGTGCCAGACCGGTGGTTTCAAACTGCTTTTCCAAATCGTCAATTACGGTTTGCACGGTTTTGATGCCGTCTAGCCGCTGCATGATCTCGCCTGCGCTGCCGTTGAGCTTGACCATGCCTTCGGGGTACAGCAGCACCCAAGACTTTTGCACTTCTTCCCATTGCAGGCGGTAGTGGCTGGCCATGCGCGGCTGGTGGGTTAAACCAATCGTGGTGATAGTTTCTGTCATGTGGATGCTCTCACGTTACTGTCTTAGCTTTGGGGCCTTTGATTTCCATCTCGCACTGGCTCAGCATGATGGCATCGGCCAGCGCCCACAGCACGTCCAGCTTGAACTGCAAAATCTCCAGCGCCCGCTCTTGCAAGGCGCGGGTTTGGCTGAAGTAGTCCAGCGTAAAGTGCAGGCCGTGCTCTACGTCGCGCCGTGCCTGAGTAAGGCGATTTTTAAAGTAGCGCAGCCCCTCGGCATTCACCCACGGGTACTGTGTGGGCCAGGTGTCGATGCGTTGCTGGTGGATGTGCGGCGCAAACAGCTCGGTCAAGCTGGAGGCCACGGCTTCTTGCCAGGGTTGGCGGCGGGCAAAATTGATGTACGCATCGACTGCAAAGCGCGCTGCGGGCACCACGTAGCGCAGAGAAGTTACGTCGTCACGCGACAGGCCCACAGCCTCGCCCAGGCCTACCCAGGCTTCGATGCCGCCTGCGTCGTTGATGCCGCCCAAGTTCAAACCGTCGTGGTCCAAGATGCGCAAAATCCATTCACGGCGAATCTCGCGGTCGTTGCAGTTGGACAAAATGGCCGCGTCTTTGAGGGGGATGGAGATTTGGTAGTAAAAGCGGTTTGCCACCCAGCCTTGCAACTGCTCGCGCGACAGTTTGCCGCGCGCCATCATGATGTGAAAGGGGTGGTTGATGTGGTAGCTGGTGCTCTTGCCGCGTAGTTGCGTTTCAAACTCTTCTTTGCTCCACGGGGCTGTGGTGGTGCTGCTCATAAATCGATCTCCATGCCGTCATACGCCACCTCGATGCCGCGCAGCGTCAGCTGTTTGCGCTGTGGCCCGTCTTCGTCCAAGATGGGGTTGGTGTTGTTGATGTGGATCAGCACCTTGCGGGTAGTGCTGGGCAGTTTGTCCAGCCATTCCAGCATGCCGCCGGGGCCGGTTTGCGGCATGTGGCCCATGGCGCGGGAGGTTTTTTTCGACGCACCCAGCGTGATCATTTCGTCCTCGGTCCACAGCGTGCCATCGACCAGCACGCAGTCTGCGGCCTGCATGGCGGTCCACACATGCGGCTCCATCTGGCCCAGGCCGGGTGCGTAGAAAATGCGTTTGCTGCTGGCAGTGTCGGTAATCGTTACGCCCACGTTGTCGCCGGGTTGCGGGCGGTCGCGGTGCGGTGAATAAGGGGGCGCGTTGCTAATAAGGGGCAGCGCGGTAAAGTGCAGGCCGGGCACGCCATCCATTGCAAAGCCTTCTGCGTTGAGCAGCACCTCATGCCAGTTAATACCGCAGTAATGGCCCAGCACTTTGAACAAAGGGTTGCCGCTCATCAGGTCGTCCCGCACCAGCGGGTGGCACCACAGGGCCAGCGGTTGGCGGTGCTCGCGCAGCATGTACAGGCCAGTGGTGTGGTCGATCTGCGCGTCCATTAAAAACACGGCTTGGATAGCGGTGTCACGCAGGGCGCGGGCGGGCTGCAGGGCTGGAAAGCTGCGTATCTGCTGGAGGATATCGGGCGAGGCGTTGAACAACACCCAGTTGGCGTTGTCGGCACTGACGGTGATGGACGACTGGGTGCGCGCCGTGACGCGCTTGCTGCCAGTGCGGTAGGCATCGCAATTGGGGCAATTGCAGTTCCACTGCGGAAAGCCACCACCGGCTGCGGAACCTAGAACATGGATTTTCACACTAGAGAGCTTTTGATGCGGCTGCGATACAAAGAAAATCAAAAACACCCGCCGGAGTAACCCGGCGGGTGGGCTGCGATCAGCGGTTGGCGATGTACATCGTGATTTCAAAGCCAAGGCGCATATCGGTAGCTGCTGGTTTTTCCCATTTCATACGGTTACTCCTGAGTGTTGACACCGCACAGCGCGGTAAATGTACAGGCAGCATGTCTGCCTGCACGCTTTGCAGTGTGCGGCTTTGCAGGGTTTGCGGCATCGTCAATTTATGGATTCACGCCTCATGATTTTCATGAGTTTGCCCGCTGTCCCACCAGTGACAGACCGCGCAGGCTGGAATACGGCTAGCATGGCGGCATGAACAACACCGCTTCGCCAGACGCCCCGCCTGACGCACTGCACACGCCACAAGAACCCTATGCCACCGGCATGCTCGACGTGGGCGATGGGCACAGCGTTTACTACGAGCAATGCGGGCAGCCGGATGGCTTGCCCATCGTGGCGCTGCATGGCGGGCCGGGCAGCAGCTTTTCAGCCCGGCACCGGCAGTTGTTTGACCTGCAGCGCTACCGGGTGGTGTTGTTTGACCAGCGCGGCTGTGGCCGCAGCCTGCCCCGTGGCAGCTTGCAGGCCAACACCAGTGCGCACCTGGTGGCCGACATCGAGCAGCTGCGCCAGCTCTTGGGTATAGAGCGCTGGCTGGTGGTGGGCGGATCGTGGGGCGCTGGCCTGGCGCTGGCCTATGCGGCGGCACACCCGGCGGCCTGCATGGGCCTGGTGCTGCGTGGTGTATTTTTGGGGCGGGCGTCTGACTTGGATTGGTTTTTTCAGCAGGCCCGGCAGTTGCTGCCCGATGCCTGGGCGGCGCTCGCGCAGCAGGCACCGCCAGAGGTGCGTGCCAAGCTGATGCACTGGCTGTGCACCAGTGTGGCGAGTGGCCAGCCGCAAGAGGCGCTGGCGGCCGCCAGTGCTTGGGATAGCTGGGAAACTGCCATGTCGCAGCGCAAAAACACGCCGCCCGCAACGGCCTTGCCTGTGGGCGACGCAGCGCAAGCACTGCTGGACAAATTTCGCGTGCAAAGCCATTACCTGATGAACGGCTGCTTTTGGGCAGACTTTGATCTGCTATCACGCGCCGCCACGCTGGCTACAGTGCCCACCGCCATTGTGCATGGCCGCCTGGACTGGATTTGCCTGCCGCAAGCGGCGTGGAACCTGCACCAACATTTGCCCGGCAGCCGCTTGCAATGGCTGGACGGCTGCGGCCACAGCGCGTTTGAGCCTGCCATGGCGCGTGCCATGGCCGATGCCATCGCACATTACGCTACCCACCAGCAGTTTGCGGGCTGGGGCAACGATTATTCCAAGGCAGGCACAGCATGAGTTTGCGACTTCAAATCAACCTGATCATTGGCGTATTGCTAGGTCTGTTTGCATCGCTGGTGATCGGGCTGGATATTGACAATACCCGACGCAGCGTGCGCGAAGAAGTGATGGGGGCCAACGTAGTCGCCGGTCAGTTGTTGTCTCGGGCCAGCTGGGTCTACGATGCCGGTGGGTTGCAAGGTATGAACGAATTTTTGGCCCGACTGGGGCGTGTGCGGGCCAATGAAATTAGCCTGTACGACGCGCAAAACCGGCTGCTTTACCGCTCACCAGCCTCCACTTACAAAGTGGGCCGCGAAGCGCCAAAGTGGTATGCCAAGTTGGTATCTATGCCCTTGGCGCCCAAAGAAATTGTGCTGCCCAAGGGCCGCATTGTGTTGCAAGCCGACGCCTCGCGCGCTACGCTGGATGGCTGGGACGATTTGCGCCCCAAGCTGTGGGCCGTGCTCGTAGGCTTTGTAGTGGCCAACCTGCTGGTGTACGCGCTGATTGGCCGGGTGCTCAAGCCGCTACGCCTGTTGGTGCAGGGCTTGGGCCAAGTGGCGCAAGGGGCCTATGGCACGCGCTTGCCCGCTTTGTCAGGCCATGAGGGTCGCCAGATCAGCACAGCTTTCAATGGCATGGCCCAGTCAGTACAAGACAGCGCAATGGCCCGACGGCAAACGCTGGAGGCGACACAGGCTTTGGCCGAAAACCGCGAACTGACGCAAGTTATCCAGCAGCGCATAGAGCAGGAGCGCGGTGCCATCGCGCGCGAACTGCACGACGAAATAGGCCAGCAGGTTACCGCTATCAAAAGCGTTGGCTTGGCGATTGCGCGCAAGGCCACAGGGCAAGACGCGATGATCGAGCAATCGGCCCGCATGGTGATGGACTGCGCCGACCAAATCTACGATGGCGTGCACCGCTTGATAGCGCAATTGCGCCCTCTGGCACTAGACCGCTTTGGCCTGCGTGATGCCCTGCAAGACCTGCTGGACGACCTGCGAGCGCACCACCCCGATGTGACCTTACAGCTTAGCACCAGCGGCCCTTTGGATGGCCTGGACGATTCCCTGTCCACCACCGTCTACCGCTTGGTGCAAGAGGCTGTCAACAATGCGCTGCGCCATGCGCGTGCCAGCCGCATTGATGTGCAACTGGATGCGTCTGCCCACGGCCTGGAACTGTTGGTGACTGATAATGGAACAGGCCAGGTGGCGCAGTTTCAGGCGCCTGGCCACTATGGGGTGCTGGGCATGCGAGAGCGTGCGCAGGCGCTGGGCGGCAGTTTTGATATAGACCCGATGGAGCCTACGGGTGTGCGTATACGGGTTAGTTTGCCGATCAAACCACTAGCAGGGAGCGAAGTACTGTGAAAGTGATGCTGGTCGATGACCACGCCGTGGTGCGAATGGGTTTTAAGCTGCTGCTGCAGGCCTGCGATGATATTGACGTAGTGGCCGAGGCTGACAGCGGCGAAGCGGCCTGCCAAATGGTAGAGGCGCAAGCGCCAGACGTGGTGGTGATGGACATTGCCATGGCGGGCATGGGCGGCATCGAAGCCATCAAGCGCTTGCTGGCCAAAAACCCGCGCCTGAAGATTTTAGCGCTGTCGGCGCATGAGGACACCAGCCATCCCAAGCGCGCCCTGCAAGCCGGTGCGCTAGGCTACCTGTCCAAGCGCAGCGCCCCCGAAGTGCTGATCGATGCCATCCGCACCATCGCCAAAGGCCAGCGCTACCTGGACGCACAAATTGCCCAGCGCATGGCGGTGCAAGACATCAGCGGCGACAAGGGACCAATGGAAAAACTCTCAGCCCGGGAGTTTGAAGTGTTTGTGCAGCTCGCGCGGGGCCAATCGGTGACGCAGATTTCAGAAGCCCTGAACCTCTCCAGCTCCACCGTAGGCACACACTTATACAACGTGAAGCAAAAGCTGGGCTTGGCCAACCAGGCCGAAATGACCTTGTTGGCCATGCGGCATGGGTTGATCGATTTGGCTGGCTAGCGCCATATCTCGACCACACCGACTTTTTCAGCTTTCGCAGGCAACAGCGAATGCCCTGGCGCTCAAACCACTGGCCGATGCGCGTTCTGATGGCAGTGTGGGTGGATGGCAGGAGCACGGGCACCTGCGCCAGTGACTTGGCAAAGCCCTGCTGGGCCAGCGCCAGCAAGCCCGCGCTGGCTACGCCATCTAAAACCGCATCAAAGAAACCCTGCAGCTAGAAGACAAAGCCAGAAACGACCTGGAAGGCGCCAATCGAATGTCTGAAATCTAAGCTCCCATCCAATTTAGCAGTAATGCGAGTTTTCTCACGACTGACTTGCCCTGTCCAAACTGCGTTCGACATGCTCAAACATTTTGAAAACTATGAGCGCGTTATGGTTGGTTTCGTTTTCCCTGGCCGTCGCTGCACAGCCAGCAGAGGGATCCGTCAAACTGACTGAAAGCCAGAAAACTGCTGCCCATAATTTGGTCGATCGCTACACCCAATCTTGCATCAAGGGAACCCAGGCGCCCGCCAATGCTGGCGAGATTTCTCGGGCATTGTTTCAGTGGACACGTGATCCACAACTGTGTTCATGCAACGCGAAATCGCTAAGAAGTGCGCTTACCCCTGCGGTATGGTCTGGTGGTGAAAAAGCATTGCTTGATTTTTTTCAGCAATGGGCCACGACAGGCCAAGCGGTTTGCTTGGTTCCATTTATAAAAATTAAAATGAAAGAGCAATGCCCGCAAATTATGCTGCAAGATTATTTGAACTCGGGCAACAGAGAGGAGATAGAAATCAAGCTGAAAAATAATGGCTTTAACGGCATTGAGCATCTAACTGACGCAACCTGCAATTGCATCAATGAAGCAACCTCAAAGATCGACACCTCCAGTTGGATAAAAATGTCAATCGAGAATTACAACGATGATGTCGAGAGCAAGCGCACCGGCAAACCGTACACGCCAAAACCCAATCAATTGAGTTCAGGCATGGAGTCATGCCTGAAAAAAGTACTCTAGCCCGGTCTTCAAGCAAGCCACGAGCCAAGTGTGAATTAGTCGATATGCATTTGTGTGTCGACTTGGCTCAAGCTGGGGCAGCACGGCGTCTGGAGTGTGCAGAGTAATTTTCTGCAATGCAGCATATTTTCAAAGCAATAAATAAGATAGATTTCACAAAGTACTTAAAATTATGCGAATTGATGTACCCCGGGCGGATTTTGGGAGCTCGCGAGATCCGATAAAACCTCCAAAACTGCTGTTTCAGGCTGCTTTTAAGGTATCCATAGGCCTGCAGCCCTTTTGAATAATGCGGGAGCAGCTACTGATAATGTAGCGACACGCGCCGCAAGTTAGCCGCAAATTGGGAGGCTTACCCGCTATGCTCTTGCAATTGATTGCTTGAACATGGTCCAGGGCAGCTTGCTGCGGGCATCGCTGATGGAGGAGGACTTGACGGTGATGGGTGGCTCGCTGCGGTCACGCCAAGCCAGGCCCTGGGTGACGGCATCAAACACATCGCCATAGGAAGCAGCGGGGTACAGGCTCAGCGCCATGCAGTAGTACAGCACGCCCGAAGCGGGAAAGCTGCGCTGGCGCACGCTGCTGCACTGGTTGGCATCGAGCACCTGGCCAATGAGTGTGCTGGGATACACACGCGCCAGCAAGCTGATGCTCAGGTAGTCGCCCAAGCGTGCTGCATTACCTCAAACTGCCTTGGTTCTGGCCATGGGGTGCTCCGTCGCTACGATAAAGGGAGTTTGCCCCAAAGTTTTTTAAACTGGCAGTATTGCAATCTGATCCCCACACTAGCAGCCAGATGCAGGATCTCGCGTTACTCCACCTTCACACCCAACTCACGAATCAACTTACCCCAATAGGCGTAGTCAGTCGCCACATCGGCAGTCAAGGTCGATCCGGGCATGCCGGTAGGGGTCAGGCCCAGCGAACGTAAACGGTCTTGCACTTCTTGGGTTTTCACAATTTTGATGATCTCAGCACTGAGCCGAGCCACGATATCGTCAGGTGTGCCCGCGGGCGTAAACACTCCATGCCACGAGCTACCAATCACACCGTTCGGGTCTAGCGCCGCGCCAAACTCGGTCATCGTGGGCACATCGGGCAGCGCAGGTATCCGCTCGGCACCCGAGATGGCCAGGGCTTTGATTTTGCCTGCCTTGAGCAAGGGGATGGCCGTGGTGGAGGCCTCGACCGACAGGCTCACCACGCCACTCATCACATCGGGCGAAGGGTTGGTTTTGTAGGGGATGTGGTTGAGCTTGATGCCCAGCCGCGCCGCCCAGGCCTCTAGCGCCACATGGGGCTGCGAGCCTACGCCCAGGGAGGCGTAGTCGATCTTGCCGGGGTTCTTTTTGGCGTACTCGACAAACTCTTTCATGTTGTTGTAGGGTGCGCCGGGGGTGGCCGTTAAAATGTGCGGCACTTGCAAAATCTGCGCCACGCCTTTGAAGTCTTTCATCGGGTTGTACTTGACGTTGGGGTACACATTGGGCGCAATGGCCATTACCGCTTTGACGGTAAAAAACAGGTTGTAGCCGTCGGCTGGGGTGGTGGCCGCGTACTCAGCGCCCAGCATGCCGCCAGCACCGGGGCGGTTGTCTACCACGATGGGTTGGCCCAAGGCCGCGCCCAGTTTGTCAGCGATCAAGCGGGCTACCACATCGGGCGAAATGCCTGCCGGGTAAGGCACTACCATTTTGATGGGGCGGTTGGGGTAAGCAGCCTGTGCAAAGGCGTTGGGCCATCCCAAAACAGTGGCTAACCCGGTGGCTGCGGTAAGTAGATGTCTGCGTTTCATGGGGTGATCTCTAGTAGGATGATGAGAGGACGTGTCAATGACACCAATGACAGCATGGAGGCGATGACTTTGCTCATGCAAGATAGCTTATTGATAAGCCGATAAATTATGCCTTGATCATAATACGTCGCCTGCACCACTTTTTTATGCATGCAAACCCTAGGCATGCGGTGCAGTGAGAGTTTTTAAGCAGCTTCGGCGTGTAAGAAACTACAGCTTAAAGCGACTCAAAAGTACCATGGTGCACTTACCTCATCTACCGCTTTTCGTTCATTTTTTTAAAGCTACATTGAAGGTGCTGTTGCCTGGCGTGGCCTCGTTGTGCTTTGTGAGCATGAGTGCCGCCATGGGCTTGATGGTTGCGCCCGCCACCGAGGTGCAATGCGCGGTTGTGCTGCCCGCTCAGCCCACACCGCCTGCGGCCAGCGCCAAGCGGCTAGAAGGCAGCCAGGTCGTGCGTGGGCAAAAAGACATTGCTTGGGCGTGGCTGGGCTCACCCACCGCGCGCTATCCGCACAAGGCCCTGGGCTCGGTAACCCATGCCGCCACACTGCATGTGCTGGTGAACTCCGCGCAGGGCCCGCAAGAGCTGGTGTACCGCTTGCCCATTCACCGGGTGTTTGAGGACCTCACTGTTCGCTTGGTAGACCTGGACGGCGATGGGCGCGACGAAATGATCGTGATCGAGAGCGACGCCCTGCGCGGCTCGTCGGTGGTGGTGCTAGGGCTGCGCGAGCTGCCCTCCAACACTTGGGCAAAGAACTCAGTCAAAACCGCAATTAAGCATGTCAACGCGATGGGCATTAGCGAAGTTGCCCGCAGCGCGCCTACAGGGGGAACTTTTTATTGGCTCAATCCGGTGGGTGTGGCGGACTTTGACGGAGACGGGCGGTTGGACATTGCCAGCGTGACTACACCCCATGTGGGTGGTGTTTTGAATTTGTACCACTATCGCCCGCCTCGGCTGGAGTCTTTTGCCAAGGTGATGGATGTATCCAACCACCGCATGGGCGACCCCGAGCAGGATTTGGCCGTGATTGTCGCCTTGCCCGGCCTGCGGCCCACGGTGATAGTGCCTGACATGACCCTGCAAGCCTTGCACGCGCTACGCTGGGAGGCCTCCGATGGCAAGGGAACCACAGGCCGCTGGAAGGAGCTGGCTGACGTGATGGCCTTTCCCGCCCGCGTGCAGCGCATGCTGCCCATCCCGGGCGGCGCCTGCGTACTGCTGGCGAACAACACTTGGTTTCGGGTTACTTTGTCGCAGTAATTTCAATGCGTCGTAAAAGGCTTCACAGGCCGTGGTATTTGCTTGAACCGAATCTTGCGATCCAGCTCAATCGCATCTTTCTTCACCTGCCGCTTGGCATCTTGCACCTCGCCTGCGGCCAGCCACGCGGCATACTCTTCGGGCGTTTCCAGGGTGATGCGGCCCAGCACCGAGCCACGAAAATCATAGATCAGCGCCTCGGAGGCTTTTTGCATGTCGAATTTTTTGCCACCCGCTTGCGCACCTCTTTTTTTGCCCACTTCAATCAGCAGGGCCTCGTCCGTCATGTCCGCCACACCCGTCAGCTTGTAGCGGGCTTCTACCTGCGCGGGGTAGTTGGCCTGTAGGTAGGCGGCCAGCTCGATGGCCACCTCTTGCTCGTCAAACGCGTTACGGCCTATGGCACCGCTGGCTGCCAGGTTGTAGCCGCTTTGCGGCACGATGATGCGCGGCCAAAGCACGCCGGGCGTGTCGTACAGATAAAAATCATCCGCCAGGGTGATGCGCTGCTCCAGCTTGGTAATGCCGGCCTCATCGCCGGTTTTGGCATGCTTTTTACCGGTCAGCGTGTTGATCAAGGTGGACTTGCCCACGTTAGGGATGCCGCAAATCAGCACGCGCATGGGCTTGACTACGCCGCCGCGCTTGGGGGCCAGCTCGTGGCAGGCAGCAATGAGCGCCTTGGCGGGAGCCTTCATGCTGGCATCCAGGCCCAGCGCGCGGGTGCCGGGCATGGCGTTGTAATGCGCCAGCCACATGGCCGTGCGCTCTGGGTCGGCCAGGTCCTGTTTGTTCAGCACTTTCAGCGCCGGCTTGCCAGCGGTTAGCTCGGCAATCATCGGGCTGGCGCTGGAGCCAGGCAGGCGCGCGTCTAGCAACTCAATCACCACATCAATAGCCTTCACGCGCTCGGCGATGGCTTTTTGGGTGGCATTCATATGCCCTGGGAACCACTGGATAGCCATGTTTTTCTCTTTAGTCGGTCAAGCCCGCCCGATGGGGGCCAATAGCGGTATTGTCCCCTGTGATGGGGTGTGCGCGTGAAGATTTCAAAAAAACGTCTTTGTCATAGAATTTGACTGTGGGCGCTGTGTGGGCAACCGAGTGCCCAGGGGCTGCAAACTTGCCCTATAGGTCTTCTATCAAGCATTTTCGGCACCGCAGACACTTCCTACTCCATAGCTGCTCCCGCTTGTTTCCAGAAGACTACAAGCCCAATCAGTACCTGAAAATGGCTGCCAACCCGATGAATTTGCGGTCGCCAGCCGATTTTCAGCTGCCTTGGAGCTTCACGACATTGAAAAACAGCGATGTTGACCTATTCCTCAGGTCTTTTAAGCCACTGGCCCATCCAAATTTAGTGGGAGCAGCTATAAAATAAGTAGCGCAGGCCCTCTCGCACTACTTCTTCTTGCTGGCCAATACAAAAGTGACTTTCAGGCTCACCCGGTATTCAGTTACTTTGCCTTTGCTCACTACGACCTTTTGGTCTTGCACCCAAGCGCCCTGAATATCCGAGATGGTTTCCGATGCGCGAGCTATACCGTTGGAGATGGCGTCTTCAAAGCTTTTTTTGCTGCTGGAGGTGATTTCCAGAATCTTGGCTACGGTCATGGTGGCTCCTGTTTGTCAGTGAAAAGTTAACGGGCTATGAACCATAGCCGACAAACCTGTTTCTGGCAAGGCGCGGCAAAGCTAGCGAGTTCTAGGGCTGCCGGGTGCATATCGGGCTGTGATGAAGGTAAAACCAGTCCGAAACCGGCTAAAATCAGAGGTTTTGCGCAGATGGCCTGCGCAGCTACCCACCGCAGAGCCGTTCAAGCCCTTCCAGGCTGCGCACTGCCTCACTTTAGAAACAGCGTCACCTATGAAAATAGCTCAAGAAATCCGCGCCGGCAACGTCGTTATGCACGGCAAAGACCCGATGGTCGTTTTGAAAACCGAATACAGCCGTGGTGGCCGCAACTCAGCGACCGTGCGCATGAAGCTCAAAAGCCTGATCGCCAACTTTGGCACCGAGGTGGTGTTCAAGGCCGACGACAAGATGGACCAGGTGATTTTGGACAAAAAAGACTGTACCTACAGCTACTTTGCTGACCCGATGTACATCTGCATGGACAGCGAGTTCAACCAGTACGAAGTAGAAGCCGAGAACATGGGCGACTCACTGAACTACCTGGAAGACGGCATGGAGCTGGAAGTCGTGTTCTACGACGAGAAAGCCATTTCAGTTGAACTGCCCACCAGCGTGGTGCGCGAGATCACCTGGACCGAGCCTGCCGTCAAGGGTGACACCTCGGGCAAAGTACTCAAGCCTGCGAAGATCGCGACCGGCTTTGACGTAGGCGTGCCGATCTTTGTAGCGCAGGGCGACAAAATTGAGATCGATACCCGCACTGGCGAATACCGAAAACGCGTATAAAAGTACTCCATCGGTACTAACGCACAGCGGTGTAGCGCCGTGTCGACAGTCTGTTTGTATCCTCCATGTGACAAAATAAGCTCCCTGAGGAGCTTTTTTTGCGACGTTTTAGTCATCTGTACAAGTGTTTTGAACACCCCTCCATCGGCTACTGACTAGATTTTGCTGGCAGGTTCTATGTCCATGCTGATCAGCTCCAGCAGTTCTCGCACAGCATCCATGTCCTCTAACCGAACTTCCAAGGGGTGCTGCTTCACGTTTTTCCTAAATGGCTGGTTGGGCTTGGGCATCAGCTCGAGTATGCTGGCATCTTTTTTACTGGGCCGCGTCCATGCAATGCCATCCAGTGGCAGCGTGGTGCTTACCTGCTTGCTGCCAAACAGGAATCCGTTGCGCCGACCTGTCAGGCGCAGCGCGTCACCTTGAAAACGCAGCTCGCCCTGCCCGGTAAAACCCAGGGCCCCGGCACCTGTCCAGCCGCCGCCAAAATCCACCTGGAAGCTAGGCCACACGCCAGACAAGGCGTAGCCCGCGGAATCCTGTTCTGTCTGCGCACCGGCCGTCTCATGGCGATCCATGGTTAACTGGGCCACCGTCATGGGCAGGTCATCACTTCGCAGCAATGCAGTGTTGTTGTCCAATAGTTTTTTCAGGCGCATCCCGATGATGGTGCGACGGTCAAAAGGGCCCACTTGTTTACCGTTAAGCGAGATCAAGTAGCGGTGATGTGATGCGACCTTCATGCATATAAAGATTGCAAAACGTATGCCATAGTAGGTTTTGTGAGAGCACAGCCTCAAAGTCTTGGCGTTGTAGGATGGCCACGGAAATACAGCGCAAGCAAGTGAGTCAAAAATACTTACAACCCCATTGGGCAAGGCTAGATGGGAAATATGGCTAGCACCGCTGCATTTGCCACCTTCATCTGTTAGCTTGATCGCTGCCTGCCTTGGTGAGGGATAGCCACGCCTGGATTGAGGGGAGCATGCTACACATACAGGAGCTGCTCCCGCATCATTCTATTGGCCTGCAGACTGATTACAATCTTAAAAAGACCTCAAAACTGCCTTTTTGGGAGCTTTTTTCTCGCTACGCAAGCGGTTAGCAGCTTTTCAAAGGCCCTTAAAATATGCAAATTTACAAATGAAAGTGGTATTCTAGCTAAATTCGTGAATTAATTAACGAAAAATAAGCGTTTTTTCATTTGAAATCTTAATTATCGTAATTACTTTTACATTTATAAAGTAAGTGCAAAGGTGTCTACCTCCTTAGAAGTATAGCCCCACTTCTTCTACACCCCCATGTGCATCAACTCCAGCAGTTCTTTGACGGCATCTGCATCGTCAAGGCGCAATGTCACTGGCGACTGCTCAATCATTGGCATGAAGGGTTGCTCTGGCTTGGCTATCAGCTCCAGCACACTGGCATCGTGGGCGCTGGCTCGGGCAGAGGCTATGGCATTCATCGGCAGCTTCATACGCTCAGTTTTGCTGCGAAACATCGCACCTTTGCGCTGCCCGGTCAGGCGCAGCACATCGCCCTGAAAGCGCAGCTCGCCCTGGCCCACAAAGCCCAGCGCCCCCGCACCACGCCAGCCGCCGCCAAAGTCCACCGCAAAAGTAGGCCACAGGCCCGAAGCTGGCGCGCCTGCGGGGTGGTGCACGCCGCCTTGGGCATCGGCCATTTCAAAACGATCCATCATCAGCTGCGCCACCGTCATCGGCAAGCCATCGCTGCGCAGTAAAGCCACGTTGTTGCCCAGCAGCTTTTTAATGCGCATGCCCACAATAGTACGGCGATCATACGGACCCACCTGCTTGTCGTTAAGCAAAATGCGGTAGCTGTAGACGTAGGGGGAATCAGTTCTCATTCAAGGGTTAATCACACAGACAAATAAACCATAGGCCATGGTGCAGAAAGTATCTACTGCATTTGGTTGCAAAACGTGTGCCGTGATCTGGTACGCCACCCCTACTTACCCTAGGAATTTCGCAACCAGCGCTTAGGCCAGTTCACCATAGAATCAGTGAATGGAAAATACTTACAACCTTACCGAACAACGCCTCGCTGATGCTTGGGCCACTTTGCAGTCGCACTCCAACGAAGGTGTGCCGCTCAGCCCCGATGCTAACCGCCTGGCCTTTGCCGACCCCGAGTTTTTGCTGCGCCGCGAGGTGCGCGGCATGCGCATGCAACTAGAGATGCTCAAACCCGAGCTGGGCCAGGCCAGCCTGGGCGTAGATAACACCATTGTGGTGTTTGGCGGCGCGCGCTTCTGCAGCCCAGAAGAGGCGCAAGCGGCTTTAAAAACAGCCACAGCCTCTGGCGACGCAGCCGCGCTGGCCAAAGCCCAGCGCCTGGTGCGCACAGCCTCGTATTACGAGCAAGCCCGCATTTTCGGCCGCTTGGTAGCCCAGCACAGCCTGCACTGCGCGCCAGAAAACAAGCTTTTCATCTGCACCGGCGGTGGCCCTGGCGTGATGGAGGCGGCCAACCGGGGCGCGCACGACCTGGGCGCGCCCAGCGTGGGCCTGAACATCGCCCTGCCCCATGAGCAAGGCGCAAACGCCTACGTCACGCCAGAGCTGAGTTTTAAGTTCCACTACTTTGCCTTGCGCAAAATGCACTTCATGATGCGCGCCAAAGCCTTGGTAGCCTTCCCAGGCGGTTTTGGCACACTGGACGAGCTGTTTGAGGTGCTGACCTTGGTGCAAACCCACAAAGCCAAGCCGGTGCCGATCTTTCTCTACGGCTCGGCCTACTGGAAGCGGTTGATCAACTTTGATGTGCTGGTGGAAGAAGGCGCTATATCGCCTGAGGACGTGAGCCTGTTCAAGTACGTGGACGATCCGCAGGTGGCGTGGGATGAGATCAAACGCTTTTATGCGCTGTGACTGGACTACTGTGCTCGCTCTGGCACGCTACGAGAGCAGGTCGGTGGTGTACTCAGCGCAACGGCATCCAGGAGGAGGCAGCGGCCATAAGCCGCCACGGGGGACAGCCGCGTAGCTGAGTACACCGCCGACCTGATCCAGTACAAGACTTGCCACACAATACCCCCATGCCCCACAGCGTCAACCATTACGAAAACTTTCCCGTAGCCTCCTGGCTGTGCCCTGCCCGCCTGCGCCCCGTCATTGCCGCCATCTATTGGTTTGCCCGCACCGCAGACGATTTGGCAGACGAAGGTGACGCGCCACTGGTTAAAAGGCTGGGCGACCTGGAAACTTACCGCGCCAACCTGCATGCCATTGCCAAAGGCCACGATCCTTCTGGCCACTGGGCCAACCTGTTTGAGACGCTGGCACCGCACATCGTGCAGCACAAGTTGCCGGTAGATTTGCTAGACAAGCTGTTGGACGCATTTGAGCAAGACATCAGCTACACCGCCGCTGGCCACTGGTACGCCGACCACGCCGAGCTATTGGCCTATTGCCACCTGTCGGCCAACCCGGTGGGGCGTTTGCTACTGCACCTGTATGGCGTCACAGAGGCTGTAGCATTGATCGAGTCAGACAATATTTGCAGCGCCTTGCAGCTCATTAATTTTTGGCAAGACCTAAGCGTGGACCTGCCCAACCGCCGCTATTACGCGCCGCTGGATTTAATGACCCAGCACGGCGTGAACCCGATGGTGCTGATGGCGGGACAGGACACCGAGAAAACCATGAGTTTAGTAGCTGCTTGTGCAGATCTGGCTTGGGCCAGAATGCAAAAAGGCCGCAAACTCCCAGCCAAAGTGCAACGCCAGCTAGGCGGCTTTGACGGCTGGCGCGCCAGCCTGGAGCTGCGCTGCGTCATCCAGGGCGGCCTGCGCATCCTGGACAAAATCCGTGCCCTCAAGCACCGCACCATCAGCCAGCGACCCACACTGGGAAAATGGGATGTGTGTGTGGTGCTGTGGCGGGCGCTTTGGATGTGACCCGGAAGGGGTCAGGTCTCCCATTTCCCATTTTTATCTACCATGCAAGCCATGACCAGAAAAATTCCGATTCCCACAGATTGCAGTTTGTACGCCAGCGCCTGCAAAACGGATGTATTGAGGCATAAGAATGGCAATTGTGGAGACTTATAGAATAGATACCCTTCTAGCCTACGTATTAATCGCTTAGGCAGATATATATCTGATAGCAATCGCAATCAATAAAACACCCCGTCAACGCTGCTCTGCCCGTAACTTGCGCACCCGTGCGAGCAAGAACAGCACGATGCTGATGTTGAGCAGGTTAAAGACAATACCATTCAAAAATGCGGCTTTGTAGGAGCCAGTCCAGTCAAAAATCGCTCCCGACATCCAGCCGCCCAAGGCCATACCTAAAAGCGTGGCCATCAGCACCGTGCCGACCCGGGTGCCGGCGTCTTTGGGGGTGAAGTACTCGCGCACAATCAGCGCGTAGCTGGGCACGATACCGCCCTGGAAAAGGCCAAACAGAGCGGAGACTACGTACAACGGCACCAGTCCATCAAATGGCAGAAACAGCAAGAGCGCAATGCCTTGCAGTGTGGAGCCCAACAGCAGCGTGCGCAGGCCACCAATGTGGTCGGCAATCCAGCCTGACAGGAGCCTACTGGCGACACCCATACCGAGCATCAGCGACAGCATCTCGGCTCCGCGTGCTGCGCCAAAGCCCAGGTCGCCACAGTAGGCCACGATGTGCACCTGCGGCATCGACATCGCTACACAGCACGATACGCCCGCCACGCACAGCAAGGTTTGCAGGGCAAAAGGTGAGAAGCCCAGAGGCCGGTCAGACACCATCGACGATGCGCTGACCTTGGCAGTCGCTGAGTTATGGGCGGGCGGGCGGCGGCGCAGCACCAGCGCCAGCGGCAACATCGCGATCACACAAAAGATGCCTATGCCAATGTAAGTCTGGCGCCAGCCGACACTCTGAACGAAATGCTGCACGATCGGCGGCCACACGGCACCGGCCACATAGTTTCCGCTCATGCAAATCGCCAATGCGATGCCGCGTTTGCGCGTGAACCACATCGAGGTGTCAGCCACCAGGGGAGAAAACGTCGCCGAGGTGCCCACAAGCCCAATCACCAGGCCTTGCAGCACACAAAACACCACCAGACTGTTGGCGTAACCCGCAGCAACAAAACCCACACCCAGCCCGATCGTGCCAATCAGCACAGGCACCATCACGCCAAAGCGGTCTGACAGCTTGCCCATGAGGATGCCGCCCAGGCCAAATCCGACCATGGTCGCGGTATAGGGCAGCGACGCATCACCGCGCGCCACCGCAAAGTCTTTTTGAATCTGCGGGAGCACCACGGTGATGGCGTACATTCCCACACCGCCAATCGTCATCAGCGCGAGTGACACCAACAGACGCAACCACGCGTACGCAGATTCGGTCTCGACTGCTGAAGTTTGAACGCGTGTCAAGGCTGCATCACCACGCGGCGCACGATATGGACGGCAAACACTGAGCTGGACACGGATAAGACATTCAAGGCTTACCTACCCGGGTCATCTCGGGGGAGGATGCACTTCACTGTTTTAGAGAAAGCACATACTTTGCCAAAACTTGAGCCTCTGCCTTGGTCACTTGAGGTTGCGGTGGCATCACGTCTACACCCCAAACGCCTTTTCCACCACCTTTGATTTTTTTGGCCAGTTTTTTCACGGCATCTTTGTCACCCACATATTTGGATGCCACTTCATTCAGTTTGGGGCCGTATTTTCTCTTGTCGATACTATGGCAAGCAAGGCAATTCTTCTTCACCAGCAAATCGTAATCGGCATCGGCATAGGCAAACCCCAAAGAGCCTGACAAGAAAGTAAACATAAGCAGTTTGACAAGGACTTTCATTGCGTTCCTAAAAGATTGCTGTGTACAAAGTAAACGCGCTGCCTCAATGGGCAGCGCGTTGACTGTCTGGGCTGAAAATTATTTGGGTGTCACACGGATGATCACGCCTTGGTCTTCAAGCGCAACATAGAGATCGCCGTCCGGGCCTAAAGTGACCCCACGATAGCGGCCAGTCACCGTAGGCCAAGAGACCTCGCTTCGTTTGGAAGAGTTCCCATCCGCACTGATCTTAAGCACATCCAAACGATTTCCTACTGATGTACCGTGGATGCCGATGCCGGCATAACCCACTACCATTTGGCCGTCCCAGTCCTTCCACTTCGCGCCGGTCAGGAAGGCGTTGCAGAACATGCCCTGTGACAGGCCGTTGTTGTTCCACGCAGGCTTCATCGCCTTGGGATAGGTTTTCAGGTCGGTCATTGGCATGAAGGCCGCGCGCTTCTTGGGATCCAGTGCACCCATTTGATTGGGCGAATAGCCACAGTAGTCGTCCGGGCAGTCCTTGCGGCCACCCACATTGGGACGTGGATCCCAGCCGGCATTGCCACCATTGGTCAGCGCGGTCACTTCATCGGAATGCCAAGGGCCATTTTCCGCAGTGAACGGGCGATTGTCTCCTGGACGAAAAGCGATGCCCTGCGGATTTCGATGCCCGTAAGTGTAGATACGGGGATCGAAACCTTCGGGTGCCTTGTTCCCCGCAGCGGCTTTACCGTCGCGGTCCACACGCAGCACTTTGCCGCCGATGTACTTCGGGTCCTGCGGTCCAATGCCCTTGTGGTTGTCACCCGTCGTCACATACAGGAATCCATCGCCGGGGTTGAAGCGAACTCGGCCACCATTGTGTGCGCCTGGTCCACCGAACGGGTGCTTGGTAGCGGCTGGCTTGTAGCCAATATCGGCAACGATATCGGTGCGATCAGACACGGCGGCCAGCGCTGCATCCACCTTCATGCGCATGACGCGGTTACTCAGCTTGTCGTTGAGTTTGGAGCTGGAATACACGTAGATGTAGCGGTTTTTTTCGAACTCGGGATCAATCGCCACGCCCATCATGCCGGCCTGGCCGTCACAAAAAAGGTCAGCACTGGCGGAGGAATATCCCGTGGTGCCGCCCAGGCCATGCAACTTCTTGATGGCACCATCCGGCAGTCGGACAGACAAGCCCTTGCACTTTTCGGTGAAGAACATGGTCCCGTTGGGCAGGAATGCCATGTCCCAGGGCAGCTCCAGCTTGCCCACTGCGACTTCAGTTGAAAGTGTGGGTGCTGCCGCCAACACACTGCCACAGGCCACAAGGCCTACAGCAATCAACCCTGCTTTAAAAGTATTGCGTATTTTCATTCAGTCTCCAGATGATGTTGAGTTAGATGAGCCAGCTAAGATGTATCGTCGCTGGTGCCGTTTTTTCCATACCTGTTCAGATTGTTCAGTTGAAAAATACCATTCAGTTTTTGATTTACCAACCAGCCCTAACAATCTATATTCACTGTACTTGAGGCCATGCAATCACACCCTATCGTTTACCCTATTCTTACAGGAATACGTCCCCGGAGTGACTTGATGGTGCTGTCGAAAACACCGCCGTTTTCAGAGGCAAAGCGCATAGAAAGTCAGGTTGCGCGGGGAAGGGGTCAGGTCTCCCATTTCCCAAAATCGCGTTAGACTATCCCCATGGTCAGACCTTTAAGAATCGAATACCCCGGTGCGGTGTACCACGTAAGCTCGCGTGGCGACAGGCGTGAGCCTATTGCCAAGGATGATACCGATCGGGCGCTGTTTTTAGACGTGCTCGGGCAGGCTTTGCAGCGCTTTGACGCACAGGCTTGGGCCTACTGCCTGATGGGCAACCACTACCACCTGGTGCTGCACACCCGCGAGGCGAATCTGTCGCGGCTGATGCGCCAGATTAACGGCGTGTACACCCAAACCTTTAACCGCCGCCATGGCCTGACGGGGCATTTGTTTCAGGGGCGATTTAAAGCTATTTTGGTGGACAGCGACAGCTATTTGCTGGAGGTATGCCGCTATGTGGACTTGAACCCGGTTCGCGCGCAAATGGTGAGGCGGCCCGAGGCCTACGCGTGGAGCAGCTACCGCGCGCTTGCGGGCATGGCCGAGCCAGCCGGTTGGTTAGACCCACATCCGCTGTATGCCCAACTAGCCCCTGGCAAGAGCGCCACCAAGGCCGCTGCGCACTATGCTGAATTTGTAGCGCAGGGCCATGGCGTAACGCTGTGGGATGCAGGGCTTAAGCAGCAGATTTACCTGGGGGACGACGCCTTTGTGGCGCGCATGCAAAGCAAAGCCGGCGTTGGCAGCTCGCCTGCCAATGCACGCGGCCACACCGCGCAACTTAGCCGCATTCACACCAGAGCCCCTCAGACGGGTAGCGATATAAAACAGTACTCCACCATCAAAACCATCACCAAAGATGAGCGCAATCAGAACATTGCCAACGCTTTTTACCAAGGCGGCCATAGCCAAACGGCGATTTCGCTGGCCTTTGGTGTCTCTACATCCACCGTCAGCCGGGTCGTGGCTGACTACGAGCGACAATAAGGCTTAAGATTCATATCAAAATGGGAAATGGGAGACCTGACCCCTTCCAAAAACAACCATGACCCCTCAAGAGTATGTTCAACAAAAAGCGGCCGCCTCGGGTAGCAGCTTTTACTATGCCTTTTTATTTCTCCCCAAAGAGCGGCGCGCGGCTATTACCGCGTTTTATGCGTTTTGTCGGGAGGTGGATGATGTGGTGGACGAGACCACTGACTCTTCTGTGGCTGCTACCAAGCTGGCTTGGTGGGCTAAAGAGGTGGCGCAAGCTTTTGCAGTGCCTTATGTAGAGCAAAACCGCCACCCGGTGATGAAGGCGCTGCTGCCGCTGGCTGCCAACTACAAGATACAAGAGCACCACCTGCAAGCGGTGATTGATGGTTGCCGTATGGACCTGGAGCAAACCCGCTACCTGGACTATCCTGGCCTACAGCGCTACTGCCATTTAGTGGCGGGCGTGGTGGGTGAGGTGGCGGCGCAGATATTTGGCCAGACCGACGCGCAAACCACACAGTATGCGCACAAACTGGGCCAGGCTTTTCAGCTCACCAACATCATCCGCGACGTGGGTGAAGACGCGCAGATGGGGCGCATTTACCTGCCGGTCAACGAGCTTCAGCAGTTTGACGTGAAGGCGCATGAGCTGGGCAAAAAGGTGTATTCAGACCGCTTTACTGCGCTGATGAAGTTCCAAGCCCAGCGCGCCCACACCCTGTACGACGAGGCCATGCAGCTTCTGCCCGCCGCCGACCGCCGTACCCAAAAGCCCGGCCTGATGATGGCCAGCATCTACCGCACCTTGCTGCGCGAGATCGAGGCGGATAGCTTCCAGGTGCTGCACCAGCGCACCAGCCTCACGCCTCTACGCAAGTTTTGGCTGGCCTGGAAAGTGCAGGCGCTGGGGGCATGAAGATCCCCATGATAGCCACGGAAGTGCCTTGCCTTATCGCCGCCATAAGCATGAAAATGGGGTCAGATCACAATTCAGGACACGGTCTGCCCGGTGCGCGCGCGGCAAGTGCGAAATTGTGCTCTGACCCCACTTTCATGCCGCACCCGGAGACTGCATGCACGTCCTAGTCATAGGCGCAGGCTGGGCAGGCTTAGCCGCCGCTGTAGAAGCCACCCGCCTAGGCCACCGCGCTACAGTTTTAGAAGCTGCCCGCGCAATAGGCGGAAGGGCTAGAGCTTTGAGCGTCACATTGCCCGACGGCACACTGACCACGCTGGACAACGGCCAGCACATCCTCATCGGTGCCTACAGCCACACCCTGCAGCTCATGCGCGAGCTCGGCGTAGACACTGGCAGTGCTTTCCTGCGCATGCCCCTCACGCTGCGCTACCCCGATGGCAGTGGCCTCACCCTGCCCGATTGGAGCAAGCCTTGGTTTGCGGGCCTGGACGTGGCGGCGGGCATCTTCCAAGCCAAAGGCTGGAGTCTGGGCGACAAGCTGTCTTTGCTGCGTGCGGCCGATGCCTGGCGTCGCGGCGGCTTTGCCTGCCCGGCGAACTATAGCGTGGCGCAACTGTGCCGTGGGATAACCAAGCGCGTGATGGCTGACATGATCGACCCCTTGGTTGTCTCCGCGCTCAACACCCCCACCGAGCGCGCCAGTGCCAGCGTGTTTTTAACCGTGATGCGCGACGCGCTGTTTACGCCCTCTTCTGCCCAAGACGCAGCCCCTATTGCAGGCAGCAACATGCTGCTGCCGCGCACCGACTTGGGCGCACTATTCCCCAATGCCGCAGTGCAATGGCTGGAGAAAAACGGCGCACAAGTGCAGCTAGGCCAACGCGCCAGCGACTTACCTTCACTATTAAATAATGAGCTGTTCCCGCAATATTCTAAAGGGCTAGAGGCTGATTCAATCGATAAATACGATGCTGTGATCATCGCCACACCCGCCTGGGAGGCCGCGCGACTGGTGCGCACGCTACACGCTGCCAGCGCAGACGCGCCAGCCGCCCAAGCCAGTGATGCAGCCGCGTGGGCCAGCTGCGCCGAGGCCTTGCAACACGAGGCCATCACCACCGTCTACGCCCACAGCGCCACTGCCCGGCTGCCCCAAGCCGTGATGACCCTGCGCAGCAGCAGCGACAACAGCAGCGGCCTAGCGCCCCAGCCCGCACAGTTTGTATTTGACCGAGGCGCGCTCAGCGGCCAAGCAGGCGTGCTGGCTTTTGTGGTCAGCGCCAGCAGCGGCGACGCAGCAACACTCGAGCAGCAAGTGATAGCCCAAGGCCGCGCGCAACTCGGCTTGCCCGACTTGCAGCCGCTCAAAACCATCGTAGAAAAGCGCGCCACCTTCGCCTGCACCCCAGGCCTGCAGCGCCCCGCCATGCGCATATCCAAGGGCCTGCTGGCCTGCGGCGACTATATAGATGGGCCCTACCCTGCTACGCTAGAAGGCGCAGTGCGCAGCGGCTTGGCCGCGGCCAGAGCGCTAGGGCAGTCGCCATTGCGCATGCTTGCTTAGCCCCACAACGACAAGTATCAGCTATATATTCAGTAGCTGCTACCGGATTATTTTATTGGTCTACAGCCCGATTAGTCTTCAAAAAACCGTTACTTTTTGCCTTTGGGCGCAGCTTTTTTGGCTTCGGGTTTGCCAGCACCCGGCTTGGGCATGTCGCCAATCACATCTTTGACCGGGCAGACTTTGAAAGCGGGGCATTTTTGGCAGCCAACGACGACGGCGATAGGGCATAGGGTCATGGTGAATCCTCTTTAGTTATGGTGACTCAGTATGCGCTCTGGCGCAGCAAATTACCAGCCACTGGCTGGGCTGCCCACTCTCAATCCGGATACACAGCAGCCCCGTTTAAAGCTTAAGCTCCCAAGTCTCCCCCACCAAGGCTTTTCCAAAACCGTCATAGGGCTCGCTGCGAATACATTGGAAGCCACGCTGGGCGTACAGGCCGCGCGCAGCATCCAGGCAGCTATTGGTCCACAGCTGCATTTTTTTATAGCCCTTGCTGCGCGCAAAGGTGATGCATTCGTCTGTGAGTCTGGCGCCCAAGCCCAGGCCACGCGCTTGGGGCAACAAGATCAGCATGCGCAGTTGGGCGATGGTTTTGGCCTTGCGCACCACGAACACAGAGCCTACGCGCTGGCCGCCTACCTCGGCTATCCAGCAGCGCTCCCACTCTGGCTGGCGCTTGCGCAGGTACTTGGCCACAATCTCCGCTACCAGCGCCTCAAAGTCGCTGTTCCAGCCGTATTCTTTAGCGTAAATTTCGCCGTGCATTTGTACCACCCAGCCCATGTCGCCCGGCTGGGGTTCGCGCAGCATGATTGCGGCCTTCATACACTCACCCCCGCCAGCGGGCCACTACCGTGCCCAGTACCAGCGCCAGCAGCGTACCCAATAGCACGCCCAGCTTGGCCGCGCTGGCCGCAGCGGAACCTCCGTCAAAGGCCAACGTAGCGATAAACAGCGCCATGGTAAAGCCGATGCCGCAAAAGCAGGCCACGGGCAGATAGTCGATCAGCTTGAGGCCGTCAGGCAGCCCGCCCCCTACTTTGCTGGCAGCCCAAGTGCCTAGCAAAATGCCAATAGGTTTGCCCAGCAACAGGCCCAAAGCAATGCCCATAGTGACGGGCTGTGCCAACGCCGCCCAACCAAACCCACCCAGCGCCACACCCGCGTTCACCACGCCAAACAGCGGCAATATCACCCAGCTGATCCACGGCTTGATGGCGTGGTCTATCACCTGGGCGGGGTTGTGGCCCTCGCGCGGGCTGGGAATGAGCAGCCCGGTCATCACCCCCGCCAGCGTGGCGTGCACGCCAGACTTGAGCACGCACAGCCACAGCAGCAAGCCCACAAGCACATAGGGCCAGGTGCGCCGTACCTGCAGGCTAGACAACACAAACAGCGCCACCACGGCCACAAAGGCCAAACCCAGCATGGTTTTGCTCAATTGGTCGGTATAAAACAGCGCGATGACGATGATCGCACCCAAGTCGTCCAGCACCGCCACCGCCATGAGAAACGCCAACAGCGCAGGCCGCGTTTTGGGTGCGGCCAACGCCATCAATCCCAACGCAAAAGCAATGTCGGTGGCCGAGGGAATGGCCCAGCCAGACAGATTGGCAGGCTGCCCCCAGTTGAATGCCGTGTAGATCAGCGCAGGCACCGCCATGCCGCCAATGGCCGCGCCTAAGGGCAGCACCCTGGCCTGCGGTGTGGCCAGCGAGCCATGCTGCCATTCGTGCTTGATCTCGATGCCAATGGCCAAAAAGAAAATGGCCATCAAAAAATCATTGATCCACAGTTCAATGGGTTTTTGCAGTATGGCGCTGCCGATGCCGATTTGCACCGGCGTGCGCAGCAGTTGTTCAAAGGCAGTGGCCAGCGGGCTGTTCATCAGCAGCATGCCCAGCGCCGCACTGGCTGCCAGCAACAGGCCGTCGCGTTGGTGGGTGTTCATGCTGCGCAGTATAGAGCGCAGCCACGCCGTGGGCTGCGCCTGCAAGGCTAATCCAGCTTGAGCTTGGCCGCCAGCAGCGCGCCCGCCCCTACCGCCGCGCCCACCACCCAAAACAGCCCTGCCACGCCCACCACTGCGCCCGCCACGCCAAACAGCATGGGCATGAGCACGCTGGAGCCGTTGATCGCCATCAGGCGCAGGCCTAGCGCCTCGCCGTGGCGGTCTTCAGGCGTGATTTGGTGCAAGGTGCTCATGATCATCGGTTGCACGCAGCCTAGCGTGAAGCCCAAAAACACCGAGCACACGCCCATCGACAGCGCGGTGGGCATCAGCGGGTACACCGCAAACAGCAGCGCTGTCATTACCATCGCCACCGTCACCACCGCCCATTCGCGCAGGCTGTGGGCCAGCATGGGCAGCAGCACGCGTATGGCTGCGGCGGCGATGGCGAATGCACCCAGGATAGTGCCGATCACGCTGGCGCTGTAGCCGCGCTCGTGGCCCAGGATAGGCACGACGAAGGTGTGCACGTCCCAGCACGAAGACAGCAGCCAGTTAACCCAGATCAGGCGGCGAAACATCGGCTCGCGCATCAAATCCCAGGCTCTTTTGGGCGCTTCGTTTTTAATTTCGACCGGCGGCAGCTCTTGCGTGTTGCGAATCCAAAACCATGCCGCTAGGGGCAGCAGCGCCATCAAGAAAAATGCCGCTCTAAAACCCGCATGGTCAATCAACAGCCCAGCCGTGAACGGCCCTAAAAAGTTCGACACCGCCGGGCCAATGGCCAACCAACTGAACACCTGTTTGAGCTGCGTGGGGTTCTCCGCCGCGCGGCCCACATGGCGTTGCAAGGCGATGGAAGCAATGCCGGTAGCGCCGCCCGTGCACAAGGCGGCAATGCACAGCACTGCAAAGTGCGGCCATGCGGTAGCCAGCAGCGCACCCGCACTGGCCAAGACGATGGCAAAGCCCACGGGCTTCTTCAGCCCATTCGCATCCACATAGCGCCCCGCAGGCAGCGCCAGAAATACCTGCATCAGCGCAAACAACGCCAGCAACACGCCTACTGCGGCAGCGCTATGCCCCTCTTTGAGCGCCCACAGCGGCGCAGCCAAGCGCATACCCGCCATGGCAGCGTGCAGGCACACATGGCCGACGATCAGGCGCATGAGGGGGCGGGACAGGGAGGTTTTCAACACCGCATCCTCAACACCTCACCCACGGCCTGCATGCACAGTTCCCTCTCCCGCTGGCGGGAGGGGGCTAGGGTGAGGGCAGCCGGTGGCACAGTTCCACACCAGAGGGACAATGTCTGCGGGGCAGCCCACGTTAACTTCATGAAAATCTTCAAATTCACCCCTCTTCCGGCTCTTTGTCCAGCGGCAGCAGCGCCTGCGTTTGCGGCTCACTCAGCCCCTCCACCTGTTTAAGCGCGCGGTTCATCACATTGGTGCGCGTCTGCGCTTGGTCCAGCGTGGTCAGCACGGTTTGGGTTTGCGCGCGGATCTTGGTGAGCACATCGCCAAACTTGCCAAACTCGGTTTTCACCGCGCCCAGCACCTGCCACACCTCGCTACTGCGCTTTTCCAGCGCCAAGGTGCGAAAGCCCATTTGCAGCGAGTTGAGCATGGCCAGCAGCGTGGTGGGTCCGGCCAAGGTCACGCGGTAGTCGCGCTGCAGTGCATCCATCAGCCCGGGGCGGCGCAGCACCTCGGCGTACAGGCCCTCCGACGGTAAAAACAAAAT
>JANMTF010000191.1:0-14028 GCA_031390175.1 Polaromonas sp.
GCCGTTTACGAGAAAGGGATCAAACTATGCAGCAACGAAAAGAAGGACCTTGAACTTCGACTGGAACGCTCCGCAGAGCTAAACTGGTGGGACATAACCATTCATCCTAAAACGGTATTTTTATAATTTCTAAGTCCCTTACTACATTTAGCAGCTTCAGCGCCGAGGTAGTGGGCATGTTGCAGCAGTCACGCTATGCGTTGGCACTGGGCACCGCAGCTATGCACTTGTGCGGCTCTCTGTTGCTCACCTTGCTAGGCATCAAATCCGCTATGCTGTTTATAGCTGCTCCCGCATAATTTTAGTGCGCTACAGACCGATTTACCTCTAAAAACCGCCGTGACGGCAGCTTATTTGGCAAATAGCTGCCCAATATCTTTGAACGCCTTGAACTCCAGCGCATTGCCGCAGGGGTCATGAAAAAACATCGTCGCTTGCTCACCCACGTCGCCTTTAAAGCGAATGTAGGGCTCGATCACAAACTTGGTTTTGGCGGCTTGCAGTTTGGCCGCCAGCAGCTCCCACTGCTCCATGGTCAGCACGATACCAAAGTGCCGCACCGGCACGCCATGCCCGTCCACCGCGCTGGTGCCAGCAGGCCTGCACTCATCTGGTGCCAAGTGCGCCACAATCTGGTGACCATAGAAGTCAAAGTCAATCCACTCAGGCGAGCTGCGGCCCTCGGGGCAGCCCAGCAGGCCACCGTAGAAAGCACGGGCTTGGACGAGATCAGAGACGGGAAAGGCAAGGTGAAATGGTTGCATGCAAATATTTTACCGTGGAATGCACACTATACAAATAATAGCTGCTCCCGCAATTTTTTATTAGATCAACGGCCACTGGATGTAAATGTCAGCCGCCGCCACGCTGCATATACAAGTCAAAGCGCTTCATAAACGTGTAGCGCTGTGCATCGTCCATCCCGGTGAACTCGAAGTGCACATGCAGACGCGGCATCACCATCAGGGCGATGCGCCTGGGGTCGCCTACGCGCCAAGAAAGTTCAAGCTTAGAGTCTGACACTGTGGGCATACTGGCATGCACTGCATCACCTTGTCGCACCCACACCGCATCGCCCATGGCCGCTGGCAACCACATCAACCATTCAGCGTCGGTACAACCCATTTCACGGTCAAATTGCGCCAAGTAAGAAGACTGCACGGTATTTATGCTTAATTAGGCTGCAGGCCAATAGAATATAGCGGGAGCAGCTATGAATATAGGATTTTTTGCAGTGCGCACAAAAGCTTATCCACCTGCGATCGGTGGCCAAATGGCCAGCACATCGCCTTCGACCAGCACATGGGTGTCACGCTTTTCCGGGTAGATGTAGGTGCCATTGACCAGTACCAAATGCACCAGCTTGGGCGGCATGCCAAAGGGCTCGATGATTTGCAAAATACTGGCGTCGCTGGCCACGTCCAGTTGGGTGACGTTACTGCTGCGGTCGACAGCAGGCAAATAGTCGGTAAGCGAGGCAAACAGTTTGAGCGTGATTTTCATGTGACTGGATTATGTATCAGCGTTGCAAATGCACAGCACCAAACACACTGCGCAGTGCAAACCAAAAAAACCGACAACAAAAAATACGCCCAGCCACATTCAGCTGAGCATAGCAAAGATCAGTGGCCACGCCGACCCACGTCGGCCGCGCCGCTCCATTGGCCCTGTGCTTGGGCGGTGGCCAGGTAGGCGGCCATCAACTGCGTGGGGTCAGCTTGCAGCTTGGCTTTCCACTCGCCCAGCTTGACTTTGCCCTCGACCAAGCCGCGCATGGCGCCGATATGGTCAGTCCAGCCAATGCTGTTGCAGCCCACCATCACGTCGCCCTTGAACTGCATGCTCAGCAGCTTGTAGCCTTTGTCGTCTTTCAGCTCAATCTGCTCGCCACCAGGTACGCCCTGCCAGCTTCCAAAGCTGGTCGAGACCAAGCCTAAGGTATCGAGCACGTTGATCTGCGTGACTTGCTGTAGCGATGCGTTATGGCCCACCATGTTCAGCGCGGCGATGCGCGCCTGGTCGGCTGCGTTGGGCTGGATAGCACTGACGACCGCTGTGCCGGTAAAGTTGTCAAAGGCCTCGGCGCAGTCGCCTGCCACATACACACCGGGCACACTAGTTTGCATACGGTCATCGGCCAGCACACCGATATTGGTTTTGATACCGGAGTCACGCAAAAACCCGATAGTCGGTTTGACACCCGTGGCGCTGATGATCACGTCGGCTTCGATGGTCTGACCAGTGGACAGCTTGGCGAGCAACGGCCCACCCCCATTGCCGCCACCACTGGCTGGGCTACCCAAACCGATGGCGTTGGCTATTTTGCCAATCAATCCCGTGCTGGCAGCACCAGCAGCGCCACCGCCCTGTGCAATGCCTTCTACCTTGGCACCAGTAAATACATCTACCCCTTTGCTTTGGCACCAGTTTTTGATCATGCCACCCGCTGCAGGCCCCATCATGCGCGGCACCATACGGTCGCCCATCTCTACCACGCTGAGTTTGCCGGTTTTGTGTGTTTCAATGCGCGCGGCCAGCGCTTCCATGATGATGCAGCCGATAAAACCCGCGCCCATTTGCAGCACGCGCGAGCCAGGCTTGACCTTGTCCATGATGGCGCGTGCATCGGCCAGCGTCCAGCAGCTGTAGATGCCCGGCAAGTCCATG
The DNA here is from genome assembly GCA_031390175.1 of Polaromonas sp. Lineage (GTDB taxonomy): Bacteria > Pseudomonadota > Gammaproteobacteria > Burkholderiales > Burkholderiaceae_C > JAAFIP01. The sequence goes on from JANMTF010000191.1 coordinate 2,668, forward strand.
CCGGGGATCGGTGGGCGCATGGGGGTGGAGCCTGTGGCGATCAGCAAGCGGTCATATGGCAGACTTTGGCCATCGCTGAGCGCTACTTTTTTAGCAGCAGAGTCGACCGATTTAACCAGCGCATTCACTACTTTGATTTTTAGATCTTGAAAGTGGGAGGCGCTTTTGCGCAAATGCGTGCCCTGCTCTGCGATATTGCCTACTAGCAAATAGGGAATAGCCATCCGCGAGTACGGCGCTTCTTTTTCATCACCAATGAGGGTGATGTCGTCCTGTGGTGCATGCTTGCGAATCGTCTCTGCGGCGATCACGCCTGCAGGGCCCGCGCCGATGATGATGTGGTGCATAAAAATACCTTTCATAGTGCGACAAAAAAAAGGTAACGCAAAAAGCGCTAAAAAGAAACCGAAAACGCTAAAATTAAATTCAATTTTTCGCGTTTTTTGCGTCTTTTTTGCGCTTTTTGCGTTACCTTTTTCAACAAGTAAACCAAGACTGCGCAGACGCGCAGCCTTGGCAAACCGAGTTTTACAAGCCCAGACGGTCGCGGGTTTTGGCTGTAGGGCGGCCTTCTGGATCCCAGCCGCGCACTTCGTAGTACTTGGGCAGCATCTTGGCCAGTTCGCTCACTTTGCCTTTGGTGGGGCCGCTGGTGGCGGGTTCGGTCAACAGGCGCTTGGGCAAGGTGTCATCCTTGTGGGTAAAGCCTGCTGCGTTGTTGAACTCGCGCTCCATATTCCAGATGCGCTCGCCAATTTTCTCCAGCTCTTCGGTGGTGAACTTCTCGTCGCATGCGGCTTGCATTTGCGGTGCCAAGTCGGCCAAGCCCCAAGCGAAGGTGGTAAACACGCACAGACCTGAGGAGTCAAACGCAGCGGTAGCGTCTTGGAAAGCCTTGACCAACTCTGGCTTGCCTTCGTGCTCCAATGGGTCGGTCTTGACGGGAATGCCCAGCACTTCCGACGCGATGGTGTAGCCGCGCAGGTGGCAGCCGCCTCGGTTGGACGTAGCGTAAGCCAAGCCAATGCCCTGGATGCCCCGGCCGTCGTAGGCTGGGAACTCTTGGCCCTTGGAACTCATGGACAAGTCTGGATGGCCATACTTGGCCGTCAAACGCTTGGAGCCTTGGCCAATTTCTTTGCCAAAACCGCGACCGTTGATGGTTTCTTCAGCAAAGAAAGCCAGTGCTTTGGCAGAGCCAAACGGTGCCTCAATGCCCAGTATTTCTTTGGTCAGCACGCCCATTTCATACAGCTCCATCACAGCGCCTACAGTCACGCCAAAGCTGATGGGGTCGATGCCTTCTTCGTTGCACAGCACATTGGCGTATTGCAGCGCGTCCAGGTCATTCACGCCGTTGGCAGCGCCCAACGCCCAAGCGGCCTCATACTCCAGGCCGCCAGATGCACCCCAGTACTGCGGCTTGTTTTGCACCGTGAAGTGGTCTTTGTCAATGGTTTGGATACGTCCGCAAGCAATCGTGCAACCAAAGCAGGCTTGGTTGGTTACCAGTGGCTTTTTGCCATCGGTAGGGCGCGGGGTAGCCATGGCCTCGGCGCTGATGTCTTTGGCACCTTCAAACTGGTTGTTGCGGTGGTTGCGCGTGGGCAGTGCGCCCACTTCGTTGATGACGTTCATCAGCACTTGCGTGCCGTAGGTGGGCAGGCCTTGACCGGTGACGGCATTGTCTGCCAGGATTTTTTTCTTCTCGAAGGTCACCTTCATGAAAGCTTTGGGGTCGCGGATATTACCCACGCCTTTGGTACCGCGCACGGCAATGGCTTTGAGCATTTTGCTGCCCATTACAGCGCCCACGCCACTGCGTCCGGCGGCGCGGTGCAGGTCGTTCACGACGGCGGCAAACAGCACATGGTTCTCGCCCGCTTTGCCTACGCTGCACACGCGGGTGAGGGGGTCTTGCAGGCTCTTTTTGAGGGTGCCTTCGGTCTCGAACACGCTCTTGCCCCACAAGTGGGCGGCGTCGCGCAGCTCGGCCGTATCGTCGCTGATATACAGGTACACCGGTTTGGCCGATTTGCCTTCCACGGCAATCATGTCCCAGCCCGCCATTTTGAGCTCAGCGCCAAAATAGCCACCGGAATTGGAACAGGCGATTGCACCAGTCAATGGGCTCTTGGTAGACACCGTGTAGCGGCCACCGGTGGATGCCATGGTGCCGGTCAGCGGCCCGGTGGTGAAGTAAATTTTATTGTCGGGTGACAATGGCTCGACTTTGGGGTCAACCTCAGTGGTGAGGTATTTAGCCGCCAGCCCACGCGAGCCGATGTAGGCTTGTGCCCATTGCATATTCAGCGGCTCTGACTTGCAGACGCCGGTGGTCAAGTTAACGCGGAGGATTTTTCCAGCCCATGACATGATGTGATCTCCAAATATTGGTAGAGCGGCGCGGCGGTATGGCCGAGCAGTGCCCAAAAAATGATTACGAAGCAGACGGCTGGTTGCCCAGCTTGTCGGCCCAGGATTTCATCTTGTCGATGCCGGTCCAGTTGGCATCTACATAGGTAATGGCTTGCGTTGGGCAGGCCTCAACGCAGGCTGGGTCGCCGCCGCACAGGTCGCACTTTTGCACTTTGCCGGTTTCTTGCACATAGTTCACCGTGCCGAATGGGCAGGCAATGGTGCAGACCTTGCAGCCCACGCAGGTGGAATCGTTGACTACTTTAGCGCCTGTGGCTTTATCCACCGTGATGGCTTCTACAGGGCAGGCATGCAGGCACCATGCCTCGTCACACTGGGTGCAGGTGTAAGGCACTTTTTTGCCGGTATGGTGAAAGTCAAATACTTTGATGCGCGATTTGCTGGTAGCGTAGGTTCCATAGTTTTCGAACGAACACGCCATTTCGCACTGCAAGCAGCCCGTGCATTTATCGGGGTTGATGTGCAAGACTTTCTGCATAAGGGTCTCCAGTAAGTTGATGCTTTGGCAAGATTGTCCTGCCACAGCGCTTGTTAAATTTGTAACCAACGCATTGTTGAACGTTGCCAGCGCAAATCACTTAGGGGTAACCCTAGGTGCGCAATTTGTTGCAGCTAAATTCTCAAAATGCTACACAATCTTGCCATGACGGCATCGCAACCCCACCACCGACTTGAGCGTATTGCACAGGCGCGCCTCGCTGTAATGCATGGTGAGCACAACACGGATACGGAGTATGTGCAACCTTGGATTACACAGTCTTGGCAACGCTGTTTGGCGGCTGGCCACAGGCCCGATGCACGCATCAGCTTTGACCCTGTCAGCACTGCTTTGCAGCAACGCAACCTGGAGGCTAACCGCACCCTGCGCACTGCCGCGCGCAGCACTCTGGAGCAGCTGAGCATTGCCATTGCGCAAACCCGTTACTTCGCGATTTTGACCAACGCACACGGCGAAGTGGTCGATGCCGGCGGCGCTATTGACCGCAGTGATAGGCGCGCTGCGTTGATCACCCGCCAAGGGGTAGACCTGTCGGAGCTGGCCGTCGGCACGACCGCCATTGGCGCCACCTTAGCCGAGCAGCGCAGCACCTGGCTGCACCGTGGCGAGCACTTTTTTCAAGACACGCAGTGGTACTCCTGCGCTGGTGCGCCCATCTTCGGGCCTGACGGACAGTGCGCTGGCATGGTCGACGTAACAGGTATCGAAGTACCCGAGCGGCCTGAGCTGATGAACCTGGTCACCACCTCTGCGCGCGCCATAGAAAATGCCTTGGTACTATCCCGCGCGCATGACTTGGTGCTGCATATGCAGTGGCCGGGCCAGCATAGCGGCAAAGACAATGAAGGCCTGCTTTGTGTCGATGCAGACGGTGTGGTGGGTGCGATGAACCCGATGGCGCGGCAGATGCTGGGGTTGATGCATGCTGCACCTGCGCCTTGGCACATGGGCGACATTTTCGCTGTGTCTGCGGGCCATTTGTTTGATGCGAAACACAGTGCGGATTGGACAGCAGTGCCGCTGTGGTCGGGTTTGCACTTGCAGGTACGCACCAGCAGAGCCGGCAACTTGACACCTAAATCACAAAGTGTGAACAGCCTGCACCGCCCCACGCTGGCGCAACCTTTGAAAGATCACGAAACCGCCCTGATCAAAAATGCCGTCACTCAGCTCAGAGGTAACGTGGCCGCAGCGGCGGAGCAATTGGGCATTAGCCGCTCCACCATTTACCGCAAGCTGGGAAAACCTAAGCATTGACAACTGCTTCCAGTACGCGGCTTTCACCGCTTGCTTACCTGGCTGCGTTCGGAAAAAACAATTGCTCCGCACCAATTTTGTAGCCCGCGATGGTGGATTGACCCGCAGGTGACACCACCCAGGTCACAAACTTTTGCGCATCTGCTGCTTTGACGTGGGGGTGTTTGGCAGGGTTGACGGCCATCACACCGTACTGGTTGAACAGCTTGTTATCGCCTTCGACCAAGACAGCCAGGTCAGCGAGGTTTTTAAAATTCAACCAGGTGCCCCTGTCGGCTAGCAAATACGCACCCGTTGACGCTGCCATATTGAGCGCGGGACCCATGCCGCAGCCGCACTCTTTGTAGCCACTGCCTTTTTTATCTGCCAGCGCTGCCATCATCCAAAAGCGCAGCTCCGCCGCGTGGGTGCCAGACTTGTCGCCGCGTGAGATAAAAGCGGCGTTGCCATTGCCCAGCTTTTTAAGCGCTTCAGTAATGTCTTTGCCTTTGGCGTTGGCCGGGTCGGCCTTGGGGCCAATCAAGACAAAGTCGTTGTACATCACAGGCAGCCGCTTGGTGCTAAAGCCCTGGGCGACAAACTTTTCCTCGGCGGCTTGGTCGTGCACAAACAGCACGTCCGCATCACCACGCCTGCCCATGTCCATGGCTTGCCCCGTGCCCAGTGCGACTACTTTCACGTCGATACCCGTTGCGCGTTTGAATTCAGGCAGCAAATGGCCAAATAGCCCGGACTGCTCGGTAGAGGTGGTCGATGCCATGACGATACTTTGCGCATGCACCGCGCTGGGAGCCATGCTGGAGACTATAAAAATAGTAGCTGCTCCCGCGATTAAATACTGGGCTTGAGGCCGAAAAAGCTTAAAAATAGCGATGAAAAACGCACTGCTCATGCTGTTTCTCCGTGAATAAAAAGCGCTGCCACTTCTGGCAGCTGGGTCGTAAAAAAATCCTTCTTGGTGATGTCCACCACTACGCGGCCTGCATCCAGGCACACCACGCGGCTGGCCAGGCGTTTGACTTGGCCCAAGTTATGGCTGGCAAACAGCACCGTCATCCCGCGTTGTACGCATTGCTGCATCAAGGCCTCCACCTCACGTTTGGCCTGCGGCGACAGGCTGGCAGTAGGTTCGTCCAGCAACAGCACTTGCGGCTGGGCCGCCAATGCGCGGGCAAAAGTGAGCCGTTGCTGCTGCCCGCCCGACAGCGTGCGGGCCTGGCGTGCAGCCAGCTCTTGCAAGCCTACATCGGCTAACGCCTGGTGCGCACGCAGTTTGGCTGTCGCCCAAGGCACACCGCGCAGCCAAACTGCGAGCGCCACATTGGTCAGCACGCTGCTGCGCAGCACAAAAGGCCGCTGGAATACAAAGGCTTGCCGCGCAGCGCTGTCTAGTGTCACGGTGCCCGTGCTGGGTGCGATCAGCCCGTGCGCAAGGCGCAGCAACGTGCTTTTGCCGCTGCCATTGCCGCCCACCAGCGCTATGCATTCACCGCGCTGCACCGCCATCGACACCCCGTGCAGGGCCTGCACGCGGCCAAAACGCACTGACGCATTGTCTAGCTTTAGCACAGCGGTCATAAAGCCTGCGCCTCCACCCGCTCGCGCCAGTGCTTCACGCCAGCTACCGCTGTGTTGAGCAGCAGCACCAGCAGCAACAGCACCAATCCCAAGCCTAGTGCCAAGGGCAGATCGCCCTTGCTGGTCTCCAAAGCGATGGCGGTTGTCATCACGCGGGTAAATCCGTCAATATTGCCGCCCACAATCATCACTGCGCCCACCTCGGATATGGCCCGGCCAAATGCGGCGATCAGCACCATCAGCAAGGCATAGCGCTCATCCCACACCAGCAAGGCGCTGCGCATGGCGGCGTTGGCACCCATGGACTGCAACTGCTCGCCGTGCGCGGCGTGCGCGTCTTCCACCACCTGGCGAGATAGCGCGGTAACTACCGGCAACACCAAAATAGCCTGTGCCAGCACCATGGCCTTGAACGAGAACAACCAGCCTAAAAACCCCAATGGCCCAGACCGAGACAGCAGCAAGTAAACCAACAAGCCCACCACCACCGAAGGCAAGGCCAAGAAAGTGTTCAGCAAAGCCAGCACCGCGCCGCGCCCCGCAAAGCGCGCCACCCCCAGCCAAGCCCCCAGCGCCAAGCCCAGGCTACAACCCAGCACGCAGGCCAATGCACTCACTGCCAGTGAGCGCGAGATGATGGCCCACAGCGCAGGATCCCCCGAAGTAATTAAACCCAGCGCGGATAGCACGCTGTCAGACAAAGTATTCACTGCACCGATGGTAAGGGCACCGGAGCAAGCGTTCTATTGGTAATGACGAGCTATGCATAGCTTTGCATAGGCCTTCCGCGCAACAGTTTTAAACCCTTACGTTCTTGAAAGCCCCTTTCAGTTTTCAGGCAAACTCTGTCCTGTGCAAAATATCCAGCTCGCTTACTCACTAGACCCCAAGGCCCAGCCGCGTGGGCGAATTCATCACCCGCTGATGGCCCTGCTGCAGGCAGTGCAAGAGCATGGCTCTATCTCGGCAGCCGCCAAAGCCCTGCAGTTGTCTTACCGCCACGTCTGGGGCGAGCTCAAGCGCTGGGAGTCCGAGCTGGGTGAAAACCTCTTGGTGTGGGACAAAGGCCAAGCGGCCAAACTCAGCCCCTTTGGCACAAAATTGTTGTTTGCCGAGCGCCAAGCCCAAGCACGGCTTGCCCCACAGATAGAAGCACTGCAAGCCGAGCTGGAGCGCAGCTTTGCCATGGCGTTTGAGCCCCAGTCGCAAGTGCTGTCCCTCTACGCCAGCCACGACGAGGCCTTAAGCCGCCTGCGCTCCCATTGCGCGCAGCAGCATTTGCATTTAGACATCACATTCACCGGCAGCGTCGATGCGATTCGCGCGCTGAACGAGGGGCGCTGTGTGATAGCGGGTTTTCACACCACCCTGCCCGCTCAAAACGGCACCTTGGCGCAGCGTACTTACCGGCCCCTGCTGCAACCTGGCCTGCACAAAATCATCGGCTTTGCCCTGCGCATGCAAGGCCTGATGGTGCCCACTGGCAACCCGCAGGGCGTGCGCACATTGGCCGACGTACGTGATAAGAAACTGCGCTTTTCCAACCGCGCGCTGGGCACTGGCACTCGGTTGCTGCTAGACGAGCTTTTAGTGCAGCAGGCTATCAAGCCTGACCAGATTACCGGCTACCGGCACACCGAGCCGTCCCATGCGGCGGTGGCGCAGGCTATCGCCCAAGGCAATGCCGATGCAGGTATCGGCATTGCCACTGCAGCCGCTGTGACGGGGCTAGATTTTGTACCGTTGGTGCAAGAGCGTTATGACTTGGTATGCCTCAAAACAGCCTTGCAAGAGCCTGCTATTCAAGCCCTGTGCAGTGCCTTGCAGAGCGCTGCCTGGCGCGCAGAACTCAATAGTTTGACCGGCTATCAAGATGAAAAATCAGGCCAAGTACTGTCACTGACGCAGACTTTGCCATGGTGGCAATTTGAGTGAAGTTTGCGAGCTTGCATGGTGGCCTGCGGTTGAATCAGGAGTGGATTGGAAAACCATGCATGGGCACTGGGTGTTTGTACGCCCGCCAAGCCGGCAAGATCAGGTCGGTGGTGCACTTAGCGTAGCGGCGTAAAGGGGGGAGGAATCGGCCCTAGGCCGACACGGAGGACAGCCGCGGAGCTAAGTGCGCCGCCGACCTGATCCTGTACAAAAACAAAGTACAAAACCAAAGTACAAAACCAATACACAAGAAACGCCTCCAAGCTTTCATACCTGCTCTGGCAACCCAGCCATTCCCAAGCAAGTAAAATACGCCAGTGACAGCAAAATCCATCCTCAACGCCGACCTGCACTGCCATAGCGTAGTCTCCGACGGCACCCTCACCCCCGAAGCCCTAGCCGAACGTGCCAAAAAAAATGGCGTAGAGCTGTGGGCGCTGACCGACCACGACGAAATCGGTGGCCAGCACCGCGCCGCCGCAGCCGCCAAAGCGCAAGGTCTGCACTACCTGACGGGCGCCGAAATATCGGTCACTTTTGCAAGCGAGACCGTGCACATTGTGGGCCTGGGCTTTGATGCCGAGAGCCCCAGCATGCTCGCTGGCCTGCAGGCCACGCGTGGCGGGCGCGGCGAGCGGGCCAAAGAGATGTCAGCCCAGTTGGCTAAAGTGGGCATCCATGGTGCTTACGAAGGCGCGCTCAAGTTTGTGGGCAACCCGGAGCTCATCTCGCGCACCCACTTTGCGCGCTTTTTGGTCGAAACTGGTGTGTGCAAAGAAACCCATGAGGTGTTTCGCAAATACCTCACCGAAGGCAACCCCGGCTTTGTCCCCACCCGCTGGGCCAGCCTGCGGGACGCCGTGCACTGGATCACCGATGCGGGCGGCGTGGCCGTCATCGCCCACCCCGGCCGCTACAAGTTCACCCCCACTGAAGAGTACGCGCTGTTCACCGAGTTCAAAGCCCACGGCGGCCGCGCCACCGAGGTGATTACCGGCAGCCACACCGCCGCCGAGTTTGTCAAATACGCTGAAACTGCCAAAGAATTTAACCTGGCTGCCTCACGCGGGAGCGACTTTCACAGCCCCACCGAGAGCCACACCGACCTGGGCACGCTGCCCTTTTTACCCGGCCACCTGACCCCCGTGTGGGAGCTGCTGCAAGAGCGCATCCAATACGCTCCCACCGCCGCCAGCCCAGCCCCTTAATGCACAGCCGCCTCATCCTGGCAGGCATTGCCTTCGCCATTGCCGCATCAGCCTGCTTTGCCGTACTGGATACCACAGTCAAGTACCTCAGCGCCTTTGTGCCGCTGTTAATGGCGCTGTGGATTCGCTACGCCTTTCAGGCTACAGCTACGGCATTGTGGCTAGCGCCCTCGCGCGGAATGGGCATGCTGCGCACGGTGCAGCCCAAGTTTCAGGTGGCTCGCGGTTTGCTTCTGCTTATCAGCACCGCCTTTGCTTTTTCCAGCCTGAAGGTGATGCCAGTAGGTGAATTTACCGCCATCATCATGATCACGCCCCTGGTCGTCACGCTGGTATCGGCCACCCTGCTCAAGCAAACGGTGTCGCCCCTTCGCTGGCTGCTGGTGATTGGCGGTTTTGTGGGCACACTGGTCATTATTCGCCCCGACCATCAGGGTTTCAATGCCGCATTGCTGCTGCCGCTGGGCTGCGTCGCATCCAACACCGGGTTTCAGCTGCTGTCGAGCAAAATGGCCAAGGCCGAAGACCCGCTGACCACCAATCTGTACACCGGCATGGTCGGCACCCTGGTGATGAGCGTCACGCTGCCTTTTGTGTTTACACCGTTGGGCAGTTGGCACCTGTGGGCGCTGCTGTTCGTGATGGGCGCTGCCGCCTCTACCGGCCACTGCCTGCTACTGCTGGCCTACCAAAAAACCTCCACCTCGGTGCTGATGCCCTATCTCTACACACAAATCGTATTTGCCTTGCTGGGCGGCTGGCTGGCGTTTGGCTATGTGCCAGATGGCTGGTCGCTCCTGGGCATGGCGATGATAGGTGCCAGCGGCGCGGCCAGCGCTTGGCTGACGGTGCATGAGCGACGCCAGAGCATCGCCATGGATGCACAGGTGCAAAGCGCCAGCTGAGCGCATGGCGAGTGCGCACTTGCTTGTCCACTTGTATCATTGCTAACCCATGGCCCAACTTTTCCAAGTTCACCCGGACAACCCACAACCCCGCTTGCTCAAGCAAGCCGTCGCCTTGCTAGGCAAGGGCGGCATAGTGGCCGTGCCCACGGATTCCAGCTATGCCTTGGCCTGCCACCTGGACGACAAAACCGCCGCCGACGCCCTGCGCCGCATTCGCGGTGTGGACGACAAGCACCATCTCACCTTGCTATGTCGCGACCTGAAAGAGCTGGCCACCTATGCGCGGGTAGACAACGCGCAGTTTCGTATGCTCAAGGCGGGCACGCCTGGGCCTTTTACCTTCATCTTGGAAGCCACCAAAGAAGTCCCCCGTCGCCTGAGCCATCCCAAGCGCCTGACGATTGGCCTGCGGGTGCCTGACCACCACACGTTGCAAGAACTGCTAGCGCTGCACGGCGCGCCGCTGCTAGCCACCACCTTGATTGCCCCCGGTGAAACTGAAGCGCTGAACGACTACGAAGCCATTCGCGACCAGTTCGAGCACGCCCTGGCAGCCATCATCGACGCCGGAGCTTGCGCCAGCGCGCCGACTACGGTGGTGGATTTGACGGGTGACGCGCCAGTGATCGTGCGCTTAGGGCGGGGAGACCCTGCCTTGCTGGGCTTGTAGTCAGGACGCCTAGTCTGCTGCGCCTGCGTTGCGACTTGGCTTTTGTACTGGATCAGGCCGACGGTGCTACTTCAGCCACGCGGCTGTCCCCCGTGCTGGCCTATGGCCAGCGATTCCTCCTTTATGCCCCTACGCTGAAGTAGCACCACCGACCTGATCTGGCTGGCATAGTGGGCGCTCGATGGCCTTTGCAGACATCATCTTTCCGCCGTGGTGGGCGTTCCAACGCCGGCGCAGACATCACCTTTCCACCCTGCGCGTAGTGCGCCATCGTACACGCCCCGGGTATCCAACGCCAAGCGCTACAAGCCAAACCAAGGCCACGCTAACCGCCCGCCAATCCATGCCCGTCGGCACCATGAATTTGCAATACGCAATAAACAAAAAACAAAACGATCACTGCATATTTCGTAGCTGCTCCCGCAATATTCTATTGGGCTACAGCCCAATTAGCATCTCAAAAATGACTCGTAAACCGGAAAATTTGCGGTTGTCAGCCACTTTTCAGATTCCCAGAGCCTTCCTAAACGTTCAGAACGGCGATTGCGACCTGTTTTCAAGGTATTAATCGGGCTGTAGACCAATATAATATTGCGGGAGCAGCTACGTAATGCATAGCGTCTACTTTTCCCTTTCAAGCTGGTTGTAGAGATTCTGGCAGCTAAAACGGTGGTTCACCGCGCAAGTTCGATCCGGTCACCCGCCCCGAGTCTGAGACAATCAAGCCATGGACATTGCCAACCTCATTCAAACCGTACTCATCTACGCCCTGCCCGTGATTTTTGCGATTACTGTCCATGAGGCAGCGCACGGCTATGCGGCGCGGCATTTTGGGGACAACACGGCCTATGCGCTCGGGCGCATCAC
>JANMTF010000209.1:0-2829 GCA_031390175.1 Polaromonas sp.
ACGGAAGACTGTGCAAATGCACCGGTCGCTGCGGCCAGAGCGGCCAATGCAACTAGGGATTTTTTCATTGAGATTTCTCCAAGGTTAAACATAGGGCTCCGGTACGACAAATTGCTGGCAGTTACCTGCTTTACGATTCGCCGGAGTCCCGGGCCAACCCCCGTGTTCGGGAAGTTGTATCTATTGAACCAGACGCAGAGGGGGGGCGCAAAGGAAATCCCCTTAAATGGCACTAAAAACACGATATTCGTTGTCTGAGTGCAACAAGCACAAAGGCTTTGTTGTTTTTTGACTATCTTCAAGCCCGCTTCTAACGCCTGCAAAGCGCATTGCAAGGCTACCGTGGGCTGGCGATAATAGGGCTATGGATGCCCTTGTAACTGCCCTCGACACTGCCCTTCGTACTCTATTTGCCAAACCGCATGCCACTCGGCCTATGCCTGTAGCCAAAGCGACATTTGACACCCAAGGCATGGCTGACACCCTGTGTGCCACCGACAAGAACGCCTCTGGCGCGCTGATGCGGGTGAACCATGTGGGTGAGGTATGCGCCCAAGCCTTGTACTCGGCCCAGGCCTTGGCTACCAAGGACAGCGCATTGCGTAAGCAGTTTGTGCAGGCCGCAAGTGAAGAGACTGACCATTTGGCCTGGACGGCTGAGCGCCTGGAAGCCTTGGGCGCCAGGCCATCGCTGCTCAACCCGCTCTGGTACGCGGGGGCGTTTGGTCTGGGGCTGGTGGCGGGGCGCTTGGGCGACAAGCTGAGTTTGGCGTTTTTGGTCGAGACTGAGCAGCAAGTAGAAGCCCATTTGCACAGCCATCTAGACCGCCTGCCCACTGCCGACCACGCCTCGCGCGCAGTGGTGCTGCAAATGAAAGCCGACGAAGCGCAGCATGCGCGGGATGCCCAGCATGCCGGTGCAGCGCAGCTACCCGCACCCGTCAAAGCACTGATGGCTGCTGCGTCAAAAGTGATGACAACGGTGGCGCAGCGCGTTTAAAGCGCTCTCAGCTCCAGGCAAAGCCCGCCCAGTGTGCGTGGGCACCACGTTCAGCCCAAATGTTCTACAATATGTTCTTCATTAGGGAGGCCGTATGCAAACCATCACTGTGCGCGAAGCCAACCAGCATTTTTCCCGCTATATGGCAGCGGTCGATTTGGGCGAGGAGCTGATCATTACCAAGCGTGGGCGGGAAATAGCACGGGTGGTACCGGGCAAAGATGCCAGCGTAGCGCGGCGCACACCCACACTTGCAGAAAATCGAGCGCGCATAGCAGAGTTGATCGCCCAGCTGCCGGTCGTCCATATGGGCGGGCCGTTCAACAGGGATGATTTTTATGACTGAGACAGATGCGCCTTGGAGCCTGGACTCGAATATTTTTTTGTACGCCATCGATTCTTCAGATTTGCGCAAAAAAAATATCGCACTGCGCTTATGGGAGCAATCGGCACTGGCCAAAAATGTGTTGCCTACGCAGGTGCTGGGAGAGGTATTTCGCGCGGCTCGCTCACGGTTTGGACTGAATGGTTTTGCGGCTCTTGCTTTGAGCTCGGAGCTGTCAAATTACCATCGCGTGGTGCCCGCCACACCGTCCACCTTTGAGCAGGCCATGTCGGAGTCTGCCCAAACGAATCGCCAGTTTTGGGACTGCCTGATCATCGCCACCTGTGCTGAGCACGGCGTAAAAACCTTGTACACCGAGCACACTGCGGGCCCGCCGCACACCGTCATGGGCGTGAAGCTGGTCAATCCCTTTATCTGACCTCGGCCGCTGCGTTGAGGTGCCGATGGGTAGGTATCTAGCTATATATTTTGTAGCTTCTCGCGCAATATTCTATTGGGCTAAAGCCCTAAAACGCTTTAAATCTCTACCAGATCAAAGCCGGTGGTGATCTCTGCCGTCTTGCCCAGCATGATGGTCGCTGAGCAGTATTTGTCGTGGCTCATGGCAATCGCCCGCTCTACCGCACTGGCGGGAATGCCTTTGCCGGTGACGGTGAACTGCATATGGATTTTGGTGAACACTTTGGGGGCGACCTCGGCGCGCTCGGAGCTGAGCTTGACGGTGCAGCCGTGCACGGCGTGTCTGCCGCGCTTCAAAATGAGCACCACGTCATAAGCGGTGCACCCGCCAGCGCCAGCCAGCAGGGTTTCCATCGGACGGGGGGCCAGGTTGGCACCGCCGTTTTCGGGTTTGGCCGCATCGGGCGCGCCGTCCATGGCGATGATGTGGCCGCTGCCGGTTTCGGCTACAAAGCCCATTCCTGAGCGGGTGCCCGCGCCGCCGGTCCAACTGACTGTGCATTCCATGGGGTTTTACCTCTTTAAAAACGCAAATTTTGCGTACTTTTTCTCAAAGACCCCTCACAAAAGTACAAAATTCTGTAAATTTTGCCGCAATGCAGCATGGGGTCTATATACTGACCCTATTGTGCAATAGATATTGCACTACCCCTTGTCTCCTCCACCCTCCATCAGACGGTGGATTTCTAGCCCCAAGTTGCAAAACTTGGGGCTTTTTTTTGGCCCTATGCGATGCGCAACGGGCTGCAAGCACACAGTTTGCGGCGCGCCGGGTCTGCCCTCCCCCTTTTTTTCGAAGAGTCAACCGCCCAGATGCCTCTGCAGGCACCTGCATACCCATTTCAACGCGCTACACATACAGTAGCTGCTCCCGCATTATTCTATTGGTCTACAGCCCGATTAGAATCTAAAAAATGCCTCAAAATCGTGTTTTTCAGCCCTTTTTCTCGGCGCGAAGGCAGATGGAGAGCCTGCGAAGTACACTAAATTATGCGAATTTGTGTACCTTGCCATAACGTGGACA
>JANMTF010000257.1:0-2615 GCA_031390175.1 Polaromonas sp.
GCCGTGCCTGCGCTCATCTTCTTCGGCATCATCGCCGCGCGCCAGCAGCATGCCTACCAGCCCATCATGAAAGATGCCAAGGTAGGTGCCCGCGTAGAGTTTGCGCGCCTGGGCATTGTGGCCATCATCTTGCTGTCTGCCGTGGGTGCCAATATCTGGTTTAACCTGCACAGCCCGGCCACGCTGGGCACATTGCCTGTCATTGGCCTGGCCGTGCTGGCCGCCGTGCTGGTCACCAGCCTGTGGCGCAAACCCACCTGGAGCCTGTTGCCTGATGCCTTCAAAGGCAGCGTGTTTTTGCTGTCCCTGGTGATGTGCGCATCCATGATGCCGGTAGACAAACTGCCCGCCGCCTCCTGGCCCAGCACGCTGGGCTTGGGCTTTTTAAGCGCGGTGTTTGACAACATTCCGCTCACCGCGCTGGCCCTGCGCCAGGGCGGCTACGACTGGGGCATGCTGGCCTATGCGGTGGGCTTTGGCGGCAGCATGATCTGGTTTGGCTCGTCGGCGGGTGTGGCCTTGTCTAACATGTACCCCGAGGCTAAATCTGTCGGTGCGTGGATCAAAGGTGGCTGGCATGTGGCCGTGGGCTATGTGCTGGGCTTTGCGATTTTGCTGGCAGTTGCGGGCTGGCATCCGCAGCCCATTCGCGGTAAAGCCAAGGCTACTCCAGCCACACCAGCCGCCACTGCACCTGCTTTGCCCGCCGTGCAAGCTACCCCCGCCATGTCCTTCACCATCCCTTTCACCTCTTCATCTGCTACTTAATTAGTAGCTTCTCCCGCAATTATTTACTGGGCTACAAGCCATAAACTATGAAAAAACCCGCCATCCTGATCGCCCGGGCGAATTTCCCCGAAGTCGTAGCCCGTTTATCCGAGCATTTCGAAGTAGAGAGCAACCAAGCCGATGCCATGTGGACAAAAGCCGAGATGATCGCCAAGCTGCAAGGCAAGGTGGGCATGTTCACCACCGGCGGCGAGCGCATCGATGCCGAGCTGCTGGCTGCCTGCCCCGACCTCAAAATATGCGCCAACATGGCCGTGGGCTACAACAACTTCGATTTGCCCGCCATGACCGCCGCTGGCGTGCTGGGCACCAACGCCCCCGACGTGCTCACCGAGACCACCGCCGACCTGGGCTTCACCCTGCTGATGGCCACCGCCCGCCGCGTTAGCGAGAGCGAAGCGTATTTGCGCGCGGGCCAGTGGACCAAGTGGAGCTACGACATGTTTATGGGTAGCGACATCCACGGCAGCACCCTGGGCATTCTGGGCATGGGTCGCATCGGCCAGGCCATCGCCAAGCGCGGCGCGCACGGCTTTGGCATGAAGGTGATCTACCACAACCGCTCTAAACTAGATGCCGCGACAGAAGCCAGCGTCAACGCCAGCTACGTCAGCAAAGAAGACTTGTTTGCGAAGGCCGACCACATCGTGCTGGTGCTACCCTACAGCGCTGAGGCCCACCACACCGTAGGCGCGCCCGAGATCGCCCGCATGAAGCCCACCGCCAATATCATCAACATCGGGCGCGGCGGTTTGATCGACGAAAACGCGCTCGCCGCAGCACTTGCAGCAGGCAAGATCGCAGGCGCAGGTTTGGACGTGTTTGAGGGCGAGCCCAAGGTCAACCCAGCGCTGGTAGCGCTTAAAAACGTCGTGCTCACCCCCCACATCGGCAGCGCCTCCCGGCCCACGCGCCTGGCGATGTCGAATTTGGCAGCGGACAACTTGATAGGCTATCTGCTGCAAGGCAAGGCCAAGACGCCGCTGAACCCGCAGGTGCAAGCTGCATGAGCGCCACCGCACTGCAAACTTTTTTCACCATATTCACCGCTGTTTTCTTGGCCGAGCTGGGCGATAAAACCCAGCTCGCTACCATGCTGTTTGCCTCTGACAGCAGCGTACCCGTGAGTAAATGGACCGTATTTTTTGCCGCCAGCGCAGCCCTCGCGCTGAGCGCTGGCATTGGCGTAGTGGCAGGCTCGTGGCTGGGCACCTTGGTGTCGCCACGTACTTTGCAGCTGGTTGCAGGCGCGGGGTTTTTGATCATTGGCGCGTGGACGGTTTACAAAGCCTGGAGCTTGTAGCGGCCTGTTCATGTCAGGCACCACATTGCCCAACCGCTCCGTGTATTGAAGGCGTTTTTAATAGCTATTACGCTCTAGACAGCAAGAAATATGCGGGAGCTGCTATGAAATACAGAGTTACTGGGGCGCGACAGCGAGCCTGAGAACGACCGCTGAGACGGTTTGGACGGCAGATTTTTGTGATGTGGCGGCGCTGATCGAAAAAATTGCGAATTGCACCGTGCCAGAAAGCCAGTTGCCCCACTCCATAGACCTTACCAGGGCGTCAGGCGTGCTGGCGAGCAGCTTTTTATCTGGGTGCTGCATGGCCAGATGCACGAGGATGGCGGGGGCCTCTGTGAGAACTGAGTCTCCCGTCACCAGCACCGGCAAACGGCCTTTCGGATTGAGCTTGAAGTGTTCAGCCGCGCGCGTCGATCCGTCAGCGGTGGACACATGGGCAAGGCGAAAGGGCAGGCCAATCTCTTCCAGAATTATGTGGGGAGCCAAAGAGCAGGCCCCGGGGGAATAGTAGAGGGTGGGT
>JANMTF010000293.1:0-3395 GCA_031390175.1 Polaromonas sp.
GTGATGAGCACCACTTTGCCTTGCACAGTGCCTTTGAGCGAGCGGTCGATGAACAAATCGGGGTCGAGGTGGCGCTCCCAGTAGTCCCACAGGCGCCAAGCGTAGTCGTGCAGGTTGGGGCACTCTATGTTGGAGCCCTTCAAAATCAAATCCAGATCACGCCGGTCAAAGCGCGTGGGGTAGTTGATGAAGGTGAGCATGTCTTCGGGCAGGCCCAGGTCTTTGAGCACGGCTTGCTTGACGCGGCGCACCGGCTTGATGGTCATCAGGGTTTTGGTCACGCTCTTGGGGATAAAGCCCAGCAGCGCGGCGTTGACAAACAGGTTCATCTTGGGCGCGTGGCCCGCCTTGCTGAAGATGTCCAGCACGTCGCCTACACGGTAGCCTTTGCTGTCTACCAGGTGGAAGCATTTTTTGACAATGCCGGTTTTGTGGCTAATGTAGTCCAGGCAGTTGACGACAAAGTCCACTGGCACGATGTTGACGCGCCCGCCCTCCAGGCCGATCATCGGCATCCAGGGCGGCAGCAGCTGGCGAATGCGCTGGATGGATTTGAAAAAGTAATACGGCCCGTCGATCTTGTCCATCTCGCCGGTGTGGCTGTCGCCCACCACCATGGCGGGGCGGTACACCGTCCACGCGCCCTTGTATTCTTTGCGGACGATTTTTTCGGACTCGTGCTTGGTGCGAAAGTAGGGGTGCTCGTAGTTTTCAGCTTCGTCAAACATGTCTTCGCGGAATACGCCTTCGTACAGGCCTGCAGCGGCAATGCTGGAGACATGGTGAAAATGCGCTGCGTCAATGGCCTTGGCAAAGTCCACGGTGTTGCGGGTGCCGTCGATATTGACGGCGACTTGGCTTTCCTCGTCGGCACTCAGGTCGTACACCGCAGCCAGGTGGTAGAAATGGTCGATCTTGCCTTTGATTTTTTTGATGTCGTCGCTGGAGACGCCGAGTTTTTTGGTAGTCAGGTCACCAAACACGGGCACGGCGCGGGCGGCGCTGGCACCCCAGTATTCACGCAGACCAGCTACTTTTTTCTCGCTCTCTTTACGGATCAAGAAGTGCACCACCGAGCCTTTGCGCTCCAATAGCTTTTTAACCAAGCGTTTGCCAATGAAGCCAGTGGCCCCGGTGATGAAATACTGCATGCTGTGCTCCTGAAATAAATTAAGCAAACAAAAATACGCTAGTGCCTCTTCCCAAAGATATCGAAACACAATGAAAACGATGGATTCACGTTCACACCCAGGCGCAAACCGCAGACATAGCTCGGCTATGGCGAGGATTTGCAACCACGGTGTGGGCGTGAAGACGCGTTTTCATGGTTCGATATTTTTGGGGCGAGGTACTAAAGGTACATTGTGCCCAAAGACGGTGAGGGGCAATTGCGCGTAAACCCGCGCGCTCTGTAGAGCCAACACCTTAACTTTTTAGAAGCTCCCACCTAGAAAGTGCAGCAGCTTAGGGGTACAGTTGCTATGATTCGCGTGAGGTACGCTGTTCAGCTACCTATCGTCCGCACATTCTCAACTCTACTCATACCGGAGCATCAGCATGGTCACCAAAGTCAACAAGGCAGGCGCAAGCCCCCAATCAAACCCCGACCTGGCCAGCGGTATCAAAGGCTCGGCGCAGCAAATCTGGCAAGCAGGCCTGGGCTCATTTGCCAAAGCGCAGGGCGAGGGTGGAAAGATCTTTGAAAATTTGGTGAAAGAAGGCTTGAGCGTGCAACGTAAAACCCAAGCTGCTGCAGAAGAAAAAATCTCTGAAGCCACCAACAAAATGGCCGGCATGGCCAGCGACATCACCAGCAAGGCCAGCAGCCAATGGGGCAAACTGGAAGACATTTTTGAAGACCGCGTAGCCAAGGCCCTGAACAAGCTGGGCGTGCCGTCAGCCAAAGATGTTGAAGCGCTGATTGCACGTATTGACGAGCTGAACAAGGCCGTGGCCAAACTGAGCGCCAAGGCACCTGCCAGCGCTAAAGCGGCTGCGCCAGCTTCGGCTAAACCGGCGGCTAAACCAGCAGCAAAGAAAGCTGCCAAAACCGCAGCTAAACCTGCTGCCAAGCCCGTAGCTAAAAAGCGTGCCGTGCGCAAAGCCGCTTAAATAACGCACCAGGGTTCAAGGGGCGCTGTAGGCGCCCTTTTTGCTGTTTCACATATCTAATCAGCCTCTAGCCCTTTAAAATATTGCGGAAGCAGCTATATAAAGTATAGTGAATAACCACCCCCATCTTCATGCCCACTCCGTCTTCCACTCCCCCCCGCTCCGCCAAAACCAAATCCTCTGGTGGCCCCACAGCTCAGCCGCGCGGCCCGCGCATTGCGCTGGCCTTGGCCGGCGGCGGCCCCTTGGGAGCCATCTACGAGATAGGCGCCTTGTGCGCTTTGGACGAGGCTTTGGACGGCATCGACTTCACCCAGCTGGGGCACTACGTGGGCGTATCGGCGGGCAGCTTTATTGCAGCGGCCTTGGCCAATGGCATGACGCCGCACGCGCTGTGCGCCAGCTTTATCGACAACGACCAGCCCATCGCCAAGGGGCAAGACAGCTCCGACAGATTTGACCCTGCCTGGCTGATGCGCCCCGCTACCAGTGAACTACTGCGCCGCAGCATTATGTTGCCCGGCCTCTTGGCCTCAGCCCTGTGGCGCGCTACGGCGGGCGGCAAATCGATCATCAGCGCACTCGAACTTTTGGGCCCAGCTCTGCCCACGGGCATCTTTTCCAACGAAGAAATTGACACCCGTTTAGCTGCCATCTTCAGCAAACCGGGCCGCACCAACGACTTTCGCCAGCTCAAAAGTCGCCTCACCTTGGTAGCCACCAATCTGGACAGCGCAGAGCCAGCGCCCTTTGGCCGACCCGGCTGGGACCATGTGCCCATCTCGCGTGCGGTGCAGGCCAGTTCGGCGCTACCGGGCTTGTTTCCGCCGGTGGAGATAGATGACCATTACTACGTGGACGGCGCGTTGATTAAAACCCTGCACGCCACTGTGGCGCTGGATGGAGGCGTGGACTTGCTACTGTGCCTGAACCCCTTGGTGCCTTTTGATGCCAGCAGCTTCACCAGCCCCATCATGCAGCGCGGCCTGGCCAAGAACAAGCAGCGCATTCCCCGGATTGCCGACGGCGGCCTGCCCGGTGTGCTGAGCCAAACCTTCCGCAGCATGATCCACTCGCGCATGGCACTGGGCATGAAGCACTACGAGCGCAGCTACCCCGACACCGACATCATCCTGATCGAGCCTGACCACCGCGACCCCGAGATGTACCAGGCCAACACCTTCAGCTACAACCAGCGCCGCGCCATCGCCGAGCACGCCTACCAGCAAACCCGCTACCTGCTGCGCACGCGCAAAACTTCTTTGTCAGCCAAACTGGGCAAG
>JANMTF010000297.1:0-7415 GCA_031390175.1 Polaromonas sp.
CGGGCAGATTGCGGCCTTGGTGCTGCCAGAGGGGCTATTTCGGCAACACAAAGCCACCGGCAAGCTGCGGGTGCTGGCCACATCGGGTGCGCAGCGCAGCACGTATTTCCCGGATGTGGCTACCTTCGTTGAGCAGCGTTACCGCAGCCTGGTAGTGCGCGAATGGTTTGCGTTTTTCATGCCTGCACGCGTACCGCCCACCACCATAGATGCGGTATCGCAAACCTTGCAGCAGGCCATCGCCCGCCCTGAACTGGCCGCCGCCTTTGCCGACTCCGGCATGCTGGCTACCTCCAGCACGCCCGAAGCGCTGGCCGCCCGTATTGCGCAAGAGCAGCGGTACTGGCAGCCGATCATCGCGGCTACAGGTGTGAAGGCGGAATGATGACCTACGCCAATGCGACACTGACGTCTGAGGCAGACGTCACCCAGCACCCGTGGGACGCAGCGGCTGCCGGGTGGAACCAGCATACCGCCCTCATCCACAACTGGCTGCACACTGCAACGCAGACCATGCTGGAGGAGGCACACATTGGGCCGGGTTCGCGCGTTTTGGACATCGCAGCGGGCGCGGGTGATCAGACGTTGGACATTGCCCGTCGGGTTGGCGGCGAAGGCTGGGTGCTGGCCACCGACGTGTCGCCCGGAATCTTGGCCTTGGCCCAAAAAAACGCCAAAGCGGCAGGCCTCACGCAGGTCAGCACCCAAGTGGCCGATGCCCAGTCGCTGGGCTTCGCAGGCGCTGAGTTTGACGCTGCGGTGTGTCGACTTGGACTGATGTTTTGCAGATCACCCTTGGCTGCTATGCGTGAGATACGCGCCGCGCTGAGACCTCACGGGCGTTTCACAGCCTTGGTATTTGGGCCGCCAGAGAGCAACCCGTGTTTAACTATCAGCCTTGCCACGGCACGCAAACATGTTGGATTAGCCCGTGTGTCGGCAACGCAGGCCACCGCGTTGGAGCCCGGCACGTTAACGAGCCTGGGCAAACCTGGCTTGCTCGACGAGCTGCTGCAAACCGCTGGCTTCGTGGACGTGGCGGTGCACACGGTATCGGCACCGTTTCGCGCGCCAAGTGCGGCCCATTACGTCGACTTTCTGCGCTCATCTGCGTCGCCCATCATTGAAATTTTGGCACCGCTTTCTGCGGCTGCAAAGCAGGAAGCGTGGAACGACATGACCGAGCAACTCAGCGTTTTCAGTACGTCCTCGGCTTGGGCGGGCCCGAATGAACTCCTTCTGTGTACGTCGGTTGCCCCGAAAACCAGAATTCCAACTTAAGCAGTTTAGCGGTCTACCAAGTGCCTTTGGGCTGCTTGGCCCGCACAAATGCGCTAATGATGTCAGCGATTTCCTGACGCAGCGCTTTTTGGGCGAAGTCTATGGCGCTCAGGCCGATTTCGTTTTTCAGCAGCGGGTCGGCGCCTTCTTCAAGCAGCAGCTTGACGGCGCTGGGCGTGCCATACATGGCGGCCATCATCAGGGGTGTGCTGCCGTTGGGCGATTCGGCGTCGATGTAGGCGTGCTTTTCCAGCAGCAGATTGATCAACGCGATATTGCCTGATGTGGCGGCGTAATGCAGTGGGGTCCAGCCGGTTTTGTTGACATCGGCGTCTTTGGCCAGCATGGCGTTGACCAGTTCTACCTGGCCTTTGAGCACAGCCATCATCAACGGGGTTTCGTCGGCCGGGTTGCTGGCGTTCAGATCGGTCTTGGGCCAGTCGATCAGCAGCTTGGCCACTTTGAGGGATGGTTCACGCAGGGCTAAATACAGGCCGTGCTGCTGATTGGGGTCGCGTACATTGACATCGAAACCGCGCTGTAGCAGGCTTTGGACGGTGCGGGCATCGTCTTGCTGGACGGCTTTGAAGAAGTCTTCATAAGAACCGGCGTTGGCGAATGAAAATTGAATTAAAACATATAGATAAACTATATACCTAAAGGAATTTCTCAGCATGAATATCACTCCGAACTGCACTATGCGTTTACCGCATGACTGAAAAGATGGTCAAAATTGGCGCTGGTGGCCGCTGCGATCAACTCTACATCCAAGCCTTTGAGGCTGGCCAACTGCTGTGCCACAAAGGGTACGTAGGACGGGTTATTGGTTTTGCCCCGGTACGGCATAGGTGCCAAATACGGGCTGTCGGTCTCGATCAGGCAGCGGTCTAGCGGCACATAGGCGGCCACTTCGCGCAAGTCAGCTGCTGCTTTGAAGGTCAAGATGCCGGAGAACGAGATATAAAAACCCATGTCGAGCGCGGCGCGGGCTACGGCCATGCTTTCTGTGAAGCAATGGAATACGCCGGTGACGGCAGCGCTTTTTGCAGTTGTTGCGCCCTCTTTTTGCCCCGGTTGGGTGCTGAGTTGATCACCCGTCTGAGCGCCCTGCCCGCAGCTCTGGACAGCCGGAGCGGTGTTGGCCATCTCCTCGCGCAGGATAGCCAAAGTGTCGTCCGACGCATTGCGCGTATGGATCACCAGCGGCAGGCCGGTAACCCGCGCGGCGCGGATGTGGGTGCGAAAGCGCTCGCGCTGCCATTCCATGTCAAGCGCGGTGCGTCCGCCTTTGCGCTCTTGCATCTGGTAGTAGTCCAGCCCGGTCTCGCCAATGGCCACGACTTTGGGCAGCTTGGAGCGTTGCACCAGGTCGTCCAGGGTGGGCTCGCACACGCCTTCGTTATCGGGATGCACGCCCACGGTGGACCAAAAGTTGTCGTAGCTGGTGGCCAGGGAATGCACATCGGCAAACTCTTCGATGGTGGTGCAAATACACAGTGCGCGGGTCACTTGGGCAGCGGCCATGGCCTCGCGGATCTGCGGGAGCTGGCTGCGCAGCTCGGGAAAGTTCAGGTGGCAGTGGGAATCGGTAAACATGGGCTGGATTGCGGAAATTTAAGAGGTATTGGCCGCTAGCCCAATATTCAATTTCGGGAGCAGCTATTTAATCGATAGTAAATTAAATGCATGCTGAGCGACCTGTGCAGGTGATAGCGCAAGGCTTAGATGGTTTGCGTAGGCCGGTCAGACGCCAAATGGGCACCCAAAATATCTTCGATCTTGACTTTGAGCTGTTTGGATTTTTCGTCCGGCGGAAAGCGAATACCTACGCCTTGTGTGCGGTTGCCTGCGGCCTTGGCGGGTGTGACCCAGGCCACTTTGCCCGCGATGGGGTAGCGCTGCGGGTCTTCCGGGAGGGTGAGCAGCACATACACGTCGTCGCCCAGTTTGTAGTCACGCGCCGTGGGGATGAACACGCCGCCGTCTTGGAACAAAGGGATGTAGGCGGCGTATAGCGCGGCTTTCTCTTTGATGGCCAACTGGATCACACTGGGGCGTGGCGCGGTGGAGGCGGCGGCAAGCGGGGCTGAGGCGTTGCTGGGGGATGTGCTGGGAGGGGTGCTCATAGTGTGTGCAGTGTATACCGTGGATGCGGTGGCTGTGTCGGTGGCGTCACAGGCCTATTGCCTAGAGTTTAGGGCTATCTTGGCCTGGCTTACAAGGTCTTCCATCAACAATTCGGCTTTCCAGGTGTGTTCGATGCTGCGCGCCAGGCTTTTCAGCTGCTCGCTCCACACCGACAGCGCGCGGGCGGGCGGCGGCTTGGGCAGATCAGCTGCGCTATAAAAGCGCGGCGCAGCGCCCAGCTTGATGGCCCACAGGTCGTGGCAGAGTTTTTGCAGCGCATCCAGCAGGGCTTTGGGTGACCAGTCGTCGGTGGTGCCTTGGGCTCCGTTAATCAAAGCTCTAGGCAGCTTAGCCCAGGCAGATATGGCGCCAGCCGCTAGCCTTTGCGTAGCGTCCAGCGGCCTCCCACCGGCGGCGGCCAGCACGGTGCGCAGGGCTGCATCGTCCAGCTTGTCGCCCCCGCCCTGCGCGCGCAGCCAGGCCAGAGCGTCGTCTTCAGACGGCCAGTGCAGGGCAAAGCTTTGGCAGCGGCTGCGGATGGTGGGCAGCAGCTGGTGGGCAGCCTCGGTGGCCAAGGCAAACTTCACGTCGCCGGTGGGTTCCTCCAGCGTTTTGAGCAGCGCATTGGCCGTGGGAATGTTCATGCGCTCTGCGGGGTAGACCAGCACCGCCTTGCAACGCCCTCGCCCACTGGTGAGCTGCGCAAACTCAATGGCTTCGCGCATGGCCTCCACCCGTATCTCGCGGCTGGGCTTGCGGCTTTTGTCGTCGATCTCTTTTTGGGCTTTTTCACTCAGAGGCCAACCGTGCTCGATCATCAGCGTCTCGGGCATCAGCACCACCATATCGGTGTGGGCGTGGGTGGCAATCATGTGGCAGCTGGGGCACTGGCCGCAGGCGGGGTCTATTGCTTGTTTGCCAGGGGCTTCGCACAGCCAGGCTTGGGCCAGGCTCAAAGCCAGCTCGTACTGGCCCAGGCCGGACGGGCCGTGCAGCAGCCAGGCGTGGCCACGCTGGGCCAGCAGGGCGTCGCGCTGGGCGGCCAGCCAGGGGGCTAGAGCGGCGGGGGCTGCTGTAGGACTCATGTCATCAGCGGTTTCAGCAGTGGCCTTGCTCATGAAAAGTTGCTCATGCTAAAAAACCCTTTTGACGCACAGCCGCGAGTACCTCGGCGCGCACGGCTTCCATCGCCTGGTTGCCATTAATACGCGCAAAGCGCTGGGGCTGCTGGGCGGCGCGCTGGGCGTATCCAGTCACTACGCGCTCAAAAAACGCCTGCGATTGGGACTCAAACTTGTCAGGCGTGCGGGCGCTGGCCAGGCGCTGGGCGGCGACGGCGGGGGGTAGGTCAAACCACACAGTTAAATCGGGTTGCAAAACACCCAAACTCGAAGGCTTTTGAGTCTCTAGCCCTTTAGAGTATTGCGCAGCCAGCTCCAAAAAAGACAGCGTTTTCAGGTCAAACCCGCGCCCTGCCCCTTGGTAGGCAAAGCTGGCATCGGTAAAGCGGTCGCACAGCAGCACCTCGCCGCGTGCCAGGGCCGGTTCGATGACCTGCACGATATGTTCGCGCCTCGCGGCAAACACCAAGAGTGCCTCGGTCAGGGGGTCCATAGCGTCATGCAGGATCATCTCGCGCAGGCGCTCCCCCAGAGGTGTACCACCGGGTTCGCGGGTAAGGGTAACGGTTTTGCCGCTGGCGGTGAATGCGTCTGCCAGGGCTGTGATGTGGCTGGATTTGCCAGCACCGTCGATGCCTTCGAAGGAGATGAAGAGTCCCGTGGTCATGGTGTCCTTGTGCCGCTGAGCGTGTTTGCGCTTGTGTCCCTGTCGGCGAGATCGTGGTTGCCAATCGCCCAACCGTGCGTACGAGACCGAGCCCGCAGATCTGAGAGAGTGACAGAACCTAAAAGACGAGACACGGTATCACTGCCCCCGAATGTACTTATTCACCGCATTATTGTGCTCAGACAAAGTAGCGCTGAACTGGCTACTGCCATCGCCTCGGGCGACAAAATACAGCGCCTTGGTATCCGCCGGTTGCACCGCCGCCAACAACGCCGCTTTACCCGGCATGGAGATTGGCGTGGGCGGCAGACCGGCGCGGGTGTAGGTGTTGTAGGGCGTGTCGGTTTGCAGGCCCTTTCTGCCGATATGGCCTTGGTACGACTCCCCCATGCCGTAGATTACCGACGGGTCGGTTTGCAACAGCATGCCTATGCGCAAACGGTTGTTAAATACACCGCCAATCTCTGGCCGTTCGGTTGCTTTGCCAGTTTCCTTCTCAATAATGCTGGCCAGTGTCAAGGCCTGGTCGGGCGTTTTGAGGGTGATGGTGCTGGAGCGCGCATCCCAGGCGGCAGCGAGCTGCTTGTCCATGGCGCGGGCGGCGGCTTGCAGCACTACCACGTCGCTGCTGCCCTTGGCGTAGCTATAGGTTTCCGGGAAGAAGCGACCCTCGGGATGCAGGCCGGGTTT
This sequence comes from Polaromonas sp., assembly GCA_031390175.1. Lineage (GTDB taxonomy): Bacteria > Pseudomonadota > Gammaproteobacteria > Burkholderiales > Burkholderiaceae_C > JAAFIP01. The sequence continues at coordinate 5,887 of JANMTF010000297.1, forward strand.
GCCTATTTTGGCCATCAGGGCCTCGTTGCTCAGGGCTTGGGTGTCAGGCTTCAAATGCTCGGCTTTGGCCAGCGCGGCGCGCATTTGGCGGATGTTCCAGCCCTCCACAATCGTCACGCTGCGCAGGGACTGCAAGCCGTTGTACAGCTTGGCCAACAGCTTTTGCGGGGTGTCGCCCTCTTCTATCTCATAAGTGCCGGTTTTCAGCCCGCCCGCTTTGCCCGAGAGGCGAAAGTACCAGTAAAGCAAAGCCGGGCGGGTGTCTACCCCGGCCTTGACCACCGCGTTGGCTGCGCTGCGCGCCGAGCTGCCTGCGGGTAGCACCAGGTTGAGCGACTGGGTGCCAGCGGGCAATACCAAGGGCTGGCCAGACCACCACCACGCCGCGCCGCCGCCCAGGCCTGCAACCAGAATCAGATTGAGCAAAACCTTGAAAAGAGAAACGCCGCGTTGGCGTGAAGATAGAGAAGTCAAATGCATGGGTCAACTAAATAAAACAGGGTGCCAGATGGGGATGATACCGGGGCGCGATAATCACAGGCTATGTCCAATGCACCCCAACTGAACTTTAACCTGTCTGTCACCCTGAACCAGGCCGACGGGCCACTGGGTATTATCCGCGCCCAAGGGGTTGACACCATCAAATTCTTGCAGGGCCAGCTGACCCAAGATGTCGCCTTGCTGGGCCTGTCCGAGGCACGCCTGGCTGCGTGGTGCTCGGCCAAGGGGCGCATGCTGGCCAGTTTCATCGTGTTCAAAAACACGCATGAAGATATCTTGCTGCTGTGCAGCCCCAGTGTGCTGCCTGCGACTTTGAAACGTTTGCAAATGTTTGTCATGCGCGCGCAATGCAAGCTGCACGATGCGACCGCGGAGTTTGTGGTGCAGGGCTTAGCGCAGGCAGATACAGCGCCAGACGGTGCTGCAAACTCTGTAGCTGCTCGCGCACTCCAGTCGATGGTTTTAGCCCGCCATGGTACTGACATCACGGTGCAGCTACCGCACGGCGCTTACCAAGGCCAGCGCATAGCCCGCTCGTTGCAAGTGCAGCCTGTGATGGCTGGCGCAGAGCCCTTGGCGCAAGCCTCCAGCGACGATTTGGCCGTTTGGCAGTACCTGGAGGTCAGCTCCGGCATCGCCCCCATCACCGCCCCCATCAGCGAGGCCTTTGTGCCGCAAATGCTGAACTACGAGTCCACCGGCGGGGTGAACTTTAAAAAAGGCTGCTACCCCGGCCAAGAGGTGGTGGCGCGCAGCCAGTTTCGCGGCACGCTCAAGCGCCGGGGCTACATTATCAGCAGCAAGGCACCTTTGGCCGCCGGGCAAGAGCTGTTTGACAGCCGGGACACCGAGCAACCCTGCGGCAGCGTAGCCTACGCCGCCCAGCAGCCGGGTACAGAGCCGGGCCGCCCCTGGCTGGCGATTGCCTCCCTGCAAACCAGCGCCGCCGACAGCCCGCAGTTGCTGGCCAGCGCGCAAGGCCCGGCCGTGCAACTGCAAGCCCTGCCCTACGTGCTGCTGGACGATAT
>JANMTF010000303.1:0-1557 GCA_031390175.1 Polaromonas sp.
AAAAGCCGCCAAACCCAACGGCGCTGCCAGTGCCCCCAAGGCCGCCCTCACCGTCAGCGCCGTCAGCCCCAGCAACGGGGCGATGGGCGTGCAACTGGCGGCCAACGGCAATGTGGCCGCATGGCAAGAGGCCAGCATTGGCGCGGAGGTCAATGGCCTGAAACTGACGGACGTGCGGGTGAACGTGGGTGATGTGGTGAAAAAAGGCCAGGTGCTGGCCACCTTCAGCGCCGGTTCTGGCCGCGCCGATGTGTTGCAAATGCAAGCCTCGCTGGCCGAGGCGCAGGCCACGGCCGCAGAGGCCGCTGCCAACGCCGCACGGGCGCGCACCCTGCAAGACACCGGTGCCCTGAGTGCCCAGCAAATTAACCAGTACACGACGGCAGAGACTACCGCCAAGGCGCGCGTAGAAGCCGCACGCGCTATGCTGTCCGCCGCCCAAGTGCGCCTGCAAAACGGCCAGCTCACCGCGCCCGACAGCGGGGTGATATCAGCCCGCAGCGCCACGGTGGGTGCGGTAGCAGGCGCAGGCAGCGAGCTGTTTCGCATGATCCGCCAAGGCCGCCTGGAGTGGCGCGCTGAAGTGACTAGCACCGAGGTGGCGCGCATCAAACCCGGCATGGTGGTGCTGGTCACTGCCGCCAGCGGCACCCAGGTGCAAGGCAAGGTGCGCATCGTCGCGCCCACGGTAGACCCTGTGACGCGCAACGCCTTGGTGTATGTAGACCTGCCGCAAAACCCGGGCGTGAAGGCCGGTATGTTTGCCAAAGGTGAGTTTGCTCTGGGCTCGGTGCAGGCGCTCACGCTGCCGCAGCAGGCACTGGTGCTGCGCGACGGCTTTACCTACGCTATGCGCATCGAGGCGAACGATAAAGTGAGCCAAATCAAACTGCAAACCGGTCGCCGCATTGCCGACTCGGTAGAGATCACGCAGGGGGCCAAAACCGGCGAGCGATTTGTGGCCAGTGGCGCGGCCTTTTTGGCAGATGGCGACCTGGTGCGCGTGGTGGCAGTGCCTGCCCAAGCTGCGCAGACCACTTCGACAAGCTCAGTGCGAACGGACAGTACTGCCACTAAACCGCCTGTAGCCCCAACAAATAATGCGCAACCAGCTACCAAATAAGTAGCTTTTTTGCTGGAGAAATTGATATGAATGTATCCGCCTGGTGCATCCGCAACCCGATTGCCGCCATCATGTTTTTTGTGATGCTGTGCTTTGCCGGCATTTTGGGCTACCAAAACATGAAGGTGCAAAACTTTCCTGACCTGGACGTGCCCAACATCATCATCACCGCCAGCCTGCCCGGCGGCTCGCCTGCGCAGCTAGAGACCGAGGTGGCCCGCAAAATTGAAAACGCCATTGCCTCGCTGGAAGGCCTGAAAAATATCTACACCAAAGTGCAAGACGGTGTGGTGACCATCACCGCCGAGTTTCGCATTGAAAAGCTCACCCAGGAGGCGCTGGACGAAACCCGCTCTGCGGTGCAGCAAGTGCGCGCCGACCTGCCCGCCGACCTGCGCGACCCGATTGTCAGCAAGGTCAACATCTCGGGCGGC
>JANMTF010000394.1:0-19819 GCA_031390175.1 Polaromonas sp.
CGGCTTTTGCGAGCCTGTCCACAGCGTAGCGCGGTCGGCCTTGGCATCCACAATCGCGCAGGCCGGGCCCATGCTGGCATGGGACTGGAAGGGCCATTCGTACTCAGCCTGCACCACACGCACGGGGTTGGCAAAGGCGGCGGTGATGTCACCGTTCTTCTCCGACTCGTCGCGTTTGACGGTGGGTGCTTTGCGGATAAAGTCGTGCACCGTGTCGTGCGTGGGCAAAGGGTTTTTAGGCGCAGACCATTGCACTTGCAGCAAGCGCGCGGCTTGCACGGCATCCCATTCTTTCTCGGCCACTACCGCAAGAAAGTTTTTATCTTGCACTACCTTGGCACCTTTGATCGAACTGATCGAGCTGGCATCGATCTTCTCGGGTACACAACCGGCCAAGGGCGTGCGAATGACGCGCGCGTGCAGCATACCGGGCACTTTGATGTCGGTGATAAAGGTGTCGCTGCCAAACACTTTGCGCGCCACGTCCTTGCGCGGGAAGGCCTTGCCCACCACCTTGTACTCAGACTGCGCTTTGGGTTTGGCTTGGCCTTTGACATCCAGGCTGTTGCCAATTTGCTTGTTCCATTCGAGCTGGTTGTTGAAGTATTTGCCGCCGATCAGTTCGGCGTAGCTCACGCGCTTAGTGGCATCGTCTTTGGCGGTGATAAGCCCGTTAGCAACATTTAAATTGGATGCAGGCACCCCCAGTTGCTTGGAAGCCATGTCCAGCAAAATAGCCCGCGCCTGCGCCGCCGCATTGCGCAGTGGCTTGGCACCGGACTGGATGCCCAATGCGCTCGACGCTCCGCCCTGGTTAAGCGAAGTGGCGGTATCGCCCATATGGATGGTGACTTGTTCATAGGCGACGTCCAATTCTTCAGCGACGATCTGGCCGATAGCGACCTCCAGGCTCTGGCCTAGATCGACCTTGCCGTAGAAGGCGGTGACTTTGCCGTCCGGTGCAATGGCCACCCAGGAGTCCAACTCAGTGGCGGTTAACGGCGGTTTGGTGGAGGATACCGATTGCGCCTGTGCCGATCCGGCAAACCAAGGCAGCGAGGCAGAGACGACCAATGCGCCGGAAGACTTAAAAAATTCGCGGCGGTCTGATGCGAGGGTATGGTTCATGTGCTGCCCCTTACGCCATCTGCGCCTGCGCACGCTTGATGGCGCGCAGGATAGCCACATGCGTTCCGCAGCGGCACTTCAGGTCTTTCAGCGCCTCGCGCAGCTCGGCATCACTGGCCTTGGGCTTGGTCTTCAAAAAAGCCGCTGCCGTCATCAACCAGCCGTTGATGCAGTAACCGCACTGGGGCACTTGCTCTTCTACAAAAGCAGTTTGCAGAGGGTGCGGCTTTTCGGGGTTGCCCAGCCCAGCGATGGTGGTGATTTTTTTGCCTGCCATCACGGATACGGGCATCACGCATGAGCGGATCGCCTCGCCATCCATGTGCACGGTGCAGGCACCGCACTGCGCCAGGCCGCAGCCAAACTTGGGGTTTTGCATCTGCAAATCACCCCTCAGTGCATAGAGCAGGGGCATGGCCGGGTCGCCCTCTATCATCACGCTTTTGCCATCGACCGTAAATTGTGTGTTTGCCATAAAGTCTTTCCAAAGTCTTTTTCTAAATGGGTTACATCGGCTGCTAGACCATCGTAGCCAGTTCGTCCAGAGCCGCGACCAGTGCTTGCCCTAATGCCGTGTCACCTGTGCTATGGCCCGCGCTGTGCACCATGCGCAGTTGGCTGCCCGGCCAGGCTTGGTGCAAGCACCAGGCGGTGCGCGCAGGGGTGACCATGTCGAACTGGCCTTGCACGATGGTGCCGGGGATGCCTTGCAGGTAGTCAACTGGCCAGAGTTTGTTATGTGTCCCCAACCAGGGGTCGTGCGCAAACATGTGGCTGGAGATGCGTGCCATGGACAGGCAGTGCAGCATGTCGGGCGCTGTCGTTGAGGTATCGGGATGGATGCTGCTGAGCGCATCTTCCCAGGCGCACCAAGCCAGGGCTGCGACGGTGACCTGCGCGGCATCATCACTTTGCAATTGCTGTGCGTAGACGTGCAAAAGCTGCCCCTCGTCTACATACCCCAGTGCCGTTGAAAACGCCTGCCATGGCTGCGGAAAAACCTGGCTGGCACCGCCGGGTTTGTACAACCAGTCCAGTTCCTGTGGCAACGCGGTAAACACCCCGCGCAGCACCATGCCCTGCACGCGTGCGCGGTGCTGCTGCGCATAGGCAAGAGCCAGCGTAGTGCCCCAAGAGCCGCCGCAGAGCAGCCAGCGTTCGATCTGCAAAAGGGCGCGCAGTTGCTCCAGGTCTTGCACCAAATGTGCGAGAGTATTGTGCTGGGTACGGCCGTGCGGCAATGATCGCCCGCAACCGCGCTGGTCCAGTAGGACGACGCGGTAGCGGCGTGGATCAAACCAGTGCCGCGCCTTGGGCGTGCAGCCCGACCCCGGCCCGCCATGCAAAAACACGATGGGCTGGCCCTGTGGGTTACCGCATTGCTCCCAATAGATGCGGTGCCCCTGCCCTACATCGAGCATGCCGCTGGCAAAGGGTTCTATTTCGGGGTAGAGCACTTGTCGCCCCCTACATGCACCCTACGACAGGCTCAGGGTGAACGGTATGCACCGCCGTACGCCCCAAAGCCGCCGAGGTCGGAAACACCAAGGACTTGATCACCACCGGCACCGCACCCGATGTTTCCAGCAGCGCACCAATGTCGATAAAGTCCAGCTCATTGAGCGTAATGCCGTCCACCGAAATGACCGGGCAGGTGAGCTTGGCCTCCTCATGGCAATGGATACCAATCAGCCCGCCGCAATCGGCCTCGCCCACCAAGATCAACGGGTGACCCTGCGCGGTAATGGCGGCCATGCCCGCAGCCACCGCGCGGCAAAACGCGTCCAGCCGCGCAAACGTGGCCGAGCCTTGCCAGCGGTAGCACAGGGCTACGGCTTGCTCGCCTTGGTGCAAGTCCAAGCGGCGCAGCGCACGACGAATAGCATCACACATAGCCGCACCATCCAACTGCTCAGCACCTAAGTCCCACTGCGGCGCAATCACCGGCACGTTGCGTAGCGGCAGCAGATTGGCAGGCTCCACATAGATGGTGCTGCCGCTGACCTGCACGGTGTACTGCGAGGCGCCGATGACGGTGGCGCGAATGCCTTGCTCAGGCGTTTCCAGTCGCGGCTTGCCGGTGGGCAGCGCCCATGCGCGGGCACGCTCCAGCACAGCAGCGGCCAGCAGCGGGCCCAGATCGCCATAGCTGGTGGCCTCGCGGCCATAGATGTATTCGGACACGCCGCCGGAGAAGGTCAGCACGTCGGGCGGCAGGCTCGCGCGCAAAGGGTCCAAGCGCAAAAGACTGGCCGTGGTGCCATCCGGCGGTCCACCGCCTGCCACGGCAAACAAGCGATCCGCCATCAAGCCCACCATGCGCTGCAAGTCACCCGTTGCTACCGCTTTGCCCAGCGCCAGCGTGATGCCCGCCTCCTGTGCAAACCGCTGCCCGGCCTCTTCAATCCGCGTCACCAAACCTTGCGCATCAAAGGCCACGATGCGTGCGCCAATGTCCACGGCAGTCAGGTCGGCCAGCGCGCCGTTTTCACACACCGCTATCTTGGTGGTGCCGCCGCCAATGTCGATGTTCATCACCCGCGCGCCCTCGCGCACTGAGCGTGCTGCAGCGCCCGAGCCAAAGGCCGCCAGCGTAGTCTCTAGCGCGTCGCCCGCACTGACGGATACAAATTTACCCGCTTGCGCTGCAAACAAATCGGCAATCGCACGCGCATTGCTGCGCCGCACCGCCACGCCGGTCAAAATTAACGCTCCAGAATCAATAGCGCTTGGCGCAATACCTGCTTGCTCATACTGCAATGTGATAAAGCGCCCCAAAGCCTCTGCATCAATGCTTTGGTCAGCCGCATAGGGCGTGAGCAGCACGTCAGACTCGTGCAAGAGCGTACGCTCCGAGACGATGTAGCGGTTGTCCAGGCGCTCTAGCACCAAACGTGAGAACACCAAGTGCGAGGTGGAAGAGCCAATGTCCACGCCCACGCTCACCAGAATGATCTCGTCCTCATATTCCATACTGCGGCGCACACTGCTGAAGAACACGCGGCCTCCGCCAGCAGCTTCTTCAGGCAGCCCGCCAGTGACGGCTTCTTGGTGCGGCACCGCGTCGATCATCGTGTTCATGTGCAAGTCACTGCATCAACCCGCCGCCCCCACAGGCCCGTCCACCGACTTCTTGGCCACGGCACCCTCGGGCTTCACATACCAGGCCGGGTCCATTCGGGTGGCGATACCGCTGCGCGTTAAATCGGCTTCGTATTCAGTGCGCAAAAACGGGTCTTCCATCCAATAGGGAATCGAGGTGCCGCCCTCGGTCACGTCCATCGCGGTGTAGTCGGTGTGCTTGGCACCAGGTGCACCGGGGTCACGGCCGGGGTTGTGTGGGCCAAACCAGGCCGTCAGGCGCAGCGGCTCGGCACCGGAGCTGAAGTGTTGGTGGTACCAGCGTGCGCCACCGGGCGCAGCTGACACCAAGCCACCCGCTTCGTAGTCGATGCGGCGCACCTGGTCAGCCTTGCCATCCTTCCACGGTGTTTCGCCCAGCTTCTCGGGCCAGGTGTAGGTGTAGCCCTTGCCGCTCAGGCAGACCAGCACGGCCGCCGAGGTGTGGGCGTGCGCCTTGGAGTAGCGGCCCTGTTCATGCTGGCCGATCCAGAAGTAAAAGCAGTTGTTGGTCATGAACGGCTCCACCCTGCGCCAGCCCACCGAGCGGCGGTTGTCCAGCGGCAAATCGCAGTGCACCACATCGGGAATGAAGTTGGTGCGGCGCATGGCCAGGCCGCGCACCGGGTCGGGCTCGATCTCGTCCTTGGCTTTAAAGAAGTCGTCCGCGCCGTTAAAACGATCCCGGAAGATAAAGGGGTTGTTAAACACCGCTTCCACGTTGTTCAGCATGTTCAGCACATTGGGCGCGGTGTTGCCCGCCAGCAGCAGCGCGCCACCCGAGGTGGCGTTGACGATGCGAAACCAGGCATTCATGGGGATGGAAAACATCGAGCCCTTTTGCCACTCGAACACATGCTTCTTGGTATCGCCCTCTTGCCACACCTCGGTGGTGCCCCGGCCTTCGATCACCAGGTAAATTTCTTCGTACATATGCTTTTGCGCATGCAGCGCGCCCGCAGGCGGCACCTCCACCACAAAGCAGCCCCACTTGGTCTCGGTGCCGAGCAACTGGATAAAGTGGCCCTTGCCCCCCGTGCGCTTCCACGGCGAGAGCGGCAGGTTTTGCACTTTGTGAATGCCCACGTCACGGAACACGGGCACGCCCTCGGTCTCCATGAACGCGTCATACGGCGTGGGTTGCTTTTTGAACTGGCCAAACCCGGCTTTTTTGTTGCCTGATGGTTCGTGCCAGTGGGAGGTGTCTTTATCGTGCGGCATAGGAGGGTGCTGTGAAGGGTGAACGAAAGCCCCGCTTTGCAGGGGATGAAAAGTGGCAGGGATTGTGAGAATTTATCGTTCCTTTATGAAGAACGACGTTCTACTATGCTAAACCAAGATGCTCAACTGCGTCAACAGGGCTTGCCCACCTGAGAGCTAATCTCACGCAATGCAACTGGCTCGGAAAAATCGCATTCTCTGTGGTGATCGCCTGCAAGAAGAATGTTGCAAGAAGGCAACTGGAAACTACGTAAAGGGTAAATCCGTATTCGTAGCCAAATGTTTATTCAGCTTAATACGGGTACTGTCTTGCTTGAAAGAACAAAGTTCCACATAAAGGAACTAAAGACAGATGCTTTACCCAGATTATTGGGGCCCCTCAGATTACGTCAAACTAGGAGACGACATGAATATTAAATACCGCGCGCTCGCCTTGGGCTGTTTTGCCGCTATCGGCTTGGTCAATACCGCTCAGGCAGTGCCTATCGCAGGCGAATTGCTGGAACTGTACGGCAACCTGTACCCGCAATTCCAAAACACCTCTTTTGGTGATGCAGCATTTGGTGCCCCCGGCAGTCAAATGACCGGCGGTCTGGTGGCTCCTGGGGTTGTACCTGCAACAACAGCAACACCAGTTGGTAAGAACCAATTGAATTGGGTTAACTCCTACATCGGCTTCAAAGGCAAAAAATCCTTTGGCAACTTGCGTGCGGGCTACGACCTGCAAGGTTCACTGGCAACTAACGTAGAGTCAGGCGCATCCTTGCTTAATGATACGCGCGATGCATTTGTCTATGTAGAACATGACAAAGCAGGCACTTTCAGCGTTGGCCAACAAGATACGGTCTATAAGCAGTTTGGTGACCGCGTGCGTATGCTTGGCGTGAGCTCCAGCAACTTCGTCTCCACCGCAGCATTTGTATCCGGTGTGGGCTGGAGGCCAGCTGCTGTGACCGCCGTTGGCGATGTTGCAGCAGGCACGAGCTCCTTTAACACCCGTATCGGTGGCCAGTTCTTGTGGCTAAGCCCTTCTTGGGGCGGTGTGAAGGTAGGTGTATCGTACCGTCCGGACCCTAATAAAACGGCTACCAAAAACCAAACCCTGTCTTCCATGGGTATCAACTGGAGCAACGCCAATTACTACGTTGGCCTGGGCACAGAAACACATAATGATTACCGGGCATTCAGCGGTACACGCGCTGCAGCGGTGGCGACCACTATCCATAACGCTACATCCGCTACCGCTGGACTGGGTTCCAAAGACACCGCCACCCGTTTCTCTGTAGGCTACAAAGCCAAAACATTCCGCGTGGCCGCCGATGTGTCCAAACTGAAGTACACCGAAGAGGCTACTACCGCCGGCAAATTCTCCAGCTACGATACCACCGGCTGGCAGGTCAGCGGCGAATACAGCATTAGCCCGCAGTGGACGGTTGCAGCCAATTACGCCAAGAACTCAGCAGGAAATTGCTCTTTGTTGGGCGGTACTACGTGCACCACCACGGGGCAAGGCGGCTCCTTGTTGAGTCTGGGTGGACGCTATGACTTGGACAAGAACGTTGGTTTCTTTGCGATTTATGGCGCGACCAGCTCTAACGACAGTGCGCAGTTCAGTGCTACCGGCTTGCGTGCAGGCGTGGGCGGCAAGATGACCAACGTCGCTGTGGGTGTTCAGGTCAAGTTCTAATTTTCAGGTGTATTGAATAGGCAGATGCTTCTTGCGGAGCATCTGCCTTTTTCTTTTTTTGAAAGAATTCCATGAAAACGATCACTCGCATAGTGCTGCGCCGTAGCCTGTGTGCTTTTGCCGCACTGTGCATGACATGGCCTGCACTCTCCCAAACCGAATCGTTGATGCAATCGGACAAAAGTGATCGTGCCGAAAAGCTGCTCGCCACCGCCAACAAAGAAGCCAACCTGACGCTCTACACCGCCTTTCGCCCCCAAGACCTGCCACTCATCGTCGGGCCGTTTGAAAAAAAATACAACATCAAGGTCAAAGCCTGGCGCTCGGGCAGTAACAACGTGACCCAGCGGGTTTTGAGTGAAGCCGCAGGCAAGCGCCATGAGGTGGACTTGATCATGATGCCCGCCAGCGAGATGGTGGCGCTGCACCGTGAGAAGATTTTGCAGCCTGTGCTGTCGCCCTACTTTAAAGACATGGTGCCCAGCGCCGTGCCTGCGCACCAGCAATGGTCTACCGTGTTTATGAACGTGGTGGTGCACTCATACAACACCAACGCCATCAAAAAAGAAGACCTGCCTAAAACCTATGCCGACCTGCTCGCCCCCAAGTGGAAGGGCAACTTGGGCATCGAGGCCAAAGCCGAAGAGTGGTTCGCCAAAGTGGTGACCACCATGGGCGAAGAAAAAGGCACCAAACTCTTCAAAGACATCGTGGCCCGCAACGGCATGTCCTCACGTTTGGGCGTGTCACTGCTGCACAATTTGGTGATCGCTGGCGAAGTGCCCTTGGCCTTGACGGTCTACATTGACCTGCCCGAAAAAGACAAGCGCGCTGGCAAGCCGGTGGACTGGTTTGCCATGGAACCCGTGGTGGCACAAGGCTTCACCATGGGGGTAGCGCAGCGCGCGCCGCACCCCCACGCCGCCATGCTGTTCTACGACTATATGCTCTCGCCCGAGACGCAAAAGCTGCTGGCATCGCTGCATTACTTTCCTGCCAGCGCCAAGGTGCCCTCGCCTTACCCGGACTTGAAGTTGCATGTCATCGACCCGGAATTTACGATTGATAACTTTGCCAAATGGAACAAGACCTTTGAAGATACGGTGACCAAACAGGCCCGATAAATAGATTTATAAAACACAATGAAAACTTCTACCGCTAAAACTGTCACACCAAAGAAAATTGTTTCCCCAAAACGTGGCTACCCCGATTTGCACGAGCACCTGGTGGCACTCGACAAAGCCGGGCTGTTGATCACGGTAGACCGCCCCATCAACAAAGACACCGAGATGCACCCCTTGGTGCGCTGGCAGTTTCGCGGCGGCATTGCCGAGCCAGACCGCAAGGCCTTTTTGTTCACTAATGTGACCGACAGCAAGGGCCGCAAGTACGACATCCCCGTGGTGGTAGGCGCACTGGCCGCCACGCGCAAGATTTACAGCGTGGGCATGGGTTGCAAAATTGAAGATATTGGCAAGACGTGGAACCACGCCATTGCCAATCCGATCTTGCCCAATGTGGTGGAAACCGCGCCCTGCCAAGACATCGTCATCCAAGGCAAAGAGCTGCTTAAGCCTGGTAAAGGTTTGGACAGCATCCCCATCCCCATCTCCACCCCCGGCTGGGACAATGGCCCCTACACCACCCTGTCGCAGTACATCACCAAAGACCCTGACAGCGGCATCCAGAACATGGGCATCTACCGTGGCCAGGTCAAGTCGCCTACCCGCCTGGGCATGAACCCGTCGCTGGAGAACCAGCCCGGCATTTACACCCACTGGGAAAAAGCCAAGGCACGCGGCCAGCGCCTGCCTGCGGCGGTGATTTTGGGCTGCCCTCCCTGCGTGGCATTTACCTCAGCGCAAAAGTTGGCCGAAGATGTGGACGAGCTGCATGTGGCCGGTGGCCTGGCTGGCGCGCCGATCAATGTCGTCAAGTGCAAGACGGTAGATTTGCTGGTGCCCGCCGAGGCGGAGATCGTCATCGAAGGCTACATCGTCACCGAATACCTGGAGCCCGAGGCACCATTTGGCGAGTCGCATGGCCATGTGAACCTGCAGGAGTTCAATGCCTACATGGAGGTCACGGCCATCACGCGTCGCAAGGATGCCATCCTCACCTCCATCATTTCCCAGGTAACCCCGTCCGAGTCGAGCTTGATCAAGCGCGTGGCGCTGGAGCCGGTGTTCTTAAACCACCTCAAGCGCCAAATGGGCATCAAGGGTGTGATCAAGGTGTCGATGCATGAGCCGCTGACCAACCTGCGCAAGGTCATTGCCGTGGTGGTTGACCGCAAAACGCCACCCACCGAGGTGTGGCGCGCGCTCTATGGTGCGGCATCCCTGCTGCGCTCCGGCGGCAAAATGGTGATTGCCATCAACGAGGACATCGACCCCGACAATGCCGACGCCCTGCTGTGGGCCATGAGCTACCGCGCCAACTTTGCGCTCGATGTGCAAATTCTCAACAACCGCGACCCTGGCCACGGCCCGCGCAGCGCACGCAACAACGGCGTGGATGCCTCGATGCTGATCGACGCGACACTCAAAGACAACTTTCCGCCGATTGCATTGCCCAAAAAAGAGTTCATGGAAAACGCCAAGAAAATTTGGGAAGAGTTGGGCCTGCCCACGCTCAAACCAGAAGCGCCGTGGTTTGGTTATTCCCTGGGCGACTGGAGCGAGCGCAACGAGCAAATGGCCCAGCGCGCCGTGCGGGGCGACTACTTTGTGACGGGTGAAGAAATTGCCAAACAGCGCCGCAGCGATGTGGCGATGAATACCGAGATCAAGGGCCGCCTGGAGGAAGATGCGGCACGCGCCATTGCTGGAGGGGCCAAGAAGAAAAGCGCCGCTAAAGCTGCAGTTACCCCTGCGAAAAAGCCCTTAGCTGTTGCCAAGAAAGCAGTTAAACCTAAAAAGTAAAGCCACGGTTTTCTGACATCAGACTACCAATATCTTCAACAACCCGTAAACCCAGCAGGTAAATCCTATGGCATCCACCCCTCCCCCTTCGGTCAAAGGCTTCATTGCACCGCTGCTGGTGGGGTTGGTGGGGCTTGGTGGGACTCTGTCTGCCACCGCGCAAACGCCGGATGCCGCTGCGCTGCAAAACGGCCGCACTGTGTACATGCAAAACCAGTGCTACAGCTGCCACGGCACCCAAGGCCAGGGGGGCGAGCGCAACGCCGGGCCGCGCATTGCGCCCAACCCTTTTCCGTTTGCAGCCTTTGAAATGCAGCTACGCAAACCCCGTAGCGTCATGCCGCGTTATACCGAGCGGGACATCGATGCCGCGCGCCTGAAAGACCTGTACGCCTTCGTGCAGAGCATGCCAACCGGTTCCGCAGCATCTACCATCCCGCTACTGCGAGATGCTATGCGCACACCATAGTTTGTGCGGCATGTATGCCTCTAGCCCAATAGAATTTGGTGGGAGCAGCTATTGAAATAATAGTGTCGATGTGGAATGCCGTGGGCAGGAAAAAATCGGCTTTACTGCCTTGCTGTTAGCTTGGGCTTGGCTTGGAACGCTAGGCAGCGAATGTGGTGGGTCTGCGGTGGTGCAAGACCCGTCAGCAGGAAAGATGTGGTCTGCACAGACGTTGGAACGCCTGCCACGCTGGCAAGATCAGGTCGGCGGTGCACTTAGCGTAGCGGCATAAAGGAGGAGTCGCCGGCCCTAGGCCGGCACGGGGGACAGCCGCGCAGCTAAGTGCGCCGCCGACCTGATCCTGTACAAAAGCCAAGCTCGAAACACCGTGCGCATCGTTTGTCATGATTCGGGAGGGCAGTCAATAACACTACGTATTTCATAGCTGCTCCCGCAATTTTATAAAGGGCTACAGCCACATTGAGAGCTAAAAATCGACAGTTCTCCCAGCCCGGCAAGGTAAATCCTCTGTAAAGCCTGCATCCGCTTGCGGGTTGACGCGTTAAAGATGCAGGCCACGCTAAACATCTATCGCGGCTCTGGTTCTTCAACGCTTCAGGAGTATTTTTATGAACACGCAACTCAAATTTTTACTGTCATGCGTCAGTGTCGCCTTGGCTGCGGTGACTGTCACCAGCGTCGTGGCGCAAACGGCCCCAGCCCCCGCCTCCAGCCCGCGAGCACACGCACACGGTAAAGGCATGGAAGCCCTGGACACCAACAAAGACACCCTGATCTCGCGCGATGAAGCCAAAGACCACCGTTTTTTGGCTAAAAAATTCGATGCCATCGACGTCAATAAAGATGGTTACCTCTCGCAGGCAGAGCTTGCCGCTGCCCGTGCTGCACACAAAGAACGACATGGCGACAAACACGGCATGCATGGCGGCAAAGGCCACGCCTCGCTGGACACCAACAAGGACGAGTTGATCTCGCGCGACGAAGCTAAAGGCCGTCCGCGCCTGGAGAAGCATTTCGACGCCATCGACAGCAACAAAGATGGGCAACTCTCGCGCGACGAGTTCACAGCCTTTCGCGCTGCGCGCCACGCACAGCACAAGCAGTAAGGCTGGGTATCGGGGGTGTGCGCATAGGCGAGCAAACCACCCACCGTGCACGCTACTTTTATTTCCAGATCCATAAGATGCGTTGGTGCAGCGCCTAGTTTTTTATCGATCTGGAGACAGAGTAATTTTGTAGGAGATTGGCCTCCAGCCCAATAAAATATTGCGGGAGCAGCTACTTTTTATATAGCGTGAACAGACAGTGTGCACCTAGCGGGCTTGGCACACCACATCCACCAAGGCAGGCCTGCCTTGCTTCACCTCCGCCAATGCACGCTGCAAAGCACCGCGCAGCTTCGTCGGGTCGCTGATCGGCCCCTCTGCCCACACGCCGTGGCCTTGGGCGATTTTGGCAAAGTCGATATCCGGGTTGCGCAGGCTGTTGCCGATCCAGGCTTGGTCGGTGCGGCGGTTGTGCAGGGAGGCCATGCGTTGCAAGTGCATCACCTCCTGGTAGTAGCCCCGGTTGTTGTGCATCACCATCAGCAGCGGGATTTTGTGGTGCGCGGCCGTCCACAGTGCGCCGGGGGCGTACAGCATGTCACCGTCGGGCTGGAAGGTTACCGTCATGCGCCCCAACGCCTTGTTGGCCAAGGCCGCGCCTACTGAGGCCGGCAGGCCGTAGCCCACACCCTGGCCACCGGAGCCGCCCAGCATTTGGTGGTGTTGAGTGGTAGGCCAGAGCTTGCGTGCCCAGGCAATGCGGTCGCTCACCGCCAATGACCAAGGCTCGTTTTGGATCACGCTGAAGGTTTCCATCGCCATGCGGGCTGTGCTGATGGGCGAGGCATCCCAGCCCAGTGCGGCGGCATCTTGCGCGGCTTTGAGCTGCTGGTTCCAGCGCTGCTGCATGGGTTCGCGCCGCGCGGCGATGCTGCTGCGCTGGGCGGGTGTGGCTTGTTTCAGCAGTTGCTCGGTCAGCACCGGCATGCTGGCCTGGGCTTCACCGTTGATGGCCAACTCCACCGACAGAAAGCGTTGGAAGTCCTGGTAGTTGGAGCGGATGGAGGACTCACCCAAACCAATGGTGATCACCCTCACATCCGGGTGCGATAAAGATCGCGTGGTGCGGAAGGGCTCCTCCACCGTATTGAGCTGGCCCCAGGGGTCGCCTACGTCCAGCATCAGCACCACATCGGCATCGCGCACCAACTGGCGCCTGCGGTCGCTGTGGTTCAGATGGTGCGTGTTGGGAAAGTTCATGCGCCCACCCAGGTCAACCACTGGCGCCTGCAGCGCCTCGGCCAGCGCCACCAAGCGGGTAACACCCTCCTGGCTGCGGGCCGCGCGGTCGGCAATGATGACGGGGTTTTTGGCGGCCAGCAGCATGCGCGCGGCATCCGCCAGCGCGCCACTATCGCCCTGCACCGGACGCACGGGGCGCAGCGCGGGGATGGTCGGCACCGGGCCGTGCATGGCATCTTCCTGCAGGTCGGTATCGGCCATGATCACCACCGGGCCTTGTTGGCCGGTGGTGGCCACGCGGTAGGCGCGGATAGTGGACTCGGCAAAATGCTGTAGGGAGGCGGGTGCGTCGTCCCACTTGATATAGTCGCGCACCATCAAGGCGGCATCTTGCACCGAGTGCGCCCACTCAGTACCTGGCCTGCGCTTGCTGGCGTCCATGCCATTGCCGGCAAAAATCACCACCGGCACGCGGTCGCACCAGGCGTTGTAGATCGCCATGCTGGCATGCTGCAAGCCCACCGTGCCATGCGCCATCACGCCCATGGGGCGGCCGGAGGCCTTGGCGTAACCGTGCGCTATGGCCACCGACGATTCTTCATGCAAACAGGTAATCAGCTCGGGGCTGCGGTTACCGCCGTAGTTGACTACCGACTCGTGCAGACTGCGAAAACTCGAACCTGGATTGGCGGCCAGATAGTCCAGCTTGAGGCTTTTGATCACATCGAGCATGAAGTCTGAACCGGGCCGCAGAATGACCTTTCCGTCGTCAGCGGCAGCTCCAGCTTTGGTGCCCGCCGCCGCAGTGGCGGCACCGGGCACGGGCGCATCCGCTGCCCGCGCAGCTTGGCTAGCCAAGGCCACGCCCGCCGCCGAGGCGCTGACTACGCCACGCAGAAAATCCCGCCTGCTGGCTTCTGCATTGTGTGCGGTGTCTGCGCTGGAGGAGTCTGAAGAGGGTGGTGTTTTAGCGTCATCCATTTTTAGCTTCTGTGGGGGTGGTAGGTATCCATAGCACCATCACATTGGCCAAAATAATGGTGGCCGCCAGTAAATAAAACGCGGCCATCAGGCCATAGCGGTCGGCCACAACGCCGCCCAAAATCGGCGCAATCGCTTGCGCACCGGACTGCATGCCAAACATCAGGCCAATCGCCGTGCCGCCCATATTGGGGGGCGTGGCCTCCAGCATCCAGGCCTGCATGATGGGCCGCGCGGCATACAGAAAAAACCCGAGCACCGCTACCAAGTAGACAAACCATACCGTGCCACCGGCCACCGTCATCAACAGCAACACGACACCGCTCACACCAAAGCTGGCCATCAAAATGGCGCGCCGTCCCATGGTGTCTGATAGGTGCCCGGCTATCGGTGAGGCAATGAAGCCAGCGATTTGCAGCAGAGCCATCACGGCACCTACCCAAAATATCTCGTAGTGCATTTCTTTGGCCAGGTACAAGGGCAAAAAGATCAACAACGTGCCTTGCGTCATGGAGCGAAAGGAAGAGCTGAGTGTCAGCATCATCAGTCCCGGCGTGCGCATCAGGCTACGCAAGCCTTGCATGTAACTGCCCATGCTTTGCCCCCCGCTGTGGGCGCTACTATCGGCAGGCTGCGCGCTGCCTTGCACCGCCTTTGGCTTGGAATGTTTGGGTGCAAAGGTCAGTGCTCCTAAAAAGTAGAGCAACATTACCGACATGGCCGCCCCCGGGATCACGTTGAGCATCACAATCTCGCGCCAGGACAGGGTGGTGAGCAAGATGCCCACGGCCAGCGGAGCGAGCGCATCGCCCACATTGCCGCCCATGCCGTGCAGGGACAGCGCAAACCCCTTGCGCTGCGGGAACATGCGCCCCAAGAGCGGAATAGCCACCGGGTGCCACAAATTGTTGCCCACACCGACCAACATCACGCACACCAGCAGCATCCAGTACTGCGTGCTAAAGCCCATCAGCAGGTAGGGGAAGCCCACCCAAAACAGCGACAAGGCCATGAGCTGGCCTTTGCGTCCCCACACGTCCACCAGCATACCGCCGGGCACATTGGACAGCGCACCCGCCGCGTACTGGCAGGTCATGATGAAACCGATTTGGCTGTAGGTCAGCCCCATCTCTGCGCCTATCAAAGGCAGCAGCATATAGAAGGTGGCGGGATACCAGTGGGTGAGCGAGTGGCCCAGAGTGATCAGCCCCATGTTGCGGTAGTCCAGCCGCGATACGGGTTGGACAGCCTGGGTGTTCACTGGCGTGCGCCCTTCAAGATGATCTCGTCATACAGCTTGCGCCATTTATCGCGCTGGTCCAGGCTTTCGATTGGATCAACGATCAAGATTTTGTTATTGCGCTGCGGGGAGGGTACTTTCAAATTGCTGGGCAGGTACTCCAGCGCTGCGAAGGCGGTCTGCCCTTCGCCCAATAGATAGTCCATGAACAAGGCCGCTGCTGCCGGGTGTTGTGCGTAGCGCATCACGCCTGCGCCATTGGCGCGGGCTACGCTGGGTTGCAGCACGATGGAGTCTATCGGCGCGCCCTTCTTTTTCAGTTGCTCGGGCATGTAGTTGTACACCGTCAGCGCCAATGGCACCTCGCCTGCGGCCACCATGCTGTTGAGATTGGTATGGCCTTTGCGTACCGAAATGCCATTGGTAGATGCCAAGTCCCTGAAGAACTTCAGGCCTTTGGCCTCGCCCATGGACTGCACCACAGTGACGAACCAGTCGATGTTTTCTACCTCGTAGCCCAAACGCCCCTTCCAGCGGGGGTCCAGCAAATCTGCATAGGTTTTGGGCAGCTCTGCGGCCTTGACGCTTTGGGTGTTGTAGGACTGCACCCACAGCGAGTACAGCGTAGTAGCCCATTCTTTGTGGGCGGGCACACTGCCCTCCATCAGGTCTGCAAAGTGCGGGGAGGCTACCCGTTGCAACATTTTCTCGCGGTGCAGCACTTCCAGCTCCACCGCGCCAGCATGCACCATGTCTGCTGTATAGCGCTTGGCCTTGTTCTCGGTGATGGTGCGGTTCAGCACGCTGTCGCCACTGGCGCGCCAGGAGTTCACCTTGACACCGTATTTCTTCTCAAACGGCTCGATCAAGGGTTTGAGGTCTTTCTCGGCAATCGAGGTGTAGAGGGTGAGGGAGCCTTCTATTTTGGCTGCCGCAGCCAGCTTGGCCGTGCGGTCTGCGGCGGTGCTGGTCAGCAAGCCGGGATCGAGCGCTTGCGCTGTGCTGAACATAGGCATCGCTGCACATGCCAGAGTGGCCAAACACATGCGCAGACGCGCCCTTACTACTAGACGAACCTGGGACATCGTGCCACTCCTGTTTTAAACACCCGCTAGGGGCAATTACTGTATTACGCCGATCAAGAGGCCTTGCGGCTGAAAATCTCGTCGTAGAGCTTGCTCCACTTTTGCCCATCGTCCAAGGTCATCTTGGGATCGGCAAAAATCATAGGCATCTTGTTCAGCGTCGAGGGCACCTTGGTGCTGGTAGGGATGAAGTCGCGTTTGCCCAGAATCACCTGGCCTTCGGACAGCTCAAAATCCTGGAACAGCACGGCTGCGTGCGGGTGGGGTGCAAAGCGCGTGACTCCCACACCATTGGGCCGGACGATGGTGGGGTCGAGTGAGAACCAGTCAATCGGCGCGCCCGCGTTCTTTAACTGCTCGACCTTGTAGTTGTACAAGGTGAGCGCCAACGGCACTTCACCCGAGGCCACCATATTGGTCAGCAGGGTATGGCCCTTGCGCACCGACACATTGTTCTTGGTGGCAATTTCCCGGAACAACGCAACCCCTTTGTCGTAGCCCATCTGGGTGACGATGCCGGCCAGCCAGTCGTTGTCGTCCGCCTCTACGGCCATCTTGTCTTTCCATCGGGGGTGGAGCAAATCGCTGTAGGTTTTGGGCAAATCTTCCTTGCGCACCAGCTTGGTGTTGTAGGCGCAGGTGAAAATATTCAAGCGGGTGGCAATCCAGTCACGGTGCGGCGTGACGGCCTGGGGAATCAGGTCGGCCAAAAAGGGCGACTTGCATTCCTGCAAAATCTTCTCGCGGTGCAAGGCCTCCATCTCGGGGCCATTGGTCTCAAAAATATCCGCTTCATAGCGCTTGGCGCGGGCTTCCAGCACGCCGCGCTGCAACACCTTCTCAGAGCCGCTGCGCCACACCTTGGACTTGACGCCATAGCGCTCTTCAAACGCATTGGTCAATGCCGCCATATCGTCCAGTGGCGCCGAGGTGTAGATAGTGAGCGCGCCTTCTTTGCGCGCGCCTTCGGCCAAGCGTTTGAGCCGTTCGGGCCCGGTCAGATTGGCAATCGCGGCTGTAGCGGCCTGAGTGGGCTGCGCGCTGGCCAGCAAGGGGCTGGCACCCAATGCCAAAGCACCGGTTTGGATAACTTGGCGACGGGAAAGATAGGATGGGCTCATCACAGTACTCCTTAATCAAGATTTCGGTGGCAAAGTAGGCAATTCGGTCTCATACGCTTCTGCCATGCGGGGGGCCAGCCCCTGCTTGGCCAGCGCATCGCTAAAGCGGGTGCGCACGGCCATGCTTTCATCTGCATAATCGATTTGGTCCCCACCCACACGGCGGCTGATCCAGGCTTTGGGCACGCCTTGGGCATTGCGAATCGACACGACCTCATGTTTGAACGCCAGATAGCGCGCCGGGGTTGACCCAGTATTGAAATGTTGGTGGAACCACATATTGGGCGGCACGATCATTGAGCCGGTCTGCCACTGGTATTCACGCGGCTCTTCGCCCTCAGGCCACATCAGGCTGTAGCCTTCGCCGCTCAAGATAATGACGTGCGCCCCTGGCCCATGGCAATGCGCCTTTTTGTAGGTGCCCACCGGGAACTGCGAGATATGGCTGTTCATCGAGCCACGCGCCATGTTAAAGCGGATATGCCCACCGCCCGCGCCGCGCTCTTTGGCGGCCATCAAAGGCAGGTTCACCGCATCGGCGACAAAGTTGGTCTCCAACAGCAGGCCTTTTTGCTCGCCCTTGCCGCTGAAGTAATCGGGCTCGCCACCAAAGCGGTTGGCAAAGTCGTGCTGGGTGTGGAAGACGAAATTCAGGTCTTCGTACAGGTTGATGACGGGTGGCCCATTGGTCACCGCCACAAAGCGCGCCGCGTCTTTGCCCGAGCCGTTGAAGTGCTGGTGCGAGCAGTTCAGCGGGATGGCAAACAAGGCACCCGCTTGCCATTCAAAGGTGATGCGGTTGCCTTGGTCGTTCCACACGGTGGTCGAACCGCGGCCCGACAGCACATAGATCATTTCTTCAAAAATCTGGCGCTGCGGCTCCAGTTGTTTGCCCGGCGCAATCTCGCAGACATAGCAGTCGTTGGAGGTGCGTGAGGCTTCGTGGTTGATGTACACGCCCTTGCCGCCCCGGCGTGCCCAGGGCTTGAGGTCTACCGTATTCAAACTGGGCACGTAATGGGCACCAATGATGTCCAAGCCTTCGGCCTTGACCCAGCGGGTGTAGGGCGTTTCTTTTTCGGTAGCGAATTTTTGTGCGAGGTCGTCAGAAACGAGTGCGTCTTTGGCCATGTGGGGCTTCCCTTTTTTTATTTTTGAAATGCAGAGGTAATCAAGATTTTTTTCGCAGGTATTGCAAAATCTTCGCACCATCCAAGGTTTGCGAAGGATCAAACTCCGGCGCGTTTTCCAGTTGCTCTAAGTCGTTTAACCCGCAGTATTTAAAAATACGGTTGGTCGAAGAAATCAAACGCACTGGCTTGTCGGGGCTGGCATTGAAGTGCTGGTGGATGGTATTGGGCGGGATGTAGATC
Organism: Polaromonas sp.; assembly: GCA_031390175.1. GTDB lineage: Bacteria > Pseudomonadota > Gammaproteobacteria > Burkholderiales > Burkholderiaceae_C > JAAFIP01. The sequence goes on from JANMTF010000394.1 coordinate 18,638, forward strand.
ACGTCGCCCGCTTCCCACTCATAGCGCTTGACCTCGGCCTGCGGTGTCCAATGGTAGGTGTCGGTGATCTCGACGTCGCAGTCCTGGTGCAGGTCGTAGCCATGGCCTTCCAGCACATACAGGCACTCTTCGGCCAGGTGGCGGTGCTTGCCAGACTTGCTGCCCGGCGGGATGATTTGCATGTAGGCGTCCACGGTTTCCATGCGGGTGTTCATGCTCTCATTGAGCAAATGCTTGAGCAGGCCTTGGCGCGCCATCTCCCAAGGCATATCTTGCGGGTGCACCACCTTGTGGCGCTTGGCGTTAGCCGCTGGTTTTTGTGCTGCGTCGTCGAGCAGGCCTTGGTAGTACTTGCCTTGGGCTGTGCCCATGCTCCAGGATGTTGATTCGTCCCATGCCATATTAGTAGCCTCCCTGTGGGTGGTTGAAATTGTCTTCGTCGTTACGGGCCTTAAAGCCCTCGCCGCCAGGAGCAGGCTCGCTTGGGCGCGGCTCTACCTGGTGCTGGAACAGCATGTTCATAAACATGTACATGGGTTTGGTCTTGATCACCAAGGCGCGCGCAGGCCGCTGGTCGCTGGCGTTGAAGTGCTGGTGCACGCAGTTGTTGTGTACGATGGCGATGTCACCGGCCTTCCAGTCGTAGCGGATACCGTCATGGATCTCGTAGCCCGTGCCGTCCAGAATGTAGAAGGCTGCCTCGTTCACATGGCCGTGTTTTTGCGAGCGACCACCGGGGCCGTACTCTTCCAGGTGCATGTGGAAGGTTTGGGTAATGCCGTCTTTGGGCTCCACATAGTGGCGGCTAAAGGCCTGCGGCCCGTCGTTGAACTTGATGTCTTTGCCCTTGCGCACGCGCGGCATGGCTCGCAGGCGTTTGAGCTCATCGTTCAGGTTGTAAGGCCCGGCAATAGCGCGCACAAAGGTGCGGTCTTTTTTGCTGTGGTAGTGCGACTCGTTGGGTACGGCATTGGCCGACGGTGCGGATGGGTTGTTATCACTCATGGTGTTTCCTGGTGGGGCTTAAGCGTTATCCTGTGGCTGCGCCTTGAGCACGATGCAGTCTGAAGGGTTGAGAACAATGTGGATGGCGTGGTCCACGGGGGTGTTTTGGCTGGGGTGTACACGCGCCAGCATGACTTTGTCGCCCACTTTGACCTGGAAGTCAAGCACCTCACCCAG
>JANMTF010000401.1:0-2091 GCA_031390175.1 Polaromonas sp.
GGATAATCGAAAGCAAGGCGTAGTAGGCGACCGCCCCGGCCAGCAGCAGGCCCTGGTTGGCGCGAAAGCCCTTGATAGTTCGCAACGCGAATTCGGCGGGATGGCTGAGCACGTAAACGGCCTGCGGTTCGAGCGTCATTGTTGTTAACCGGCATACGCCGGAAGGCTGGAAAGTTGGGTTGATTATGCGCGGTAGCATCAGGATTGGCTATGCTAAATTGGCTCTCAACTATTTCGATTTATGGCTGTTTGACGATTCACCCGAGGCCCACGGCCACGGCAAAATCTTGGGCGGCGGTATGGTCGGCGCGCATGCGGGTGACATGATCGGTGAAATCGCCCTAGCGATTGAAATAGGTGCAGACGCCGTCGATATCGGCAAAACCATCCATCCGCATCCGACGCTGGGCGAGAGCATTGGTATGGCTGCGGAAGTGGCGCATGGCAGTTGTACGGATTTGCCGCCTAGTAAGAAGTAGAAGTAGAAAAGTTCTTTACAACTAGTTTTTAGTTTCTATGTCGATGATCGCTAGTTTCACTGACGCGCCACAGAGTTTTTGGCTAAAATGGCTAATCATTTAAGGAGTTTGGAAATGCACGTCACCGCTACAGAAGCCAAGAACCGGTTTGGCAGTCTCTGCGCCCAGGCCAAACGCGAACCGGTGTTCGTGGAAAAAGCCGGGCAACTTGATACAGTCATTTTGTCTGCCGAGCAGTACCATGCCTTGCAAGCCCGCCACGACAAAGCCAGCCATGCTGCGCGTAAAAAAGTGTTTGAAACCGAGTTCGGCGGCTGGATCGCTGCGCAAAACGCCCAAGTCGAATCCCACGGCATTCCTGGTGCCGACCTGCGCCCTTGGTGATTAGACCATGGCACAGTACGACGTTTTCATCAACCCGAGTAGCAGTACGGCGGGTGGCATACCGTTTGTGGTCGTGATTCAGAGCGATCTGCTCGATGCCCTATCCACGCGCTTGACCATGCCGCTGGCAGCGCTTGAATTTGCGGGTAAGGTGCCGACCGCGCTGTGTCCTGTCATCACAGTCAACGGCCAGCATCTTCACGCTTTAGCGCATTACGCGGCGCCATTGCCAGCTAAGGTGCTGCTGCGCCCAGTGGACAACGTAGCGGCACAGGCCAGCGCGCTGGTGGCGGCGATGGATGCGGTGTTGTCCGGAATTTAGCTTTTATGGAGATCCCCATGCGTTCGATGCACTCCGTTCACCCGTCTGTTCAGGCCGACTCTTCATCGCACTCGGCCGGTGGCTGATCTGCACTGTGTTTGTCTATAGGGCGGCAAGCGCAGGCGCACAGATCGTGCCGTTTCAGCAAGTACCTGATTTTGAGACGTGGATTGCCGGTGCGCAAATAGCCCAGTCCGAGGCCTAAAACACACAGAGCCCGAACTTGCAACGGTTCGGGCTTTTTGCGGCTTGGCTACTCGGTATTATTGGGCTATGTTAGCCAGATGCGCGTTATTGCATTTATCACGCATAGTGCCGAGATCAGGCAAATACTCGATCACCTCATGTATAGGGTAAACCCGATATTTTTATGTCGCACAGATGACAATGTGGATTCTGTATACAGAGTACCGTACCCGTCATGGCTTTGCTGCACAAAATTGAAACGACGCCCGACCTTGTAGACCAGGTCTACCGCAAGCTGCTGGACGCGATCAGCGAAGGCACTTTGCAGCCGGGTGCGCGCATGACACAAGAAGATATTGCCGAGCAACTGGCTGTCAGCCGCCAGCCGGTGCACCAGGCACTGCGCCTGCTCAAACAAGACGGCTTTGTGATCGATGCACCCGGGCGCGGGGTGCTGGTGGCTCCGCTGGACGTGGCTTGGCTGGCCAATGTGTACCAAGTGCGCAGCGCGCTGGATGCGCTGGCGGCGCGGTTAGCCTGCGCGGGCCGATTTGAATTTAACGCCGACCTCATGGCCCAAGGCCGCAAAGCTGCGCGGGGTAAAAACATCAGCGCCATGATCGAGGCGGACATGGACTTTCACACCGCCATCTACACCGCCGCCAACAACCCGCTGATTGCCCAGAGTGCGCAGCAGCACTGGCGGCACATACGCCGGGC
>JANMTF010000404.1:0-2215 GCA_031390175.1 Polaromonas sp.
CGGGCAACTGCAGTTTGAAGTAGTGCAGCACCGACTGAAAGGCGAGTACGGCGTGGAGTGCCGCCTGATGAGCAGCAGCTACGTAGGCGCACGCTGGGTGACGGCGGATACGCCTGAAGAGCTGAAAGTGTTTACCGAGAAAAACGCTGGCAAGCTGGCGCTGGACGGGGCGGACACTTTGGCCTACTTGCTTACCTCGCCGTATGACCTGCGGCTGACGCAGGAGCGCCATCCCAATATCAAGTTCCATGCGCTGCGGGAGCATGCGGGCTTGGTGTTGCAAAAGGGTTGAGGCGCGCGAGACCGGCCCATCGTGTGACGCACTGGCATCGCTCCGGGCAACCTTGGCGATAGACAAAAGATCCTTGTTAAAGTACTCTCGTGCACTTCGCGCTTGGGTCTTTGATTGAGCGCCATCACACCAGGTACCACAACATGAACGACACCACATTTTCTAAATTTATTGCCGGTTACTCTTTTTTGGAGGCTCCGCGCTGGCACCAGGGTCGCCTGTGGTTGTCTGATTTTTACACCCACCAAGTCATTGCCGTAGACATGGACGGGCAGGTAGAACAGATAGCCAAGGTGCCCGGGCAACCCTCGGGCTTAGGCTGGCTGCCCGATGGACGCTTGCTGGTCGTGTCCATGCGGGACCGCAAGCTGATGCGCCAAGAAAAAGACGGCAGCTTGGTGGTACATGCTGACCTGTCAGCGGTAGCCACCGGCAATCTGAACGATATGGTGGTTGATGCGCAGGGCCGCGCTTATGTAGGAAATTTTGGTTTTGATTTGATGGGCGGCGGCAATGTGCGCACGGCCGACTTGGCCCGTGTGGACCCGGATGGCAGCGTCACCGTGGTAGCCCGCGATTTGTGCTTTCCCAATGGTTGCATGATCACGCCCGATGGCAAAACCCTGATAGTGGCCGAGACCACAGCCAACCGTCTTTCGGCTTTCGACATTGTGCAAGGCGGCGCGCTCGGACCACGCCGCGACTGGGCCAGCTTTGGCCCCGTGCCCGTAGGTTTAACCGTGCCCGAGCTGATGCCACAAGTCAAAATGGCCCCAGACGGCGCCACACTGGATGCCGAAGGTGCTGTGTGGGCTGCAGATTCACTGGGCCAGCGGGTGCTGCGTGTGGCGCAAGGCGGCCAAGTGCTGCAAGAAATACGCAGCCCTACTCTAGGCCTGTTTGCCTGTGCGCTAGGTGGGCCTGACGGCAAAACACTGTTTGTGTGTGCCGCACCTGACTTTTTTGAGCACACGCGCAAAGATGCGCGCGAGGCTGAAGTGTGGACCGTGCAAGTGGCTGTGCCGGGCGCGGGCTCTTATTGAGCCGCCATGGCGCATAAGTTGCAAAGTGCTTGCCCCTTGCGCGCTAAAAGCTGCATCAGTTGAGGGTGTTTCACCTGCTTTTCACGGCGTAGCCTGGTAGCGCCAGCACCCTAATGGCCATGTTTACGCCAATACAATTACTATAAATTCAATAGCTGCTCCCGCAATATTCTATTGGATTGCAGCCTGATTTAACCTTTAAAACAGGTCAAAAAATGCCTAGAAACACGGTTTTACAGCCGTGGCGGTAAACCAACGGCCAGCCCACATAAAATACATACGTTTTCGTATATACAGTTTTATCCACCATGCCCACCAGCGCCAAAGTCTTTACCAGCGGCAACAGCCAAGCCATCCGCCTGCCCAAGGCCTACAGGGTGAGCACCAGCGAGGTGTGGATCAGTAAAAATGACATCACTGGGGAGATCACGCTTAAACCCAAAGAAAGCGAAGACCAGCGCCAGCGCAACCTGGCCGCGCTGTTCCAGCTGATTGCAGGCAACCCGCCCTCCGAAGACTTCATCCCCCCGCGCAGCGTCGGCACGGCCTATAACCCGTTGGAGGAGGAGGAGGAGGCACCCCCGCCACCCCAAGCCTCGGGAGGCTGGGCATGAAGCTGTACCTGCTGGACACCCACACCCTGGGCCTCTTCATCCGGGGCATTCACCCGCAGCTGACGCAGCGCATGATGCAGGCCACCCAGGCCCAGACCATCACCACCAGCGCCCTGTGCCGCGCTGAGCTGCGCTACGGCCAAAGCCTGCTGGCCCCAGCCGACCCGCGCCGCAGCGCCATTGACCTGCTGTTGCACGAGCTACCCACCCTGGCGTGGACAGCAGCCGCCGCAGACCGCTACGGCGACATCCAGGCCCAGTGCCAC
>JANMTF010000042.1:0-13572 GCA_031390175.1 Polaromonas sp.
GTTTGCCCACATGGCAGCTTTTAATGAAGCCTTCCAACACGAAAAGCTGGATTGGCAGTGGGACACCGCCACCTACACCAAGCTGCTGGAAGTCTCTGGTGGCAAAGAGCGTATTACCCACTACTGGAAACAGATTCAACCAGGGTTAAAAAGCATTGGCGGCAGCGCTTTTGCAGACACGGTGCAGCGTATCCATGACCAAAAAACTGCCGCCTACGAACGCATGGTGACCCAGGGTGCTGTGAAATTGCGGCCCGGTGTATTGAAGCTGATTGAACAAGCAATTGAAGCGGATATCCGCTTGGCGATTGCTACCACGACATCAAAAGTCAACGTGTCTGCCTTGTTGCGCCAGGCCATCGGGCTGAACTGGTCAGACTACTTTTCGGTCATTGAAGATGCGTCCACCGCGCCGCGAAAAAAACCACATCCCCAGGCCTACATCCAAACGCTAGCCAGGCTGAATCTGCCAGCCGGCGCATGCATAGCGATAGAAGACTCGGCCAATGGCCTGAAGGCGGCATTGGCAGCAGGACTGGCGACGGTGATCACCGTCAACAGTTTTACAGAGCAACATGATTTTGGAGGTGCCTTGTGTGTACTGCCTAGTTTGGCGCAAACCAGTTTAGCGCAGCTCACGGCGCTGCATGCCGCAGCGCCCGCCAAAAAAATCCGTCGTCCATAACCCATCATTACGCTCCATGACCCGCTCCATCCGCATCGCTCCGTCCATCCTGTCGGCAGATTTTTCACGCTTGGGCGAAGAGGTGCGTGCGATTGAAGCGGCCGGTGCCGACCTGGTTCACTTCGATGTGATGGACAACCACTACGTGCCGAACCTGACCATTGGACCGCTGGTGTGCGAGGCGATTCGACCGCATGTGCAGATTCCCATTGACGTGCATTTGATGGTGGAGCCAGTGGATGCGCTGATCCCGCTGTTTGCCAAAGCGGGAGCAAATATCGTCACCTTTCACCCCGAGGCTTCGCGCCACGTTGATCGCACACTGCAAATCATCAAAGAGCACGGTTGCAAGGCAGGCTTAGTGCTCAACCCTGCGACATCCCTGGAATGGCTAGACCATGTGATGGACAAGCTGGACATTATTTTGCTGATGAGTGTGAACCCCGGCTTCGGTGGGCAAAAGTTTATACCCAGTACTTTAGCCAAACTGCGTGCGGTGCGCCAACGCATTGACTCGCACGTCGAAACGGGTGGGCAACCGATTTGGCTAGAGGTAGATGGCGGAGTCAAGATCGACAACATTGCCGAGATCGTGCGCGCCGGGGCCGACACCTGTGTGGCCGGCAGTGCAGTGTTCGGTGCGCCAGATGCCAACGGGGGCTATCGCGGCGTAATAAACGAGCTGCGCCGCCAAGTAGCGGTGAGTTAAATTATTTTTGACTGTTACACGAAAAGATCTAAATCTTGAAAGTCTTCCCATGCTGTTAACCCAACGTTCTACTTTGACGCAATTCTTAATTGAAGAGCGCCGGCGCTTCCCGGCTGCAGGGGGTGACTTTAACGCTTTGATTCTGGATGTTGCACTAGGGTGCAAAGAAATAGCCCGCGCCGTAGCGTTTGGCGAGCTTGGAGGTGTGATGGGCAACCACGCATCAGAGGCCGGTGGCTCTGTCAACGTGCAGGGCGAGACGCAAAAAAAGCTGGACGTTCTGAGCAATGACGTGTTTATCCAACGAACCGAATGGGCGGGCAATCTGGCTGGCATGGCCTCGGAAGAAATGGACTTGCCCTATCAAATTCCGACCAAGCACCAGCGCGGCAAATACCTGCTGGTGTTTGATCCGTTGGACGGCTCTAGCAACATTGACGTGAACGTCTCGGTGGGCAGCATCTTCTCGGTACTGCGCGTGCCTAAAGACCTAGAAGACGCTGCGCGCGACCAGCAGCGTGATGTATGTGAGGCTGATTTTTTACAAGCAGGAAGCACCCAGGTAGCGGCTGGCTACGCGCTGTATGGCCCCACCACTATGCTGGTGATTACTGTGGGCAATGGTGTGAATGGCTTCACTCTTGACCCTACCTTGGGCGAGTTTATGCTAACCCACCCCATGATGCAGATTCCGCCAGACACCCAAGAATTTGCTATCAACGCCTCCAACAGCCGCTTTTGGGAAGCACCCGTCAAACGCTATGTGGACGAATGCATGGCGGGCAAGACGGGCGCGCGGGGCAAAGACTTCAACATGCGCTGGATAGCCAGCATGGTGGCCGAGGCGCACCGCATCTTGATGCGGGGGGGTGTGTTTTTGTACCCGCGTGATACCAAAGACATTACCAAACCCGGACGCCTGCGCTTGCTCTACGAGGCCAACCCTATCGGCATGATCATGGAACAAGCGGGTGGCCGTGCGTCCACAGGTGAAAAGCCCATGCTGGGCGTCAAGCCTACGTCTTTGCACCAGCGCATTGGCTTAGTGTTTGGCTCGCGCAACGAGGTGGAGCGTATTGAACGCTACCATGCCGAGCCGCCTAGTGCAGAAACAGGTAACCCCCTGTTTGCAGAGCGTAGCCTGTTCCGCAACTGATACTTTGAGCACGTCTGCCTGACTTTATAAGCTGCATATTAAATAGCAAACTATGATTTAAATACGCTGGTTATGCAGTTTTTTACTTGAAATCAATATCACCATAAAGATATCCACCATGTCTGAACGCCATCCCATTATCGCCATCACCGGTTCGTCCGGTGCGGGCACCTCATCGGTCACCAAAACTTTTGAAAACATCTTTCGCCGCGAGAACGTGAACGCTGCGTTGATCGAGGGCGACAGCTTTCACCGTTATGACCGCAAAGAGATGAAGTTGCGCGCAGCAGAGGCCGAGAAGCAGGGTGACCAGCACTTTAGCCATTTTGGTGACGCGAATAACCTATTTCCAGAAATTGAAGCGCTTTTCCGCGACTACGCCAACACCGGCAGTGGCCAGCGCCGCAAGTATTTGCACAACGCGCAAGAAGCCGAGCCGTACAAACAGGAACCGGGTACGTTTACCCCGTGGGAGAGCCTCCCCAACGATTCGGACTTGCTGTTCTACGAGGGTCTCCATGGTGGCGTCATCACACCTGAAGTCAACATCGCACAGCACCCAGATTTGCTGATTGGCGTTGTACCGGTTATCAACTTGGAGTGGATTCAAAAACTCTACCGCGACAAAAACCAGCGTGGCTATAGCGCTGAAGCGGTGACCGACACCATCTTGCGCCGGATGCCCGACTATGTGAACTACATCTGCCCGCAATTTGCCCACACCCACGTGAACTTCCAGCGCGTACCGATGGTGGACACGTCCAACCCCTTTATCTCGCGCGACATTCCCTCGCCCGACGAGAGCATGGTGGTGATTCGTTTTGCCAAGCCTAAAGGCATTGATTTTCAATACCTGCGCAGCATGATCAACGACTCCTTCATGTCGCGGGCCAACACCATCGTGGTGCCTGGTGGCAAGATGGAATTGGCGATGCAGCTAATCTTCACGCCGTTCATCTGGCGCATGATGGAGCGCCGCAAGCGCGCCATGGGAAGTAATTAAGTTAAATGGCGAACAACATGACAACTAACACCCCAGAAATGTGCCAGCAAATGGCCAATGCCATCCGCATGTTGGCCGTCGATGCCGTTGAAAAAGCCAAGTCAGGTCATCCCGGCGCGCCCATGGGCATGGCGGAGATTGCCCAGGTGCTGTGGAACCGCCACCTCAAACACAACCCAGCCAATCCGCAGTGGATGGATCGTGACCGCTTTGTGCTGTCTAACGGCCACGGCTCCATGCTGATCTATGCGCTGCTGCACCTGACGGGTTACGACCTGCCCATGAAAGAGCTGCAGGCCTTTAGGCAAATGCACAGCAAAACCCCTGGGCACCCTGAGGTGGATGTGACCCCGGGTGTCGAGACGACTACCGGCCCGCTAGGGCAGGGCCTCTCTAATGCGGTAGGCATGGCCTTGGCCGAGAAGCTGCTGGCCACAGAATTTAACCGTTGTGAAGAAGGTCAAACACATAACGTGGTGGACCACTTTACTTATGTGTTCTTGGGTGACGGTTGTCTCATGGAGGGTATCAGCCACGAGGCCTGTTCATTCGCGGGCACCATGCGTCTGTCCAAGCTCATCGCACTGTATGACGACAACGGCATCTCGATTGACGGCCATGTGGAAGGCTGGTTTACCGATGACACACCCAAGCGTTTTGAGTCCTATGGCTGGAACGTAATTGCTAATGTGGACGGCCACGATGCCAATGCGGTGAACGCCGCCATAGAGCAGGCACGCACCCAAGCGTATGGCCCTAAAGGTCGTCCCACGATGATCTGTTGCAAGACAGTGATTGGCCAAGGTTCACCGAACAAGGCGGGCACGCATGACGTGCATGGCGCTGCGCTGGGCGCTACCGAGGTGCAGGCCACCCGCGATGCGCTAGGCTGGCCGCACGCGCCGTTTGTGATTCCGTCAGACATTACCAATGCATGGAATGCTGTAGAGCGTGGACAGACAGCCGAGCGCGTATGGCGCGCAAAATTTGAAGCCTACCGTACCGACTACCCAGAAGATGCCGCCGAGCTGGAGCGCCGCGTCAATGGGGACTTGGGTGTGGAGTACCACGTACGGTTGGCGGATGTCTTCAAAGCCATTGCTGCCAAACCCGAGACAATAGCCACCCGCAAATCCAGCCAGAACGCGCTGGACGCACTGGCACCTCTGCTGCCCGAGTTTTTTGGCGGAAGTGCCGACTTAACCGGCTCTAACCTCACTAACTTCAAAGGCTGCACCAAAGCAGGGCGCGACACCTGGGGTAACCATCTGTCCTACGGCGTGCGCGAGTTTGGCATGGCCGCCATCATGAACGGCATGGCCTTGCACGGTGGCTACATTCCCTATGGCGGCACGTTCCTGACGTTCAGCGACTATTCGCGCAACGCCATACGCATGGCCGCGCTGATGAAACGGCGCGTGATTCATGTGTTTACCCACGATTCGATTGGCTTGGGTGAAGACGGCCCCACACACCAAAGCGTGGAACATGTGCCCAGCCTGCGCATCATCCCTGGTCTGGACGTTTGGCGGCCCGCCGACGGGCTGGAAACGGCAGTGGCCTGGGCCTGTGCGGTAGAGCGCAACCACGGCCCCACGGCGCTGGCTTTATCACGGCAAAACCTTCCGCAGTTAGCCACTGATCCGAAGATGGCAGATGCCATCCGCAAAGGCGGCTACATCTTGAGCGACATAGACAACCCGCTAGTCATCATCATCGGCACAGGGTCTGAAACCCATATGGCCATGGAGGCGCAAGCTTTACTGGCCAGTGCAGGCATCGCGGCGCGCGTGGTGTCTATGCCATGTACCAATGTGTTTGACAGGCAATCAGAGGCTTACCAAAACACGGTGATCCCTATGTCCTTACCAGCCATAGCGATAGAGGCAGCGCATCCTGATTTTTGGCGCAAGTACGTAGGGCGCTCCGGTGTCGTGATTGGCATCAGCACGTTTGGCGAGTCTGCCCCGGCAAAAGATTTATACCAACACTTTGGTATCTCAACCCAGCGTATCGTGGAAGCGGCAAAGACATTGGTACACCGTGCGGCCCATATGGAAGTCGCCAAAACCAACGACTCCATCGTGCGTGCCTATAACTGACAGGACTTGATATGACCTCAGCCTTTCCCTTTGATTTAGTCATGTTCGATCTGGACGGCACTTTAATCGAAACTGCGCCGGAGATTTACGACGCAGTAACCGACACTCTGTTCAGATTCAAATTACCCGCAGTCACCCAAAAGCAGGTGGACGACTGGATAGGGCATGGCACGCGCGAGCTGTTGATCCAGGCGCTAGCATTCGCGGATAAAACCGATCCGGCCGCTGTGCGCACCTCTGACAGCTTGAAGTTGATTGAGGTGGAATTTGCAGCCAACTACCATAAACGCTGCGGCACACGCAGCGCCTTGTACCCCCATGTACGCGAGACATTGCAGGCGCTGCGCCAGGCAGGCATCAAGATGGCTGTTGTCACTAACAAAGAAGGACAGTACACGCAAACGGTTTTGAAAGCGCATGGCTTGCAAAACGTTTTTGATCGCGTTATATCGGGCGACAGCTTGCCCACCAAAAAACCAAAACCCGACGGCATATGGGCCTGTATGGGAGAGTTTGGTGTGGCCCTTGACCGTTGCTTGTTTGTGGGTGATTCGTCGATAGACATCGCCACGGCTAAAAACGCTGGGGTGCAGGTGTGGGCCTTACCCTACGGCTACAACATGGGATCGAAGATTGAAGACAGTCGCCCAGACCGCGTGATTCCTGATTTTTCAGCGATTTTGCAGCATCTTCAAAAATAATTTAATCTAGGACTCTGAATGACCATCAAGGTAGGTATTAACGGCTTCGGTCGTATTGGCCGCAACGTTTTTCGCGCTGCGATTCAGAGCTTCGACGATATTGAAATCGTCGGCATCAACGATTTGCTGGAGCCGGACTATTTGGCTTACCTGCTCAGCTACGACTCGGTGCACGGACGTTTTAAAGGCGAAGTTTCGGTGCAGGGCCATATGCTGGTGGTCAATGGCAGAAAAATTCGTTTAACTCAGGAGCGTGACCCAGCAGCATTGAAATGGAATGCAGTGGGCGCTGATGTGGTCATCGAGTCTACGGGTTTGTTTCTAGACAAAGCGGGGGCTGAAAAACACTTGGCTGCTGGTGCTAAAAAAGTCATCATCTCTGCCCCCAGCAAAGACGACACACCGATGTTTGTATATGGCGTGAACCACACCAGCTACAAGGGCGAGGCGATTGTCAGCAACGCCAGCTGTACCACCAATGCACTGGCACCAGTGGCCAAGGTGCTGAACGACAAATGGGGCATCAAGCGTGGCCTGATGACGACCATCCACGCGGCTACAGCCACGCAAAAAACGGTGGACGGGCCAAGCAACAAGGACTGGCGTGGTGGACGCGGTATTTTGGAAAACATCATCCCCAGCAGCACCGGCGCAGCCAAGGCCGTAGGTGTAGTGATTCCTGCATTAAACAAAAAACTCACGGGCATGTCGTTTCGAGTGCCCACCAGCGATGTGTCGGTCGTGGATCTCACGGTTGAGCTTGATACGGAGGCCAGCTACCAAGACATCTGCGCCGAAATGAAGGCCCAAAGCCTGGGTGCCATGAAGGGCGTGTTGGGTTATACCGAAGACAAAGTGGTTGCCACCGACTTTCGGGGCGAGGTGTGTACCAGTGTGTTTGACGCAGAGGCAGGCCTGGCGCTGGACGGTACGTTTGTGAAGGTAGTCGCCTGGTACGACAACGAATGGGGTTACTCCAACAAATGCCTGGAAATGGCGCGCGTGGTAGGAGCCCGGCTGTGAAAGTATTGCGATTTACCCAAGTCGTGAAGAATGGATTTGTGGACGGCAAACGTGTGTTTATTCGCGCCGATTTGAACGTGCCGCAAGATGCCAACGGTGCGATTACTGAAGACACGCGTATCCGCGCCAGCTTGCCATGCATACAAATGGCGCTGGACGCACGCGCTGCGGTGATGGTGACCAGCCATTTGGGACGGCCTACAGAAGGCGCTTTTAAACCCGCAGACAGTTTGGCGCCTGTGGCCAAGCGCTTGGGTGAATTGCTGGGCCGCGAAGTCCCTCTGCTGTCTGACTGGACAGAGGGTGTTGCCGTTCAACCTGGCCAGATCGTCATGCTGGAAAACTGCCGCCTGAATGTGGGCGAGAAAAAGAACGACGCAGCGCTGGCCCGCAAACTGGCTGCCCTGTGCGATGTGTTTGTACACGATGCCTTTGGTACCGCGCACCGCGCCGAAGCCAGCACGTACGGCATTGCCCAGTACGCGCCCATAGCCTGCGCAGGGCCACTACTGGCCGCTGAGATGGATGCCATTTGCAAGGCACTGGCCAATCCCAAGCGTCCATTGGTGGCGATTGTGGCGGGCAGCAAAGTGTCCAGCAAATTGAGCATTTTGCAGGCCTTGGCTAGGAATGTAGATCAACTGATTGTGGGCGGCGGCATAGCCAATACCTTCATGTTGGCTGCGGGTTTGAATATCGGTAAAAGCCTGGCTGAGCCCAGGCTGGTGGCACAGGCCAAAGCCGTGATGGAGGCCATGAAAGAGCGCGGCGCAGAAGTGCCGATACCGACCGATGTAGTAACTGCCAAAAGCTTCGGCGCTGATGCGGCGGCCACCGTGAAAGCCGCTACGGACGTGGCCGATGATGATTTGATCCTGGACATTGGCCCTGAAACCGCTAAAAGACTGTCCGAGCAACTCAAAACCGCAGGCACCATCGTGTGGAACGGCCCGGTGGGAGTGTTTGAATTTGCGGCGTTTGAAAACGGTACCAAAACTATCGCGATGGCGATTGCACACTCCAGCGCATTCAGTATTGCGGGCGGCGGCGACACGCTGGCAGCCATTGCCAAATACGGCATTGAGAAAGAAGTGGGCTATATCTCTACCGGTGGGGGTGCTTTTCTGGAAGTGCTGGAAGGCAAGACATTGCCTGCATTTGAGATACTGCAGCACCGCGCAGCGATGTAAAACGCTATATAGATGATAGCTGCTCGCGCGATATTTTATTTGCTTTAAAGCATATTTGATTTAAATTTTAGGAGTTACCATGGCTTTTGTTTCCCTTCGTCAAGTACTAGACCACGCTGCTGAAAACAGCTACGGCGTGCCCGCTTTCAACGTCAACAACCTGGAGCAGATCATTGCCATCATGGAGGCCGCGCAAGAGACCAATAGCCCAGTCATCTTGCAAGCCTCTGCAGGCGCGCGCAAGTATGCGGGTGAGGCCTACCTGCGCCACATGATGCTGGCCGCTGTTGAGTCGCACCCCGACATCCCGGTAGTGGTGCATCAAGACCACGGGACATCAGCTGCGGTATGCCAGCAGTCCATTCGTTCGGGCTTTACCAGTGTGATGATGGACGGCTCTTTAATGGCGGACGGCAAAACGCCCTCCAGCTACGAGTACAACGTCGATGTGACGCGCAAAGTCTGCGAGATGTCCCACCCCATCGGCGTATCAGTCGAAGGTGAGCTGGGTTGCCTGGGTTCGCTGGAGACTGGCGATGCGGGCGAAGAAGACGGCATTGGTGCGGTAGGCAAGCTGACCCACGACATGATGCTGACCGACCCGGTGCAAGCCAAAGACTTTGTAGAGAAAACAGGGGTTGATGCGCTGGCAATTGCGATTGGCACCAGCCACGGCGCCTACAAGTTCACCCGCAAGCCCACAGGGGACATTTTGGCGATGGACCGCATAGCTGCAATCCATGCGCAAATCCCCAATACCCATTTGGTGATGCACGGCTCCAGCAGCGTGCCGCAAGAGTGGCTGGAGATCATTCGCCAGTTTGGTGGCGATATCAAAGAGACTTATGGCGTGCCGGTAGAAGAAATTCAGCGCGGCATTAAAACCGGGGTGCGCAAGATCAACATCGACACCGACATCCGCTTGGCCATGACGGGTGCAATGCGCCGCGTCTTTGCCCAGCAGCCCAGCGAATTTGATCCACGCAAGGCGCTGGTAGCCGCCAAGAATGCCGCGCGCGGCATTGTGAAGGCCCGTTTTGAGGCTTTTGGCTGCGCGGGGATGGGGTCAAAGCTCAAGCCAGTTGCCTTGGAAAGCATGGCCGCGCGTTACGCGTGATTTAGCGTTTGAAGCAACAATACATGTACTTTAGTATTGAAAGTCATTCAAAAAATGTTGGCACTGTGTGACTTGCACTGGGCTGGTAGCGCGTAGTCTGCGGCGCATCGGCTCGTTCCCTCCACCTTTTGTTTGAAGAGTCACCCGCACAGACCTCGCGGCTTGCGCCAAAGCCTTTGCCATGGGCGTGCGCCCCGGACGTCGGCTCCTTCCGTCGCGCCTGTGCAGTACTGAAATTGGGACTGGCTCGGTGTGGAGTTAGACGCGTGGTGTACCCAATTTTCCGTGCGGCCAGCTAAAACGCCCTGATGGCGGCGCAACCCCATGGCACACATTCCGGCGCGAGCAGGCTGGAGGTGTGCAGGCTACGGTGACGTGCCGGGCAGCGCGCGGGCTTTTCTGACTGCCTGTAGGCATCCACAAACGCCCAGGTGCCCCAGCAGACACCGGCATACCCATTTCAACGTGCTACATATACAGGAGCTTCTCCCGCATAATTCTATTGGTCTGCAGCCCGATTAGTATCTTAAAAAGGTTTCAAAACCGTGTTTTTCAGCACTTTTTTTTTGCGGCCCGAAGGCTGTTGGCGAGCCTGCGAAGTACACTAAATTATGCGAATTTATGTACCTTGCCACAGCGTTGACAATTTATTTCATTATTTGGCGTTTTTATGGTGAGCTATTAGGCTCTGGCGCGAGTCGCGAGGTCTATGAAAGGGATTCTTCGCGGGCAAAAAAAGGGGGGGGGGAGAACGACCCGACGCGCCGGAAACTACGCAAATCGGGTCAGAGCAAAATTTCGTTATGGCGTTGCACGCGCCGACCAGAGCTTCGTCCTGAATTTTGATCTGACCCCATTTGCTTCCATAACCCCATTTGCCTCTACCGCCCCATTTGCTGCCACGCGGGATCTGTCCACTACAAATTACATAGACCCAAAATATTTCGAAAAAGTCATTTGATTAAGGGAAATCCCTGTATGGGCGACTATTAAATGTGAATAATAATTAAATGCTTATATTTCTAAGTTGTATGAAATTTATTCGCCACAATTTGCCAAAATTTATGTCAAAGTTAGCGCGTATCTTAGTTGCAGAGAAACAAACATGTACCACGGCACCCATTACCGCTTTTTAGTTGCCTTTGCTGCCTCTAACATATTGCTCGTTTTATCGCTATCTGCTAACGCACAAGATCAGCGGCAGCTTTATATAAAGAGCCTAGCGGCGACTTGCGCCAACTGCCATGGAACCGATGGCAAAGCGGTTAGCGGCTCGGCCGTGGTGCCCTTGGTCGGTTTGTCTAATGACTACATAGTCACCCAGATGAAGGCTTTTAAGTCGGGTACGCGCCCAGCGACAGTGATGCACCAGCTTAGCAAGGGCTATAGCGATACGCAGATCGAGCAGATCGCCGCTTACTTTGCAGCACAAAAATAACAAGGAGAACACCATGTCTATCCAACGCCGTGCGTTTCTCCAGTCCTCTGCTGCCCTGAGCTTGCTCGGGCTGTCTGCCTGTGCTACCACCTCCATCCCTGCCAAAGCCCAAGTCGTGGTGGTGGGCGGTGGTTACGGTGGCGCTACCGCTGCCAAGTATGTGCGTCTGCTGTCGGACTACAAAATCAATGTGGTGCTGATCGAGCCCAACGACAGCTTTGTCTCCTGCCCCATGTCCAATATGGTGCTGGGCGGCAGCAAGCAGATGGCCGACATCACACAGCCCTATGGCGGCCTGTCCCGCAAGCACGGCGTCACGGTGGTGAAAGACATGGTTACCGCCATTGATACCGCCAAGAAAACCGTTACCCTCGGGCGCGGCGGCAGCATGGCGTACGACAAGCTGGTGGTGTCCCCCGGTATTGACTTGATGCTGGGCAGCATCGAAGCCTTGGAAGAGGCCAACGCCAGCGGCCAGATATTGCATGCCTGGAAAGCGGGCGCTGAGACGCTGGCACTGCGCAAGCAGCTAGAGGGGATGCCGGACGGCGGTGTGTATGCCATAACCATTCCTGTAGCGCCCTACCGCTGCCCACCCGGCCCGTATGAGCGTGCCTGCCAGGTGGCCTCGTACTTCAAAGCGGCCAAGCCGAAAAGTAAAGTGCTGATACTGGATGGCAACCCGGATGTCACCTCCAAAGGGCCGTTGTTCAAAAAAGTGTGGGATAACCAATATAAAGGTATGGTCGAGTACCGTGGTAACCACAAAGTCACCGCAGTGGATGCCAAGACGGGCACTATCAAATTTGAAGTGCAAGACGATGTGAAGGCGCAAGTCATCAACACGCTGCCCACTATGCGTGCAGGCTTGATTGCGGTGCAGTCCGGCCTGAACAATATGGCCAATGGTCGCTGGTGCGGAGTTAACTACCAAAGCTTTGAGTCCACCGCCGCCAAGGACGTGCATGTGCTGGGCGACTCTATCCAGGTAGCGCCCCTCATGCCCAAGAGCGGGCACATGGCTAACAGCCAGGCCAAGGTGGCAGCGGCGGCCATTGTGGCGCAGCTCAGTGGCTGGGAGGTCAACCCCGCGCCCATGCTCACCAACACCTGCTACAGCATGATTGATGCGAAAAACTGCATCCATGTGGCCAGCGTGCATGAGTACGTGGCGGCTGAAAAAACCTTCAAGGTGGTGGCCGGTGCTGGGGGTGTCTCGCCAATTGACTTAAAATCCGATGTTACGCAGCTTGAAGGGGTTTACGCCGAAAGCTGGGCACGCAACATCTGGGCAGACACACTCGCATGACACTAGAAGCCATCTCCTCGTTACACGCTGAGTCGCAAGACACGGCGGACACCCAGCGGGTGTTCGCTATTGCGGCTGAGCTGTTTGGCGCATTGTCGTCGCCCGTGCGGCTCAAGGTGCTGAACATGCTGTGCGATGGCGAGCGCTCGGTCAACGAATTGCTGGCGCATATTGACACCACCCAGCCCAATCTGTCGCAGCACCTTAATCTGATGTACCGCAGCGGCATCTTGTCGCGCACCAAGGTAGGCACCCAGGTGATCTACAAAATCAGTAGCAAAACCGCTGCGGGGCTGTGCCGTAGCGTATGCACCCAGATAGCGATTGATCTTGACGAACCGGCCACTTCGGCTAAGTTGCGTTAATCCCCTGTGAAGTTTCCCTATATTTTGTCCCTACAACCTCCATCCTAAATATCACCATATGCGAATAAGTCGATTTATACAGCCCGCACCTGAGGGATTTCTGAGCCAAGAGCAGGTCAAGTCGGTATACGCCGGGCGGCGCGGCTTTATGGCGGGCGCGCTGGCTTCTGCGATGGCCGCAGCGACCAGCGTGCGGGCGCAAAGCACCACTGGCAGCGATGACCCCAACATCATCCATCTGCCAGACCACACCAAAGGCCTTGGCAAAGGTGTGGCAGACACAGGCTACGGCGCACCCAGTGTGCACGAGAAGAATTTGCAGCGCCGCCAAAGCCCGGGCCTGACAGCCGTGTCGCAGGCGGGCGTGAGCTTTGCGCCGCTGCAAGGCTTGTTTGGCATCATCACGCCCAGTGGTTTGCATTTTGAGCGCCACCACCAAGGCTGGTGGGATATTGAGCCCGACAAACACCGTTTGATGGTCAACGGCAGCGACGAGAAAATGCTCAAAAAGCCCATGGTTTTCACCATGGACGACTTGCTGCGCCTGCCCTCAGTCAGCCGCTTCCACTTCATTGAGTGCGGTGCCAACACCGGCATGGAATGGGGCAATGCGGCCGTGCCCACCGTGCAGTACACCCACGGCATGGTGAGCTGTAGCGAATTTACCGGCGTGCCCCTGCGCGTGCTGCTGGAGATGTGCGGGGCCGACTTTAAACGCGGCAAGTTTGTCCTGGCCGAAGGGGCCGATGGATCAAGCATGACGCGCACCATTCC
>JANMTF010000088.1:0-7454 GCA_031390175.1 Polaromonas sp.
CGCCGGGCAACCCATGGTGGCGCACACGCTGGCCGCCTTTGCGCAGGTAGCGCGCGTTGACGAGACTTTGTGCGTCATCGCGCCTGACGACACCTTGTTTGCCCAACACGTAGGCTCCACCCACTGGGTGGCACCCTGCGCCAGCGACACGCGGGCTAAAACGGTGCTCAACGGCCTCAAAGCCATGCTCACCCAAGGCGCACACGAGAACGACTGGGTGCTGGTGCACGACGCAGCCCGCTGCCTCATCACCCCCGCGCAGATCAACGCGCTGATAGATGCCTGCCAGCACGACCCCGTAGGCGGCCTGCTGGCGCTGCCGCTGCCCGACACGCTGAAAACTGCTCTCAATGGCCACGTCGCCAGCACCGTCAGCCGGGCCGACAAATGGCTGGCCCACACGCCACAAATGTTCCGCATCGGCGCGCTCACCCAGGCGCTGGAGCACTCGTTCGCCAGCGCCACCGACGAGTCCAGCGCCATGGAGGCCCTGGGCCACAGCCCCAAGCTAGTACACAGCAGCGCACAAAACTTCAAGGTCACTTACCCGGAAGACTTTGCCTTGGCAGAGGCGATTTTGCAGAGCAGACAAGTGGCCAAATAACACAGCTCGCTCCTGCACTACAGCTCTGTCATCCGCAAAAAACAAACTATGCCTACCCATCCCTCATCCAGTTTCAGAATCGGCGAAGGCTGGGACACCCACGCCCTGGTTCCCGGCCGCAAGCTCATCATCGGCGGCGTGCACATCCCGTTTGGCAAAGGCCTGCTAGGCCACTCAGACGCCGACGTATTGCTGCACGCCATCACCGACGCGCTCTTGGGCGCAGCCGCCTTGGGCGACATAGGCAGGCACTTTCCGGATACGGATGCGCAGTTCAAAGGCGCAGACTCCATCGTGTTGCTAACCGAAGCCGCCAAGCGCGTGCGTGCCGCGGGCTACGAGATAGGTAACCTTGACAGCACGGTGATTGCCCAAGCGCCCAAGCTGGCGGCGCATATCCCGGCGATGTGCGAGCGCATTGCTGCGGCGCTGGGTGTGGCAGTGGGTCAGGTGAACGTGAAGGCCAAAACGGCGGAGAGGATGGGGCCGGTGGGGGAAGGCTTGAGTATTGAGGCACGTTCTGTGGTGTTGCTAATTTGAAATGCCCTTCTAATCTTCCCATGATATACTAATTTATCTTCCTATATCAAAGGGGCTGAAGATGCAAAATGTCAACGTCTCCGACCTGAAAAACAACCCCAGTGTGGCTCTGCGCCAGGCAAAAATAGCGCCCGTGGTGGTGATGAACCGCAATGAGCCCGATGCGGTCATCTTGTCATTTGAGCAGGGTCAGGTGTTCAGCGCAGCTGGCACACGCTCGGCTTTGGCCACGGCATTGTTTCGCGATGGCGGCTTGTCGTTGGCTCGCTCGGCCAAATTGGCCAACATGAGCCTGTCGGCCTTCATCACGCACGTCTCACGATTAGGGATTGCCGTGGTGGATCAAACACCACAAGAATATGTGTCTGACATGGAAACGCTGGATCGGTGGCTGGCGCAAGCAGCTTGAGCGCCCCCACAGCAGTGCGTCGGGTGGTCATCGCGGATGCCAGCCCCTTGATTGGCTTGACGCGTGTGGGTGGCCTGGCTTGGTTGAATCAATTGTTGGGCAAGGTCTATCTAACGCCGACCGTCTTGCGCGAAGTCTTGCCCGGCACGAATCAGCGCGGTGAGCCTGAGATACAAGCTGCGCTCACAGCGGGCTGGCTTGAAGTCTGGCAAGAGCCGATTGCACCTTTGCCTTTTGATGTGGGTGACCTGGATGCCGGAGAAAGCGAAAGCATCGCACTGGCCTTTCAATTGCGCCCAGCTCGCAGCCTGCTCCTCATCGACGAACGCGCAGGCCGAGCAGCCGCCACTGAATGTGGCTTGCTCATTATTGGCACAGCAGCAGTGATCGGGCGGGCCAAGAAAGCAGGCTTGATTGATTTAGCCAAGCCCGTTTTGGCCAAACTATTAGCCAGCGATTTTCGTATTTCCGCTCAGTTGATCAAGCAGATCCTCAAAGATGTGGGGGAGGCGTGATGGCTGAACTGGCGGCTTTCAGAAGCGCTCCCCAGCGCACTACCTGTGGGCCGTGCTGATCGCCCGCATCTATGAGGTGTTCCCGCTGCTGTGCCCGCTGTGGGGTGGGCAGATGCGCATCATCGCGTTCATCACCAGCAGTTGCGGACGCGAGCCGCCATGCTCAGGTCAAAGGTCTTCGCTGGCGTCAAAGCCTTGCGGCACTTGCCCTCGCAGGGTTGAATTTTCTGTCCGTTACTATTTATTTTATAGCTGCTTGCGCTATATTCTATTGGCCTAGAGCACTGAAAGGCTTATAAAATAGCCCTATGAAAGCCTTGAACATCTACGCAGGCCCCGCAGCCAGACTGCATATCGCCCAGCACGGCCTGCGCTCACGCGACGTGCGGGTGGTACCGGCGGCAGCCGGTGGCCCCAAGGGCTTGATACTGGGGCCACTGGACCGCTATATCTTTGGAGACTGGTTGCCCGGCAGCACGCAAACGGTAGATTTGGTAGGTGCCAGCATCGGCGCGTGGCGGATGGCCACGGCGTGTTTGAGCGACTCGGTGGCGGCGTTTGCCAAGCTGGAGCATGACTACATCCACCAAGACTACGACGTAGAGCCGGGCCGTAACTACCCGCTGCCCGCTGAGATCAGTGCCAAATTTGGCGAAAACTTAAACCAGTTTTACGGCGGCAGAGTGGGCGAGGTGTTGACGCACCCGCGCTACAAGCTGCACATCGTCACCTCGCGCGGGCGGCACATGCTGGGGCGCGAGCACAAACTGGCCACGCCCATCGGCTACGCAGGCGCATTTTTTACCAACGCGGTGCGCCGCAAAGCCATGGGCGCGTGGCTTGAGAGGGTGGTGTTCTCTAGCAGCGCCTCGGCAGAGCAGGGCACAGCCGGCGGGCCGCTCGCCGCTGCTTCACCCACCCCATTGCCGTTCAGCACGCAAGACTACCGCACCCGCCAAGTTCACCTCACACACGACAACTTCTACCCCGCCTTGCAAGCCAGCTGCTCTATCCCCTTCGTGCTGCAAGCCGTGCACAACATCCCCGGCGCGCCGCCCGGTGCCTACTGGGACGGCGGCATCACCGACTACCATTTACACCTGAACTACGCAGCCACCGACGGCATCGTGCTCTACCCCCACTTCCAAAAAGCCGTCGTTCCCGGCTGGCTAGACAAAGCCCTCAAATGGCGCCACGGCCCCAGCCACTTTCTAGACCGCATGGTGCTGCTAGCCCCCAAGCCCGAGTGGATAGCCAAGCTCCCCTGCGCCAAGCTCCCCGACCGCCAAGACTTCGCCCACCACGGCCGCGACCTTGCGGCGCGGGTAGCCCAGTGGACCACCTGCACCACCGCGGCACAGCAGATGGCGGATGAGTTTGCGGCTTGGGTGGAGAAGCCGGATATGGGGCTTGTGCAAGCGCTTTAGCTCTCGCGTAGACCGCCCAGCTTCGCGGCAAAGCCAGCGCCATGGCCATGTCTATTGCTTGTGCAGCACTGCTTGTGGAGTGTGTGAAGTAATTTGCTGCAACGCAGCATGCCGTCAAAGAAATGGATACTACTATTTATTACTATCGCTTAAATAAATCAACTTTTATAGTTGAATAATTCGCATATTTAGCCTAAAAATTGCCTAAATTTTATTATTTACCTTAAATTATGCGAATTCATGTACCTCGGGCAGTTTTTGGGAGCTCGCGAGATCTGAAAACACCTTAAAAACTGCTGTTTTAAGGCATTTTTAAGATATCAATAGGGCTACAGCCCTTTAGAATTATGCGGTAGCAGCTACTGTATATGTAGCGCAAGCAAACTGCTCAGTTGGCACTTTTAGCCCATCCTGCAAGCCAATGCATGTCTTTGCATGCTGTTTGCTCTGGGCTGGGGCTGTCTTGAGCCTGGGGGGGCAGTCTAGACCTTGGACAGGCTCAGATTGACTGGAGGGAAGCTATTTTTAGGAACAGCTATAGAAACTCGCCTCGCTCAAACATCTAAATTTCTGATCACCATTTTTCCGTTTATCGAGCCAGCGCCTCTCATCGGGGCGCATAACCATGGTGCAGGCTTTGCCGCGAATATAAAGGTTAGTCCTATGTTGATTACGCATTGCTATCTCGCTATCACAGCGTTCTTTCAGGCGGCCTTGAATTTTTAGGGTTTCGTTAAATGAACGTCAGTTAACTCCCCGCTTGAGAAGGTATTGCTGAACTTCCACTACGCGCTTTGCATATAGGTCATCAAATTCTTCGATGTTCGATACGTAGGTCTCTGTACACCACTGAAAGGCTTGCGCATCGGTTTGATTAAGTGAACGAAGCCGCTCCCTACGGTCCTGTGTCTCAGGGGGTGACTGCCTAGGGAGAGCTGATTGAATGAGCTTCACATACGCTGGCATGGAAGATCTTTCGTAAGCTGCATCGAAATAGTGTTTCTTTTCAGGAAATAGGTTTGAACAGATATGGCCCCAGCGAGCCGTTCCTTGAACTGACGCAGGTACCGCCCAGAATACCGTCATATCATCCAATGGGAGATCATTGAGCGTTTCAACTGCCGCCGCAAAGTCGTCCTGCAGTGTGAGTCTATAGACAACCCCAGCCTTAACTGTCAGGGTCACCTCGGCGGTGTCTTCATCCGGGTTGTCAAATCGCCCTGCATCGGTTTCAGCGCAGCCAGACCCATATCCAGAGTTGGTAAACCTCGAAAACTTGTATTTGATCCGATATTGACCCGGTTCAAGTTTCAAAAGATTAAATTGCCCCTTGATCGGATTGTTTTCGATGAGTCTTGTGATGGCACTAACCCCAGAAAAACTTCCGCCGCGGCATGGTGCCTCCACATTTTGGAGGGATAAGGGCATCGTAACTAGCGCGAATTGACTATCGCGCGAATGAGCCGCGCTGCTAAGCACCGTGTAAACAACCAGTATGCAGAATATAAATTTCATTTATTGACCGAATTAGTGACAGCCTAACGTGGAGCTAAAGGGCGGCACGCCTGTGCGCAATCCCGCTTGAGCTTAGGGCTAGGTTTCATTCACATACCCACGCTCCAGCGCATCGCCTTGGTTCTCAAACAGCGCCATCGCGGTGCTCATTCGCTTGAAACCGAACTGCTTGTAGAACGGTTCCCTCCCTGGCACGGAGTACAGGATGATTTTCTTGTGACCGCTCGATAAACTCACGAGATTGGAAACGATCTGTTTGCCAAGCCCAAGGCCTTGATGACTTGGCAGAAGGGCAACGTCGCATATGTACGAACAATCAACCCCATCCGCGAGCGCTCTGCCAACGCCCACAAGCTTGCCTTCGTCGTGTACGAAGCACTTGAACATACTGTTCGTGAACGCGGTTTTCAGAGCGTCTGGACTCTTGTTTCCAAGAGGCGCGGCACGATAGAGCGCGGCAAGTTCGTTCCAGTCGAGACTGTCAATCGAGTAGGACCAGATTAGCGGCATTGGGCGTTCCTTTTGAAACTTAACGTTTGACATGAGGGGTTACGCGTCGGCACGGGTCGCACCACTTTTTCGGACTGACCCATAGCGGGAAGCGGCAGCGATGAATAGCAAGATCGCCACGAAGTACACCGTGATATCCAGGAGAAGCGCCTCCGGGCGCAGAGTGTCTTCGAAGAACGAGAGTTTGCCTTGCACAGACACTCCCGGTGCGTCAAAGAGGTATGCGAATGGGAAGCCGCCCTTCAGTACGGGTCTGTAGCAAGGATCGCTTGAAGTAGGTTCGCATAGGTTGCCGTACTGCACCTGCTCGGGGCCTATGCGTTGGACGAGTACCGCCAGGAGCGCCAGCGTGCTCGCAATTACGAGGGCAATGCCTGCAAGACTTACCTTGAATAGACGGCTCTGCATATTGGTTTGCGTGGTTCGCCAGCGATGCCTAACCAATAGCGTTTATCTGCCGCGCGGCCAAGCTGAAGTAAACCAAGAGCGCCTCCTGCGACAGATAAACCTTGTTGGACTGAACCACGCGAGGGGGTTGTGGGTAACGGGGTGAAACCTTCAACTCACTACGTTGCACAAATTATGCCCAACTTTTGACTGCTTGGGCCCTCTCCCGCAGCGCGGGAGAGGGCCCAAGAGAATAAATAGTGACCAACCCCGCGCGAAACCGCAACCAAGAGACAAGCGCACGACGCAGGTGCTATGCCTGTGCCACCCAATAAGAGTGCCGGGCTCGAAGCACGGAAAAATTTGGGATCAGAAACGGCGGCTGTCTGAGGGCGTAGCCCGAGTTCCGACGTTTCCCCAAATTCTGAGTACTGGAGATGCTCCCCCGAAGGGGCCGGTGCTCGGGTGGCATAGGCATAGCGCCTGCGTCGTGCGCGTTGCCAGTGATCAGTGAAAAACTTCGTTCCGAATCTTGAGACGATTCAGCGAAAGACTTTAAACCTTCAACACCGCACTATCACTCAGCATCTGCGCATACTCCTCCCGCGTAGCAATGCGCGGGTTCATCTTGTGGCAATGGTCGGCCATCGCGCCGTCGATGATGCGCTCGTAGTCAGCAGCTGTCACACCCATAGCAGCCAGGCCCGTAGGCAAACCCAAACGCCGCGTCATGTCCGCCAAGGCAGGGGCCACGTCACCGCCAGAGGCCAAGCCCATCGCCTGCGCCATACGGTTCAGGCGGTCTTCTTTTTGCACCGACTCGGCAGGCGCGTTAAAGAGCACCACGGCGGGCAAGAACATCGCGTTGAGGGTGCCGTGGTGCAGGCGCGGGTTCACGCCGCCCAGGCTGTGGCTGAGCGAATGCACGCAGCCCAGGCCCTTTTGGAAAGCCATCGCGCCCTGCATGGAGGCACTCATCAGGTTGAAGCGCGCCTCTTTGTCGGCACCGTTTTGCGTGGCGCGCTCGATGTACTGCCAGCCCCGGCGCAGGCCGTCGATGGCGATGCCGTCGGCGGGCGGGTTAAACGGCGCGGCCATGAAGGTTTCCATGCAGTGGGCGATGGCGTCCATGCCGGTGGCGGCGGTCAGCTGCGGCGGCAGGCCCAGGCGGGCGTTCAGCGCGCGGATCGCGTCGGCCAGCGCCTGGCCGGCAGCGTCGCAGCCAGGCACCCCGATGGCCTGGGCCATGCGCTGCCGACGACGCTCTTTGCGCATCGCGTCGGCCGGTGCGTTGAACTGCACCACCGCGGGCAGGAACATCGCGTTCAGCGTGCCGTGGTGCAGCCGCGGGTTGACGCCGCCCAGGCTGTGGCTGAGCGAATGCACGCAGCCCAGGCCTTTCTGAAAGGCCAGCGCGCCCTGCATGCTGGCGCTCATCATGTTCCAGCGCGCTTCGCGGTCGCCGCCGTCCTGGGTGGCGCGTTCGATGTGGCCCCAGCCGCGGGCCAGACCGTCGAGCGCGATGCCGTCGGCCGGCGGGTTGACGG
>JANMTF010000089.1:0-2321 GCA_031390175.1 Polaromonas sp.
TAAGGCGGAAACGGAGGGATTCGGCTCCCGTCACTAAGCTCGGGGACTCGCTAAGTGCGCCAGCCCGGCCTCGCCGACAAGCACACGCTTCACTCGTCTTGTAAACCGGCTCCGGCTTTCGAATCGAGATTCGGTCACAAATATTTTTCCTGACGGAAAAATTTCGCGACCCCCGCTCGGTATTTTTGCCTTGCGAGACGCAAACAAAAATATACCTGCGCGCTTCGAATCCCTCACGTAATGCGCGCAGGCGCATTACTCGTTTCCGCACAACAAAATAAACCGCCTTGCGGCGGTGATTTTGTAAGTGCGGAAACGGAGGGATTCGAACCCTCGATGAGGCTCTACACCCCATACTCCCTTAGCAGGGGAGCACCTTCGGCCACTCGGTCACGTTTCCAGTCAGGCCGTATTATGGCATGAAGCGCTTGCCTTAAGCCTTTTGGGGCGAGGCAGTTGCTAATTTTTGCGTTTTTCTTGCAGCGATCTGGCGCAGCAGCATGGGCACAGTGATTGCTGCGCCTACGAGGGTAGGCGTAAGGCCCGGGGCTATCAGCAGCAGGGCGGCGGCGTAGCACAGCAGTTGTTCCCAGCGCTTCATCTCCACCAGGAAGAATTTAGAGAGCGCCGCAGCCAGCACGGTGATGCCCAAAATGCAGCCGGTGAAGGTGACGGCAAAGTCATACCAGGTAAAGCCTTTGGCCACCAACAGCAGGCTGGGCGAGAACACAAACACGAAGGGCACCAGTGCCTTGGCCATGCCCAGACGGAAGGCCATGTTGCCGGTTTTAAACGGGTCGCTGCCCGCCATGCCCGCGGCAGCGTAGGCTGCCAGTGCCACGGGCGGGGTAATGTCGGCCAGCACACCGTAGTAAAAAACAAAGAAGTGCGCCACCAACGGCTCCACACCCAGTTGCACCAGGGTGGGCGCTGCTACCGTGACCATGATGATGTAGTTGGCCGTGGTGGGAATGCCGCAGCCCATCAAAATGCAGACCACGCCCGTCATCACCAAAGCCGCGAGTAGCGTAAGCGCCTGCGGTGAGGCCATGTAGGCCGGAATAACGGTGCCCACACCTGCCGCAATGGCCTGGGCCCAGGTGGTGATGATGTAGCTGATCTTGAAGCCCACACCAGTGAGCGTGACCACGCCGATCACGATGCCCACCGCCGCAGCGGCAGCGCCCACGGCCAGCGCATATTTGGCCCCGGTTTCAAATGCCTCGATCAGCACGGCGTAACCAATCCGGCCCGTGACTTGCGCAAACTTTGACAACAGCAGCATCGAGGCCACCGCAGCTGCAAACACGCCCAGCTTGGCGTATTCGTTTATATCCGTAAAGGCTATCACCACCAGCAGCAGATGCATGGCCACCATCGCAGCCCAGTTTTTGGTGCTGTTGCCTGCGTTCATGGTGGTCAGGCCCACGATGGCGCAGGAGGTGATGCCGATAAACGCCGCCATATACGGTGTGCGGCCCGACACCAGCACGCAGATGAGCAGCACCAGCGGGATCAGCGTGGGCCAGCGCATGGCAAACGACTGGCGCAGCTTGGGCATTTCTTTTTCTGTCAGGCCGCGCAGGCCGTAGCGCTTGGCCTCAAAATGCACTTGCATGAACACACCAAAGAAATGCATGAACGCGGGCACAATGGCGGCGGCAATGATGGTTTGATAGGGCACCTGCAAAAACTCGATCATCAGGAACGCCGCTGCGCCCAGCACGGGCGGGGTGATCTGCCCGCCAGTAGACGCAGCTGCCTCCACAGCCGCTGCAAACTCGCGCCGGTAGCCCACGCGGATCATCGCCGGAATGGTGAGCGAGCCTACAGTAACCGCGTTGGCCACCGACGAGCCGCTGAGCATGCCAAACATGGCCGAGCCAAACACGCTGACCTTGGCCGGCCCGCCCGCGTAGCGCCCGGCCACAGACGAGGCAATGTCTAAAAACAATTGCCCCAAACCCACCCGCGTGGCCAGCACGCCAAAGAGCACAAAGTGGAACACGTAGGTAGCCACCACGCCCACCGCCACGCCGTAGATGCCTTGGCTGGTGAGGTACTGGTGGTTGATCATCTGCGCCCAGGTCGCGCCCGCGTGCTTGAGCAGGCCGGGGAAGTAGGGGCCGAACAGGGCGTAGACGGTAAAGCTCAGCGCGATGATGGGCAGCGGCCAGCCCATGCTGCGGCGCGTGGCCTCCAGCAGGGTGCCAAACAATAGGCTGCCCATCACCACGTCCAGCAGACTGGGGTTGCCTACGCGAAAGGCCATGCCGTCGAATACATAAGGGATGTAGAGCGCGCTGGCCAAGCAGCAGGCG
>JANMTF010000118.1:0-2636 GCA_031390175.1 Polaromonas sp.
GCGCACAAAAACCAGCCGCCTGTGACGCTTGCTGAATTGGACAAAAACAAAAAGCTGGATACCGACAGCGTGGAGTACCAAGTGCTCAATCTAGGCAAGCCTGCCCCTGGTGCGGGCGCGCAGGTGCTGCTGCAAACCCCGGTAGATTGCGAAAGCTGGAGTGACGGCAAACCCAGTATGCAACTGCGCAAAAATTCAAAGGGCGGCTGGTCCTGCCATGGTACGGGCATCAAAGAAGATGTGCTGAGAAAGCTGCCTTTCGAGTGCGAACCCAACTAAGCCTGTAGACTGCTATTCGTATACAAAAATAGCCTCTAGCCCAATAGAATATTACGGGAGAAGCTATTTAATGGATAGCATGGTGGGTTTGACTGCGGGCAGAAAATGAGAGATGCCAAACATCTCGGCCAAGGCCACACGGTAGGCGGCTTGGCCCACCGCGTTGGTATTGTGGTGGGAGCCGCCTTCGACCAGGACAAACTTTTTGGGCTCCTGTGCCGCCTCAAAAAGTTTGCGACCCAAGGCGGGCTTGATCAGGCTGTCGTTGTCGCCGTGCACAACTAACAAAGGCGAGCCAATGTGGGCCACCTTTTTCAGCGATTCAAAACGTTGGCTGATAAAGGGGCCGATGGGCAACCAGCCCCAGGCCATGGTGGCGGCCACGTCGGGTATGGAGGTGAAAGTGCCTTCTACGATGGTGCCGGTTTCATCGGCTACCTTGCTGGCCAGCTCGATGGCAATCGCGCCACCCAGCGAGTGGCCAAAGATGTAGCGCGGCCGCTCGGGGTAGGTTTCAGCTATCCATTGCCAGGTGGCGCGGGCGTCTTCGTAGGCCATTTTTTCAGAGGGAATCTCGGTAGAGGTTTTGCCAAAACCTCTATAGTCCACCGCCACCACATGAAAGCCCAGCTCCTGCATGCGCGCGATGCGATGGGCGCTGCCCGTCACGCTCCAGCGGGCACCGTGCAAATACAGTAGCACAGGGGCGTTAAGTTGGGTGGAGGGGTACTGTAGGGCGTGCAGCTTGACGCTTTTGCCGGTGAGCGCCGAGTCGTAGTGGATCCATGCGTCCTGCATGTTGCTTGCGGCTTGGGCGGAGTCGCCCCAAGAGCGCTCGGACGGGTTAAAAATCCACAGGCCTTGCTTGGTGTCCAGCGAGGCGCAGCCAGCAAGTACGGCAATGCCTAAAAAAGCGGCAATAGCCCAGCGCCATGAAAGTCGAGTTGCCATTTTGGATGCCATTGGTGTTGCCATAGTGGGTGGTGGGGTGCTGAGCTGTTTGTAGGGATAACGCGCTGAGACCCGATTAGGTTCACCTGGTTCCTTTAAAGTACCGATATGAAACACTTTAACATCAGCTCCCGCAAAATCCGGGCTTTTGTCACAAGCTTGGGTCTGGTCACGGTGTTGTCTGCCTGCAATACAGCCGATAAAACCGCCGTGCCACCTTTGCCCACGGTCGCCAGCGTCGACGTGCAGCGCTACCTGGGCACCTGGGTGCAGCAGGCCCTAGTGCCCAATAAATTTCAGAAAATGTGCGTCAGCGACACCACCGCCACCTACGCGCGCGATGGCGCCGGCCTGAGCGTGACCAACCGCTGCGTCAATGCGGCCGGTAAACCCGTCGAGGCCAAGGGCGTGGCCAAAGTAGTGGAAGGCAGCAACAACGCCAAGTTGAAGGTGAGTTTTTTCAGGCCGTTTTATGGCGACTACTGGGTGCTGGCGCTGGACCCGGACTACCAATGGGTTTTAGTAGGTGAGCCATCCCGGGAGACCGGTTGGGTGCTATCGCGTGCCAAGAAGCTGGACGATGCTGCCTACAACGCGGTACTGGACAAGGCGGCGGCGCTGGGCTATGACAAGGCGAAGTTTGTGCGCAGTGTGAACACGCCTTGAATCTCTGACGGTGTTTGAATTTCTGTGGACTGGCTTGGAAGGCCGGGTATGGGCACTGGATGGTTTGTTGCCTTGGTGCTTGGCTTGGACGGCTACGCGGCTGTCCTCCACGTCAGCCCAGGGCTGACTGCTCCCCCTTTATGCCGCTACGCCCTCTAAGCCAAGCACCAGGGCAGCGAGCGTGGTGGGTCTGCAGCGGTGTAAAACCCGCTTGCTGGAGAGATTGTGTGTGCCAAGCGCACCACTCCAGACGTTTTGCGCCTGGATCATGCTATACATACAGTAGCTTTTCCCGCAATATTCTATTGCTCCACAGCCTGATCAGCACCTAAAAACTGGCGAAAATCATCGATGTGGAGGGAAGACTTACGGGTCGGAGCGGGCAACGCCATTACGAAATTTTGCTCTGACCCCTTTTGCGTAGTCTCCGGCGCGGGATGTCTTCCCCCCCCCCCGCTTAAACTAGCTAATGGCACGATATTTCACTGCCAAACCATCAAAACAAGACGTGAAATGCCTGCGCTCTGGCAAGGTACACAAATTCGCATAATTTAGTGTACCGCGCAGGCTCGCCAACGGCCTTGGCACCAAGAAAAGGGACTAAAAAACAAGATTTGGAGGCTTTTTTAAGATCTAAATCGCTCTGCAGCCCAATAGAATATAGCGGGAGCAGCTCCTGTATGTGTAGCACGTTGAAATGGGTGTGCAGGTGCCTGCGGGGGGCAGCTAGGCGTTTGCGG
>JANMTF010000143.1:0-13823 GCA_031390175.1 Polaromonas sp.
GCCTACACCCAAGCGCGGCGCGGCCACCTGCACTTCTACAGCCAAGCCAGCCGCCTGCTCACCCCCCTGTTCCAAAGCGACTTGACAGTCCTGCCGTGGCTACGAGACGTATTCCTGGCCCACAGCGCAGGCTGGCCCGTCATGCAAGGCATGAACTTGCAAACCTTGGTGGGTGTGCGCAAAGGCTGTCTGGGTGGGCAGTTGTCGCTTTGATGGGGTTTGGGCGTGCTTTTAGACAGCTATTCTCGGAACTAAACCCTGTGCGTTCAGCCTGAGCTTTGCCTGTCCGGAGCTTATCCACAGGTCGACGGGTTCACAAAGCCTTGGCCAATCGCCGCCTGAAATTCGATTAGTTTGCAGGCGGTTTTCCAGCCCGGATAGTCCGTCTGGTAGGAAACGCGCTTCACCATCAGAAAAGCGCGGTTTCAGACCGTCGTTCACACCAAGCCGTTGAGCAAAAAGCGCTTGATCAACCCATTGCAAGCGCGCGATTGCCGTGGGAGCCGTTGACGGCGCCATTCGCCATGGAATGCGCCGCATCGCACGGACGAAGAGGGCTTCGCGCTACTCGCACGTGATGGTGGCACGCTACACATACAGTAGCTGCTCCCGCATCATTCTAAAGGTCTACAGACCTATTGATACCTTAAAAGGGCCTTAAAACAAGCTGTTTTTGGCGTTTTTCTGATGACACATGCCGTTTGGAGCCTTTTGAAAACCCTTAAATTATGCGAATTTATGTACCTTGATTGGTTAATGCATTATTTAGTGATTTATGTCACGAAAAATGATGATTTTGAGGGCCTTTTTGATAGAAGGCTCCACGTGATGGGTAGTGGGCAGATCCTGCGCAGCCTCCGGCGCGTGAGCCCTCGCCCTTCTGCGCACGAGGAGTCCCTTGCATAGATCTCGCGGCAAGTCGCTACGACGCACGCTGCTGGGGTGACGTGATTTTTGATAAGTACGCATAACTTCACCACTTTATAAAAACTAAAAACCCCGATTTTTTCACCAAAAAACTGATGATTGACGTGATATTTCACTACTAAACAACCAAAATAAGACGTGAATTGTTCACATGATGACCAGGTACACAAATTCGCATAATTTAGTGTACTTCGCAGGCTCGCCAACGGCCTTCGGGCCACGAAAAAGTGCTGAAAAACACGATTTAGAGGCCTTTTTAAGATAGTAATCGCTCTGCAGCCCTTTAGAATAATGCGGGAGCAGCTCCTGTATATGTAGCGCACTGAAATGCCTCTGCAGGTGCCTGCAGGGGCGTCCGGGGCGCATGCCCATGGCACACGCTCTGGCGCGGGCCGCGAGGTCTGTGCAAGGGACTCTTCGCGCGCCCAGGAGACGAACACCCGACACGCGCCGGAGACTACGCAAAAGGGGTCAGAGCAAAATTTCGTTATAGTGTTGCACGCGCCGACCACAGGGTCGTCCTGAATTTTGATCTAACCCCATGTGCTTCTACGTCATGCTAGGAGTCTGGGCATGAACCTGCAAACGCTGGTGGGTGTGCGCAAAGGCTGGCTGGGTGGGCAGTTGGCGCTTTGACGGGGTTTAGCGCTGCTATGTGCAGCGCCCGGCCTACCAAAACGCTACACATACGGTAGCTGCTCCCGCATCATCCTAAAGGGCTGCAGCCCTATTACTATCTTAAAAAGGCCTCCAAACACCCTGTTTTTGAGGCCTTTCGAGCGGCGCATGCCGTTTGCAGCTTTTTTAAACTCCTTAAATTATGCCAATTTATGTACCTCGGCTGATTTTTCGATAATTTTGTGACTTATTTAACAAAAAATAGGCGTTTTGAAGATTGGTGTGACAATAGTTATGCGTATCAAGCAAATTGACATAATTTAAGAACTCTTCGACCGCTGCTAGCAGCCTGGGATGCCGTAAAAAATCTCAAAGTCGGCAATTCTGCCGCCTTTTTAGGATATTCATCAGCCTGAAGACCTTTAGAATATTGCGGGAGCAGCTATTTAATATATAGCGATATACATGTTCACTCCTGCGCCCAAGTATCCCAACTTTGGGGGAACTGGGCCCTCCCCGAGCATTCAGGCTCTGGCATGATGGGGCCTATGTTAGATATTGTTGTTTTATTTTTTGTACTGGGCCTGCTGGCCCGTTTGGTCAAAAGCGACCTGGCGCTGCCGGGGGCGTTGTATGAGACGCTGTCGATCTACCTGCTGTTGGCCATTGGCCTGAAGGGCGGCGTGGAGCTGTCCAAGCAAAGCGTGCAGGCGGTGCTGCCGCAGGTGCTGCGGTACCTGGCCATGGGCTTGGCTATACCCTGCCTGCTGTACCCGATGCTGCGCAAGCTGGTGGGGCTGAGCGGCTACGACGCAGCCTCGGTGGCGGCGCACTACGGCTCGGTGAGTGTGGTGACGTTTGCGGTGGCCAGCGCCTATTTGGTGCAGCAGCAGGTGGCGTTTGAGGCGCATGCTGCCCTGTGGGTGGCGCTGCTGGAGGCACCTGGCATCGTGGCCGGTATTGCGCTGGCGCGCTGGTCTGCGGCTGGGCAGGTCGCTGCGCCATTCCCTCCCCCAACCGTTTTACAAGCCCAACCCGGTGGACATGGCGGGCCAGCAGCAAGCACTGCTGGAGCGCGGCACTCCGTTGGTGCCTCCGCTAGCCCCGCTTTCAGCACATGGAGCACCCTCGCCCATGACGTGTTTTTGGGCAAGTCAGTGCTGCTGCTGGTGGGCGGCCTGGTGATAGGCACCACCATGGGCGAGGCGGGCACTGCGCCTATCGCGCCGCTGTTTACCGTGCTGTTCAAAGGCGTCTTGGCGCTGTTTTTGCTGGAGCTGGGCTTGGTAGCCGGTGCGCGGCTGGGCGAGCTTAAGCGCTATGGCTTGCCGTTGATTGCATTTGCCGTGCTGGCACCGTTGCTACTGGCCCTGCTGGGCGCACTGGGCGGCAAGCTGCTGGGTTTGAGCACGGGCGGCGTGGCCATCATGGCCACCCTGGCCGCCAGCGCCAGCTACATTGCCGCGCCCACCGCTATGCGCATCGCAGTGCCGCAAGCCAACGCCGCCTTGTCCATCACCGCTGCGCTGGGCATTACTTTCCCATTCAACGTGATTGTGGGCATACCGCTTTACCTGCAACTGGCGCAGTGGCTGGCCACAGCCTAAACACCCAAGGTGCCCCATGGACACACACCCCAAAAAACTCCTCACCATCATCACCGAAGCCGCCCTGGAAAAGCGCCTCATCCAGGACGCCAAACGCCTGGGCGCGCAGGGCTACACCGTGTACGACGTGCGCGGTGGCTCGCAGCACGCTACGCATGAAGGTGCGTGGGAGGCCGACCGTATGATTGAGCTGAAAATTATCTGTGACGAAGCCGTAGCGCAGGCCATCGCAGAGCATGTGATGGCGCAGTACGCCAGCCACTATGGCGTGAGCTTGTTTTTTACCGACGTAGCGGTCATTCGGCCGCAGAAGTTTTAGCAGCGCTTTGATGCGCAAATTCTCAGGCCATCTTGCCCACAGCAGGTGATCAGTGTGAGTAAGGTTTTCTAGCCGTATGAATCGCCATAATCCCCAGTGCGTTACCGTAGATTGCAAACCCCTCCTTGCTTGCTCTGGCGCGAGTTGCGAGGTCTGTGTGCGCAGAAAGGGCAGTGAAAAGCTAACGCGACAGAGGCTACGCAAAAGGGGTCAGAGCAAAATTTCGTCAGGGCGTTGCGCGCTCCGGGCAGAGGGTCTTCCTGAGTTTTGATCTGACCCCATTTGCTTACACGCCGGACCTGCCCACTGCAAATCACATAGACCCGTATTTTCTACTTACGAAAAGTAGATTCTAGAATGCAGCCAACAGCCGTACCGCTTCGCTACCACGGGGCGCTGCGCCCCCATACCCCAGCCCTCGAACCCCTGCGGGGTGTACACAGGGTGCAATTCAGAGCCCCATTGTTTATCAGTGAGTCCGGCTAATCGACGTCAATCAATTAGCTTCATGCCTGCAGTTTTAGCCGCCACTCTTCACGCAAAACGCGGTCATGCGCGGGGGCTGGAGATGGTCGAGTGATCAATTTCAACGGGTTACCCGCTGGGATATGCACGCCCAACTCTGTTTGGGCATGCCGAACTAGGCCCGAGAACGTATTCAGGTGGGCAATAACGGATTGGCCACTTAAACCTTCAGCAAGGCTCAAATTACGCGTCCAAGCGTTAATCGCCGGGCTGCGTAGCGCCGGGACGAATAAAGCTCCAAATTTGGCCTCTATGCGCTTCAGATGCGGATCTGAACCACCCTTCCCTCTCCCTGCTAGCGTAGGCAAAATTTTTTCACGGTAACTTTGGATTGCCATGGCCAGGGTGGTTTTTTGGGCTGTGGGGTCAAGGTCGTCTATTTCACCGTGTTGGATTTTCCGCTCAACTTCGCGCGACCACAGACATCGCATCAGCTTTGGTGTCGGATAGTTTTACTAAGCTCAGTTTGTCCGTGGCGGCGCACTTTCGCCCGCCATTGATAATCACCGCGTTTGTCGCAAGTGGCCATGGGTTACTTTTTTTGAGTGTCCCAAGAGTGACCCATAACGCCACTTGAAAAGCAAAAAATCCTTATTCCATGCGGGTTTCAAGAGCTTATTTATCAGCCTTCCAAGCTGTGGGTCGGGGGTTCGATCCCCTCCGGGCAGGCCATTTGTAGTGCGTGACAGCAACCGCGATACCCCGTAACATGCTGGCATGCGGCATATGCCGCCCAGTATCCACTGGTAGAGAGGCACAGCATGCACCGACAACTTATCATTTGCTGCGACGGGACCGACAACAACCTGACCGGGCGACGCAGCGATACCAATGTGGCCCAGCTGTGCGAGCTGCTGGCGCCCGATAGTCAAAACCAGTTGCTGTACTACGACCCTGGCGTGGGCAATGCGGGCGAGTTGCCTGAGGCCAACCCTTGGGACAGGCTGCAACAAAAATTCAAACGTGCCTCCAGCCTGGCCTATGGCAGTGGTATTTACGAAAACATTGCCGAGGCCTACCGCT
The DNA here is from genome assembly GCA_031390175.1 of Polaromonas sp. GTDB lineage: Bacteria > Pseudomonadota > Gammaproteobacteria > Burkholderiales > Burkholderiaceae_C > JAAFIP01. The sequence goes on from JANMTF010000143.1 coordinate 5,020, forward strand.
TTCTCATGCGCCATTGGCAGCCGGGTGATCAGATATTTTTGTACGGGTTTTCTCGTGGCGCGTTTACTGCGCGCAGCGTAGGTGGGCTGGTGACGCAGTTTGGCCTATTGCGCCCCGAGATGGAGGCGATGGTGCCCACCCTGCTGTACTTTTACTTTTTAGACCGCGAGAAGTATGAAAAAAGCTATGGCGACATTAAAGCGCAAATCAGCCAACTGTTTGCCTCTGACGCTGCGCGCACTGCCCCGGTATGGTTTGTGGGGGTGTGGGACACGGTGGCCTCGGTAGGTGCGCCATTGATTAGCCGCGAGATCACGGCTACGCCCACCATTGTGGGCAAGCGCTTTTCGCATGTGCGCCAAGCGCTGGCGCTGGACGAGCATCGAAGGAGCTTTCGACCCAGGCTCTACAGCATTCAGGCTAACTACAACTATGCGGAGCACATGCAAAGCATCGATCAGCAATGGTTCAGTGGCGCGCACTCTGATGTGGGTGGCGGCTACCTCAATGCGCAGGCAGGTTTGTCACGCCAAGCCATGCTGTGGATGGTGCACGAGTCTTCCCAGTGCCAGCTCAGGCTAGGGCCTGATTTGCTCAACACCCAAGGCCAGGCCGATACAGAGAAGATCTCCCAAGCATTGGATCTGCGCGCCAAGCTCAAAACCATGTACCACCCCATGGTGCACAGTGCCAGCTATGCCAGCCCTTGGTGGGCATTGGGTGGTTTGCATGTGCGCAACCCTCGCCAGGCAGACGTGCGCGTCAACTATAAAGAAAAGCCCCCGCAAGAATCGCCCACCGTACAGGCCAATCAACTGCGTTTTCCGGCGGACACGCAGTGGCGGACCCCACGGCGATGGACTCCGGTGGCGTTGGCCGCCCTGTTGGCGTTTGTGTGTTGGGTGATGGCAGGCACTTTTCTGCTGGGCCCCACACAGCTTGCCGGTCAAACCTGGTGGCAACAGATCGTCTCTGGGATGCAAGCACTGCCTGCAGTAGCCGCTGCCAACGAGGCGTTTGCTGGCTGGCAAACCGCTTGGTTCATACCCTGGCAGGCTCCTACAGCAAGCGTGGCAGGCTGGCATCACCCTGCCATGGCCATAGTGGCAGATTTTGGATTGATCCTGGCCTATGGCTACCTGCTGGGCTGGGCCGTGGGTTGGGCGTTTGCACGGCTGGCCCGCTTGCGCAGGGTAGATGATGCTGTGCCGGTATGGCTTAACCGCTTGGGCTTGGCTGCACCCGTTGCCATCATCAGCGACATTACGGAAAATCTGTTGACCTTGGCGTTGTTAGCCACAGCACCTAGCCCCTATGTGCCGGGTTGGGAGTATTTGCTGGGCTATGCCATGAGCTTGGCATCAGCGGGCAAATGGCTAGGCTTGGCGGCATGTGGCGTTTTGATTGCGTGGGGTTGCTTGACCAAAAGCAAACGGGCTGCACCGCATGCAGCAATGAAAAGCGCTTAACCACTACAACTGCACAAGCAATTATTCGCTACTATTTACATAGCTTCTCCCGCTATATTCTATTGGGCTACAGCCCTATTCCTCATAAATCTACCGTTTGCGCAGTGGCGTGAGCAACTCGCTCAGGCCGTTATGGTCTATCTCCCGCATGATGGCCAGCAGCCTGCCCAACTCGCCCTTGGGAAAGCCCTCTCTTGCAAACCAGTGCAGATAGTTGCCTGGCAGGTCTGCAATCAAGCGACCTTTGTATTTGCCAAAAGGCATTTCCATCGACACGATTTTTTGCAGGTCTTCAGGGTTCACTTTACTTCTCGCCCATTCAAGGGGTAGGCAGGGTCGGTATAGCCCGGCGTGGAGGGGTGGCCGGGGTGTACCAGGCTGTCTACCAGCGCTTCGTCTTCAGCGGTAAACACATAGCCCAGCGCGGGCACGTAGTCTTGCCATTGCTGCAAGGTGCGCGGCCCGGCGATCACCGAGCTAATAGCCGGGTTGGCCAGCACCCAAGCCGTTGCAAAATGGGCCAGGCTAATGCCTTTGGCCTCGGCGTGTTTTTTAAGCGTTTGCGCTATCTCCAAAGACTCTGGGCGGAACTCGGTTTGCGCAATGCGCTTGTCTCCCCTGCCCGCGCGCGAGTCCTCGGGTGCGCTCTGGCCGGGCGCGTATTTGCCGGTCAGCACGCCACGCGCAATCGGGCTGTACGGCACTACACCTATGCCGTAGTGCGCGCAAGCGGGTAGCACCTCCACTTCGGGTTGGCGGTTAAGCAGGTTGTAATACGGCTGGCACACCACAGGCGCAGGCAGGCCCAGTTGCTGCGCCACGCGCACCGCCTCGGCGATGCGCCAACCGCGAAAGTTAGACACACCCCAGCTGCGAATTTTGCCGGCACGCAGCATCGCGTCCAGCGCCCGCAGGGGTTCCTCCAGGTTCATGCCATTCTGGTCCAGGTGCAGGTACAAAATGTCTACGTAGTCGGTTTGCAGGCGCGTGAGCGAAGCCTCTACTTCACGCAGCATCCAACTGCGCGAATAGTGCCCCTCGTTCACGCGCTCGGTCATCTTGTTGCCCAGCTTGGTGGCCAGCACCCAGTCATGGCGCTGGGTTTTAAGCAGCTCGCCCAGCATGGTTTCCGATGCGCCCTTGGTGTACACGTCGGCGGTGTCGATAAAGTTCACACCTTGCGCATGCGCATCGGCCACCATGCTTGCCGCCTCTGCCAGCGCAGTTTGGTCGCCAAACATCATGGTGCCCAGGCACAGGGCGGATACTTTGAGGTTGCTTTTTCCAAGGTGACGGTATTGCATGCAAGGCTTTCTAAAGTTGTGATCGCTCTGTTGAGTCTATCAAACCTTGTCCCGCAAAGGCTGCGACACGGCCCCCTAGCCTTGCACCCAAAACCGCGTACTGTGCAGCAAGACTTTTTGGCACAGGCTAACTTCCTGCGAGGGAAGACACTTACCGGTGCATTCCCACTTCATCCGAACAATCTTCCCAGATTATCAATTGATCATTAGGCTTGCAGGTGCGCACCATCGCCAACGCACCCTCGGGCCGTATGGCAGAGACCGGCCAGTACCAAAGCAGCTACCTGGGCCGCCCCGACATGAACATGGCTTCAATAGCCGCAGGCTTTGGCGTAAAGGGCGAGGTGGTCAGCAACCCGCTAGAACTCAAAGCCGCCCTCGCCCGCGCAAAGGTGTCCACCTACGAAGGCAAGCCTTATCTGATCGACGTGCAAGTAGCCCGGCGCGGCATTGGCTGGACGGATGAGCCCTGGATACCCGATTTCAAGGGCACCAGCATGCGCACCAAGAGGGTGTGAACCTCTTGCGCCCTCTCCCGGCAGCGGGAGAGGGTTGGGGTGAAGGCCGCGGCAGAGAGCACCCGATTTGAAGCCCTAATCCACCGTAATATTGCCCGCCTTGATCACCGCGCGCCAGCGCTCGGTATCTTCTTTTTGCCACGCAGCCATTTCTTCAGGCGTGTTGCCTACGGGCTCGGCACCTACCTCGGCGTAGCGTTTGCTCATCTCTGGCGAGCGCAGTATCTCGGCGATGGTGCTGGACAGGCGCGCTGCGATGGCGGGGGGCGTTTTGGGTGGCGCAACCATGGCAAACCAGGCTACGCCTACCACGCCGGGCACTAGCTCGCTCAGCGCCGGAAGGTTGGGTTGCGCGGCTAGGCGCTTGCTGCTGGTGACAGCCAGCATGCGCAATTTACCGCTGCGTACATGCGCCGCTGCTGCGGCCACGTTGCCAAACATCACGTTCACATGCCCGCCCAGCAGGTCGGCCATGGCAGGGGCATCGCCCTTGTAAGGTACATGCACCAGGCGCGTGCCGGATTTGAGTTTAAACAGCTCTGCCGTTAAATGCGCGGTGGAGCCGTTGCCCTGCGAGGCGTAGCTGAGCTTGTCGGGGTTGGCCTTGGCATAGGCGATGAATTCTTCCGCCGTTTGCGCGGGCACGGACGGATGTACCAACAATGCGTTGGGCACGGCAGCCAGCACAGTGATAGACACAAACTTGGCCGGATCGTAGTTGAGCTTGGGGTACAGGCTGATGTTGATAGACAGCGGCGGTGGTGGCGCGGCCATCAGGGTGTAGCCATCGGGTTCGATGTTGTACACGTATTCAGCGGCGATATTGCCCGCTGCACCGGCACGGTTTTCAATGATGACGGGCTGGCCCAGGCGGCTGGCCAGTTGCTCGGAGATCAGGCGCGGCAGCAAATCGGCAGTGCCGCCTGCGGGGTTGGGTACGATGATGCGGATGGGTTTTTGCGGCCAAGCGGGGGCTGTTTGCGCCCAGCTATGCGCTGCGGGAAACAGGGTGGCCAGTGTGGTGGCCGTGAGTGCGCTGGCGAGTAATGCACGGCGCTGGGATGCAGAGGTTTTAGGCATGTTTGCGTCCTGAAATGATGGGGAGTGGATTGCAGACTAAGGTGGAGTGATGGGGAATGGATTGCGCACTACAGCGGGATCACCATCAAGGTCTCGATCACGCGCGAGTCGTAGATAAATTTGCGGCTCTTAAAGCGCGGGCCGTCGGCAGTGACCTGCACCACGTCTTGGCACTGCCCGGTGGAGTAGACCATCATGTTGCCGTCCAGCTCCATGGTGCGCACCACCAGAAAGTTAGAGCGCACCTGCAAGTCGCCCTGCTCTGCGCCAATGATCTGCACGCCAGAGAGGATGTGGCGGTAGTGGTGCGGCTCGTAGATGTTGGCAATGCGCATGGACTTGATGCGGTCGCGCAGCTGGGCAGCGCTGTGGCAGTCGATCACCGCCATGGGCAAACTGCGGTCGGCGTTAAAGCGCGAGGTCACGGTGTAGCGGCCGTCCGCCAGCATGAGATCGGCAATCGCCTCAACGCGGTTTTCATCAATGGCGCGGGCCCATTCGTACACCAGGTTTTCTACTGCGCGGAAATGTTGCTCGTGGAATAGGTTCATCTCAGTCACCATCACAGCCCCATATCCATGCGGTAGTTGTGCCAAAAATTGCGAATCGCCCGCTCGGATAGTTTGCTGGCGCCGCCACTGTGCAGCTCGCGCCCGCCCATCTCGATAAACGACTCGCCCGTTTGCCCATCGCCCATGGCGCGTTGCATCATCTCGCACACTGCTGCGTCTTCCACCGACACCATACCCGCCGAACCTGCCAAGTTGCCTTGCAGCAGGCGCATGCGGGTGGTGTCCTCGTCGTCATCGGCAAAACCAAAATACGTCCACACCAAATCGGCTTGGCCCGGCCCCTTGGGCAATAACTGGCGCGTGGCCAGGCTGTTGGCAATTTGGTGCAGCACGAAGGACGGGTAGGTGGTCAAAATCTGGATGCTGATGCCGTCGCCAAACTCATCGCGCCACTTCAAAATGCCCGGGTCTTCCAGGCGCAGTTGGTCGTTTTGCGAGCGCAGATCGGCGGTGGCCGCTGTGGTGGCCGCGTCATTTTTCTCGGTGCCCGCCTTGGTCCAAAAGTACACATGGCGACCGGTTTTATCCAGCGTCATGCCCGACTCTTGCGACTGGCGCGACAGGCCAAAGGTGCCGTAGAAGGTATGCAAAATATTGGCGTGGTACGAGTCGCGCGGGTTCTCGTGGTAGGCCTTCCAGTTGGCGTGGATACGCTGCGTGTCGTAGCCCAGCACCTTCAGCGGCTTGTGCAGCACGCGGCGTATGCCTGCGGCCACGTCGCCCAACCAGTCTTCCAGCGGCTCTACCTCGTGCGAGAAGGTGGCAAACACCAGGCCGCAGATGCTAGCCACCCGCAGTTTTTGCAGGCCATGCTCGGCCAGGTTGAAGTCAGCGGGTAAACCACCCTCGCCGCGCAAGCCTTTGCTGAAGGCTGCGTGCGTCAGGTCACCCTTGAGGTTGTAGCTCCAGGCGTGGTACACGCAGTAGAGCTTTTTAGCCGAGCCAAAGGCCTCGCGGCACACCATGTTGCCGCGGTGCGCGCAGCGGTTGACCACGGCGTGCAAGCTGCCGTCTTCAGCGCGTGTGAGCACGACTGACTGCTCGCCGATGTAGGTGGTTTTAAAGCAGCCCGCGTCCGGCACCTCGGCCTCTAGCCCCAAGTAGTGCCAGGACTTGCCGCGAAAAATATGCGCTTGCTCCTGGGCGTAAATGTCGGGGTCGGTGTACACCCAATACGGCGCGCGGGTAATGCCCTCTACTGGCCATGAGCGGGCGGCTTTGGCGGCGGCATGGTGGGCGGAATTTTGCGGACCGCGTACCACGGCTTGCGTGGCGGAAGGTTCTAGTGGGCACATGGTGGTTGCAATCGGCGCTGGGTGGGATGAGGCTCTGACCAGCCTTTACCATACCCGAAGTTCACGGGGCATCCATAGCAGTTTTACTAACACCGGTGTGAGCCGCCGGGCGCTCTGGGCCAGCGCATTTCCCATTACACTCTTTTGACCACTATCAGGAGACTCCCGCCATGGCAATTTATGAAAAACGCACCTACTCTCTCATCGTCGGCCAAATGCCGGAGATGATCCGCCTGTACAGCACAGAGGGCTTTCCTGCTATGCAGGCGGGCGGGTTTGACAAAAAGCTGGTGGGCTACTTCATCAGCGACACCGGTGAGTTGCACCAGTTGATGCACATCTGGAAGTTTGACAACGACGCTGACCGGCGCGACCACTGGAAGCGCTTGTTTGAAAGCCAGGCCTTTATGGCCTTCGCCAAACAGAGCCGTCCCTTGGTGAAAACGCAAGAAGTGCAGTTGCTGCAATCTGCGCCTTGGGGCCCGCAGCCTTAAGCATTGGCGATGTGCCGCGCGCTCGCCAGCGCGCACACCAGCGCTGTCATCCGGGCCGTGATCAGCGCCATGCAGCAGCTACTTGCGCTGCTGCAAAAACCCATCCACCGCAGCGGCCAGCACATTCTCGCGGCCTGCGTAATGGTGGTCGGCGCCGCCAATTTTTACTTGCTTGGAGCCATTAGCTTCTTGCAACGCCCACTTGCGCCGTAGCGCCGCGCCCAGCACAGGTGCAATGTCTTGCTCACCATAGACATCGAGCACGGGCAACGCGTAGCGCCGCATGCCCCATGAGTAGCTGCCCGTCAGGCCCAGCACTATGTAGTTTCATGCGCTTTGTCAAGGTATTCGTTAGCCATCCACGCACCCATGCTGTGCGACAGCAGCACTACGTCGCTATGGCCCTTGGCACGCAGCCAGTCGGCGGCTTTGGCCAGCCTATCGGCGGCATCGGGGAACACGGGCGGAAAGTAGTCCTCTACCTTGGCCTCTTTGCTTTGCACTGGCATCTGGACAGCCAAGGTGGTGTAGCCCAGGTCTGAGAGCTTGGCACGCAGCAGGCCTACCAGGCCAAAGTCAGGGTGCACCCCCACGCCGTGGGCCAAGACGATAGCGGCCCTGCCAGCCTTACCCTGTGTGTGCAGCGCTAAAAACTCCCGCCCGGAGGCGGCCTTGATCTGCACCGCGTCGCCCACCACCAGGCCCGAAGTCACCTCTTGCGCATAGCGTGCCTCGCGGGCGTAGTCTTGTGCAAGCGCGCTCGCTGCGGCTATGGCCAGCGCGGCCAGTAGAGCCATTTTGGAAAGTGTTTTCATTCACACTGCGCCCGGCACAGGCAGCACTAACGCTGCAAAATTACCCTTCATGGCGATGTCCTTAGTGGTTACGAATACCTGCATTATTGCGCTGCTTGTGGCGGCACGCGAGCAGTTTTGGCAGCTTGCGCAGGCCAGTATGCCAGCCTGGACATGCTATACAAAAACTAGCTGCTCCCGCATCATTCTAAAGGGCTGCAGGCCTATTGATACCTTAAAAACATCTCAAAACAGCATTTTTTGAGGTTTTTTCGATCCTCGCGAGCTGCCAACAGTTGCCTGAGGTACATCATTTCGCATAATTTTATGTACTTGATGCACTTTAGCTTATTTTTACCAAAAATATGTGAGAAATTTAACTAAATAACTAGATTTTTCGTAGCAATAGTAAAAAATAACAATATTTATTTCCTCAACAGCATGCCGCATCGCAGCAAATTGCTTACACACTCCACAAACCGTGCAGGGCAAGCCATCGCCAAGTCCACCCATCAATACATGCCGACTCACTCCGTTAGCTCCAAGCGTGGCCTGTCCTGAGTTTGCCCGAGGGGCGACGCCTTTGCGAGCCCTTCTACAGGCTCAGGGTGATCGGAGAGCGTTTATTTTGAGGAACAGCTATAGCGACCGTCAAACCATCTCCGCGTCCACGGTGATCCCCAGAGCCCCCAAGTTCTCACACCCGCCGCGTTTGGCAGCGCCCCGATCCGCAGGTGGCTTTGAGTTGTTTGGTCGGCCTACAAAGGGTACGCAACTAACGTACCATAAATACTTTGCAAGCCACCTTTGTAGAACTTCCTGCCTTCGAGCGAACCCGCAAAGACTACATGATCGACGATGCCTACAGCGATCTGCAGCAAGAGCTAATGGTCAACCCAGTGGCGGGCGATGTGATGGAAGGCACCGGCGGGCTGCGCAAGCTGCGGCAACCTGACCCGCGCCGTAGCAAAGGCACACGTAGCGGCTTGCGGGTTATTTATTACTGGTGGCTAGGCGGCGACCAGTTTTGGCTGTTTACGGTGTTTGACAAAGACCAAACCGACGACCTGACACCCGATCAACGCAAGGCCTTAAAGCAAATGCTGAAACGCGAACTAGACCAACGCCAAGCTGAAACCAAGATCCCAGAAAGGAAAGCACCATGACCAAGAAGCGCGATATTTTTGCCGAACTGGAAGAAGGCTTTGATGCCCTCCAGCAGCAGCGCCAAGGCAAGCTCACCCTGCGCACCTTCAAGGTAGAAAGCAAACCTGCGCC